>NZ_JBHVJX010000032.1:0-87857 GCF_042798755.1 Streptomyces sp. NPDC057743
CCGCGGCGACGGCAGAGGGCAACCTGGGGTACTTCGGCGACCACCGCCCGGCCACGGCCAGCACGGTCTTGGGCATGCAGGGGCACATCTCGGCGGCCAACGCCCCATCCCGCCGATGACGGCGGCCTCGCTGACGGCAGCCAACGGAACGTGATCCGCCCCTCGGCCCGCTGGATGCGGGGCGAGGGGCGGAGCGTGACGCTACGGCTGGGCCGGCGAGGGGAGGAATCCCGTGTCGGCGAAGTACGTCAGGTAGGCCCGTACGGTCTCGTCGGTGAGAGGCGGGAGGTGGACTCCCGCTGCCGCCGCCGCGCGGTGCGTTGCGGAGGAGTCGAAGGTGCGGTGTGCGCGGCGCGGCCCGTGGGCCGCATCACCTGCCGTCGCCTGACTCCCGGCGTCGCCGAGGAAGAGCTGGGCGGCGTTGTCCGGCTGGTCGGCCACCAGCTTGCGCCAGTGGTCGAACGGCACCGGCCGCACCGAGTGGCCCAGCGCGGCCGCTGCCCGGAACACCTGCGAGAGCGTCGGCGGCGCGGGGTGGGTGAGGTGGAAGACGGTCGGTTCCTGGCCGGTCGGGTTGCCCGTCGCCTGCTGGTGGTTGGCGAGGGCGATGACTGCCGCGCTCACGTAGTCGACAGGGATCCAGTCGGTGGACTCGTCGGCTCCCTCGGGGACCGCCTGTGCCTGGAGGCATCCCTTGATGTACTGCCACAGCAGGTCGCGATCCTGGCAGGCGCCGGTGTGCGTGGCGCCGGAGATGCGGGCGGGACGGTAGACAGTGACCGGGATTCCGCGGCCGTGCGCAATGCGGACGAGTTCCTCGGCAACCCACTTGCTCTGCGCATAGCCGTCGGGCAGTTCGTGCACGGGGCCGATGGCGAACGCTTCCGTGCGGGGTCGGCCGTCGGCGGCGTGCGGTGCGTACACGCCGGTAGTTGAGATGTAGTGCATGCCGGCGGACCCCGCTGCGGCAGCGAGCCGCAGGAGTTCCTCCGTGCCTGTGACGTTGGCGGCGCGGAGTTCGGCGTAAGGGGCGGCGAAGTTGACCCTGGCGCCGTTGTGGTAGATGGTGCCGACCCGCTTGCGTAGTGCCCGATGCTCCCGGTCGGACAGGCCCAGGCCCGGCGCGCCCAAATCGCCCGGCAGCGGGCAGATCAAGTCACCGTAGCGCTCCTGCCACAACCCGTAGCACTCCAGACCGGAACGCAGCCGGCGAGCGCCCTCGACGGTGTCGCGTGCCCGCACCAGGCATTCCACCGGGGCTTGGGTCGCCTCCAGCAGGTCGCGCAGCAGGAACGCTCCGAGGAAGCCGGAGGCTCCGGTGAGCAACGGGCGGCGGGAGCTGGCGGGTTGGCCGGGGAGGGGCCTGGCCGCCGGGGTGATGTCGGGTGCCAGGTGCACGTCCTGCCGGGGGTCGGGGGCGGGTGTGCCCCCGGTGCCGCCGTCGGGGTCGTCGAGGAGGCGGCGCACACCGTCCGGGGTGGGTGCGGCGAAGAGGGCGCGCATCGACAGCCGTGCGCCGAAGCGGTCCTCGATGCGTTGGGCCAGCTTGACGGCGAGCAGGGAGTGTCCGCCGAGCTCGAAGAAGTCGTCGTCCAGGCCGATTTCGGGCACGTCGAGGACTTCGGCGAACGCCTCGCACAGCAGCTTCTCCCGCTCGGTGCCCGGTGCGCGTCGGGCGGCTGTGCCGGTGGCCGGGCCGGGGGTGGGCAGGGCGCGCCGGTCGATCTTCCCGTTCGGGGTCAGGGGCAGGGCGTCGAGCGTGACGAACGCGGACGGCACCATGTGTTCCGGCAGTTGCGAGGCGAGTGCCCGGCGCATCCGGGCGGGTGCCGTCTCCCGCTGTCCGTCGGCGGGAACGGCGTAGGCCACCAGTCGCCGGTCGCCCGGCCGGTCCTCCCGGACGACGGCGCAGGCGGCGGTGATCCCGGGTACGGCGGTCAACGCCGCCTCGATCTCGCCGAGTTCGATGCGGAAGCCCCGCAGCTTGACCTGGTCGTCGGCGCGGGAGAGGTATTCGAGTTCGCCGCGGTCGTTCCAGCGGACGAGGTCGCCCGTGCGGTACATGCGTCCGCCGGTGCGGCTGAAGGGGTCGGCGACGAACCGGGTGGCGGTCAGGCCCGGGTTGTTCAGGTAGCCGCGGGCCAGTCCGTCGCCGGCCACGTACAGTTCACCGATCACCCCTGGCGGCGCCAACTGCATGGCGTCGTCGAGCACATACACCTGTGCGTTGCGCACCGGGACGCCGATCGGTACCCGTTGGGCCGGTGTTTGCGGGGCGGTCGGCCGTTGGAAGTCGCTCATGGTGGCGCAGACCGTGGTCTCGGTCGGCCCGTAGGCGTTGACGATCCGCCGGCCATCGGCCCATCGGGCGACCAGGGCCGGTGGGCACGCCTCACCGGCGAGCACCAGGGTGGTGCCGGCGGGTACGCCCTCGTGTTGGGGCAGCACCGCGAGGGCGGCGGGCGGGAGGGTCAGGTGGGTGATGCCGCGTTCCGCGAGCAGGCCGGCCAGCGGGGGTCCGGGCACCAGTTGCGCCGGGTCGGCGACTTCCAGGCAGGCGCCGGTCAGCAGGCCCATGCAGATGTCCCAGAACGCCGCGTCGAAGCTGATCGACGCCATCTGCAGTACCCGGCTGGCGGGGGTGAGGTGGAGCCTTTCCGTCTGTGTGCGGACCATCGCGTCGACGCCCTGGTGGGTGACCACGACGCCCTTGGGCCGGCCGGTGGAGCCGGAGGTGTAGATGACGTAGGCGGGGTGGGTGGGCAGGGGGCCGGTGCGCGGGGGTGCGGGGTGGCCGGTGGACCAGGTGGGGGTGTCGTCGAGTGCCAGGCAGCGGGCGGTGGTGGGGAGTTCGGCGCGGAGGGCCGTGGTGGTGATCAGGAAGGCCGGCGCGGCGTCGTCGAGCATGTAGGAGATGCGGGCGGGCGGGTACGCGGGGTCGAGGGGCAGGTAGGCCGCTCCGGTCTTCAGCACCGCCAGTATCGCGACGATCAGGTCCGTGGAGCGGGGCAGTGCGAGGGCGACCAGGCCCTCGGGGCCGATGCCCCGTCCGGAGAGGTGGTGGGCGAGGTCGTTGGCGCGGGCGTCGAGTTGGGCGTAGGTCAGGGTGCCCGTCGTGTCGCGTACCGCCGGGGCGTCGGGGGTGCGCGTGACCCATTCCCCGAACAGCTCCGGCACCGTCGGGGCCGGCGGGTACGCGACGGGGCCGCGTCCCCACTCCCCCAGCATCCGCGCCCGCTCCTGGTCGGTGAGCAGGTCGTGGCTGCGGAGGGGGAGGTCGGGGTCGGCGACGACCGCGGAGAGCAGGCGGCACAGCCGGTGGGCCAGTTGTTGCACCGTCCCGGCGTCGAACAGCTCGGTGGAGTACTCCAGGTGGGCGTCGATGCCCGCGGCGGCACCCGTTTCGTCCCGGGTCTCGGTGAAGCTGAAGGTGAGGTCGAACTTGCTGATGCCGGTGTGCGCCGCCTGGCCGGTCGCCGTGATCCCGGGCAGTTCGATTCCGGCTGTCGCCTGGTTCTGCAGGACCAACATCACCTGGAAAAGCGGATGGTGGTCCTGCGCCCGCGCCGGGTTGAGCGCCTGCACCAGCCGCTCGAACGGCACGTCCTGGTGCGCGAACGCGGCCAGGTCGAACTCCCTCACCCGGTCGAGGAGTTCGCGGAAGCTGGGGTCGCCGGACAGGTCCGTGCGCAGCACGAGGGTGTTGACGAAGAACCCGACCAGGTCGTCCAGGGCCTCGTCGCTCCGGCCGGCCACCGCGGTACCGAGCGGGATGTCGTCGCCGGCACCGTGCCGGGACAGCAGCGCCGACACCGCCGCCTGCACGACCATGAACAGGGTGCAGCCCGAGGCCCGCGCCAGCTCGACGAGCCCGCGGTGGGTGTCCTGGCCCAGGCTGAAGAAGTGTGCCTGCCCGCTGTGGTCGGTCACGGCGGGCCGCGGCCGGTCCCGGGGCAGCGCCAGTTCCTCCGGCACGCCGGCCAGCGCCCGGCGCCAGAAGTCCAGTTGACGCGCCATCGGGCTGTCGGCGTCGGACTCCTCGCCCAGCATGCGCCGCTGCCACAGGGCGTAGTCGGCGTACTGCACCGGCAGCGGTGGCCAGTCAGGAGCCGCGCCCTCGGCGCGCGCCCGGTAGGCGGCGCCCAGGTCGCGGGCCAACGGCGCCAGCGACCAGCCGTCGCCGGCGATGTGGTGCAGCGCCAGTACCACCACATGGCTCTCCGCGCCCAGCCGCAACAGGCTTGCCCGCAACGGCAGTTGGGATTCCACGTCGATCGGCTCGGTCACCGCGGCGGAGATCCGGGCGGGCAGCTCGGGTTCCTCGACGTCGTCGACGGTCAGTGCGAGCTGTGCCTGGGCCGGGCCGAGGACCAGCTGCTCGGGCTCGCCGTCGTGCTGGGGGAAGACGGTGCGCAGCGCCTCGTGGCGCTCGATGACGTCGCCCAGCGCCGCGCGGAGCGCGTCGGTGTCCAGTGGGCCGTCCAGCCGCACCACCAGCGGGATGTTGTAGGTGGCGCCGGGCTCGTCCAACCTGCCCAGGAACCACAGGCGTTGCTGCGCGAAGGACAGCGGCAGCCTCGCCGGGCGCTGCGCGGGCACCAGGGCCTCCCGTGCCGTGCCCGCACCGTCGAGGGCAGCGGCGAGTCGCGCGACGGTGGGGTGCTCGAAGAGCGTGCGCACTTCGAGTTCCACGCCGAGGGTGGTGCGGATGCGGCTGACCAGGCGGGTGGCCAGCAGGGAGTGTCCGCCGAGCGAGAAGAAGCTCTCGTCGGCGGGGACCCGGCCGACGCCGAGCACGTCGGCGAACAGGTCGGCGAGCAGCTCTTCCTGCACGGTGCGGGGGCCGCGTCCGCCGCCGTCCGCGGTGTGTTGGGGCGCCGGCAGGGCCCGTCGGTCCAGCTTGCCGTTGGGGGTCAGCGGCAGCGCGTCCAGCACGACGAACGCCGAGGGGACCAGGTATGCGGGCAGGCTCCGGCCCAGTTGCTCCGCGAGTGCCTCCGCGGATGTCGTGGTGCCGTCCGCGGCCACGGCGTAGGCCACCAGCCGCCGGTCGCCGGGGGTGTCCTCGCGGACGACGGCACAGGCGGCCGCCACCGTCGGCAGGGCGGTGAGCGCGGCTTCGATCTCGCCGGGTTCGATCCGGTGGCCGCGGAGCTTGACCTGGTCGTCGGCGCGGGAGAGGTATGCGAGTTCACCCCGGTCGTTCCACCGCACGAGGTCGCCGGTGCGGTACATCCGGGCGCCGGACTGGTCGAACGGGTCGGCCACGAAGCGCGCGGCCGTCAGGTCGGGGCGGCCCATATAGCCGCGGGCCACCCCCGGTCCGGCGAGGTACAACTCGCCCACCACGCCCTCGGGTACCGGCCGCAGCCGGGCGTCGAGGACGTAGCACCGCATGCCGTCCAGCGGCCCGCCGATGGGCGGAACCCGGTGTTCCGCGACCGACTGCGACGGCACCTGATAGCGGGTCGCGAACGTCGTCGTCTCCGTCGGCCCGTAGCCGTTGACGAACCTCGTCCGCGGGCAGGCGGTCGCGGCGCGTTGCAGTACGCCCGCTGCGGCCGCCTCGCCTCCGGTCACCACCAGGCGCGCGGTCGCGAACACCTGCGGGTCGCCGTCGGCGACGAGGTTGAACAGGGAGGTGGTCAGGAAGAGCGCGGTGATCCGCTCGGTGGCCAGGATGCGGCCGAGGCGATGCGGTTCGAGCGGGCCGTCGGGGGCGACCACGACCGTTCCACCGTGGAGCAGCGGGACCCAGATCTCCAAGGTGGAGGCGTCGAAGACGTAGGCGGAGTGCATCAGGACCGCGTCGGCGGCGCCGCGCCACATGGCATCGGCGGCGAGCGCCGCCACGTCGGCGTGGGTGACGCCGATGGCCTTGGGCTCGCCGGTGGAGCCGGAGGTGAACATCACGTATGCCAGCCGCGCGGCGCCGGTCAACGTGGGAAGCGGGCCCGGTTCGGCGGGTGGGCCGTCGACGACCCGGCCGTCGGTGTCGACCACGACGACCGGGAGCGTGTCGCGGGCCTCCGCCACCCAGGCATGGTCGGCGAGCTCCGCCGCGACGACGAGGACGCGCAGCCCCGCCGAGGCGGATATCCGGCGCAGCCTCCCGACCGGCCAGCGGTCGTCCAGCGGTACGTACGCGCCGCCGGCCCGGACCGCGGCCAGGGAGGCGGTCACCACGGCGGTCGAGCGGCCGACCAGCACCCCGACGCCGTCCTCGGCGGCGACGCCCAAACCCGTCAGGCACCGTGCCAGCGAGTCGGAGAGTCCGTCCAACTCCCGGTAGGTCAGGGACTGTTCGCCCTGCCTGACCGCCACCGCGTCCGGGTCCGACGCCACCCGGGTGGCGAAGAGTCCCGGCAGGCCGGCCCGCGGCGCCCCGGCCGGCAGGGGCGCGCCCCTGCCCTGGTCGAGCAGGCGTGCCCGCTCGCCGTCGAGCAACACCGACAGGCCGGCGACCGGCCGCGCCAAGTCATCGGCGCAGGCTTCCAGCAGCAGCCGCAGCCGCTCGGCCATCAGCCGCACGGTCCCGGACGCGAAGGCGTCCGTGCGGTGACCGAAGGTGATCCGCAGGTCGTCCCCCGGCGCGATGGTGAGGGTCAGCGGGTAGTGCGCCGCGTCGGTGCCCCGGACGCCGGTGACCCGAAGACCCGGCAGGCCCTCCTGGGCCTGCCGCAGTGCCGCCGCGTCCATGGGGTAGTTCTCGAACACGGCGAGCGTGTCGAAGAGGTCGTCCAGGCCGGTCAGGGCGCGGATCTCGGTCAGCCCGAGGTACTGGGAGCCCAGCAGCCGGCCCTGTTCGTCCTGCATCCGGTGCAGCAGCGTGGCCAGGGTGTCGTCGGGCCGGATGCCGACGCGGACCGGAATCGTGTTGATGAACAGTCCGACCATGGTCTCGACGCCGGGGATCTCCGGCGGCCGTCCCGAGACGGTGGTGCCGAACAACACGTCGTCCTGACCGGTGAGTTGGTGCAGCAGCACGCCCCAGGCGCCCTGCACCACCGTGTTGAGCGTCAGGCGGTGCCGGCGGGCCGCCTCCCGCAGTCGGGCGGTGGTGGCCTCCCCCAGATCCAGCACCAGTTGTTCGGGCAACTCGCCCGACGACGCGGTGGCCGGCTTCTGGCCGGCCAGCAGGGTCGGCTGCGCCACTCCGGCGAGCGCCGCGCGCCAGGCGCCGGTCGCGGCCGTACGGTCCTGCGCGGCCAGCCAGGCGAGGTAGTCCCGGTACGGGGCGACGCGCGGCATCGCGCTGCCGTCGCCGCCGCGCGCGTAGAGCTCGAAGAGTTCCCGCACCAGCAGCGGCATCGACCAGCCGTCGAGGAGGAGGTGATGGTTGGTCATCACCAGGTGGTACCGGTGGTGCCCCATCCGGATCAGGGTGAAGCGCATCAGGGGTGGTTCGGACAGGTCGAACCGCCGCGTGCGGTCGGCGGCCAGGAACGCGGCCAGCCGCTCCGCGCGCCCGGCGTCGTCGCCCGCGCCGAAGTCGAGTTCCTCGAAGACCGGCGGTACCTCCACGGCGACGGCCTGCACCGGCTCGTCGAGGTCTTCGTAGAGGAACCCCACCCGAAGGTTGGCGTGCCTGCGCAGCAGTCCCTTCACGGCCGCGTACAGCACCGCCGCGTCGACCGGTCCCTGGAGGTCGAAGACGAACTGCGCGGTGTAGACGTCCACCGCCTCGGAGTCGTACACGGCATGGAACAGCATGCCTGCCTGCAGCGGTGTCAACGGCAGGACGTCCTGCAGCTGGAACCCGGTCACTTGCGTCCACCCCACTTGTTCTGCAACTTGTTCTGCAGTCGATCGATCTGTGCCTGGTTGAGCGAGACCAACGGAAGGTCGGAGGGCGTGTAGCCGCCGGCGTCGGGTGCCTGGGCGTGCTCCGCGACGGCACGCAGTGCCCGCAGCCAGCCTTCGGCCAGTTCCTCGACGTCCTCCTCCTTGAGCAGATCCGTCGGCCAGGTCCAGCCGGCGACCAGCTGCGGCCCCTCCGGCAGGTCCTTGGTGTAGGCGTTGATGTCCAGCACGTGGTGCACCGGCATGTCCGGGTCCTGACTGCGCGGCCGGCCCCCGTCGAAGAGCAGCTGCCAGTCACCGGCGTCGCCCGCCGCCGATGAACCGGCGTAGCGCCCCAGGTAGTTGAAGCCGAGCTGCGGCGTCACGGCATCCTTGAGCAGGTCACGGGTGCCCGGGTTGAGATGCCTCAGCAGGCCGTAGCCGATGCCGTGGTCCGGGACGGCCCGCAGCTGTTCCTTGACCCGCTTCAGTGCGCGGTCGATCAGCGGGCCGTCGAAGGCCCGCGCCTCGTAGCGGCTCACCGGTCCCGGATCGAGCCGCACCGGGTACATGCTGGTGAACCAGCCGACGGTCCGGGACAGGTCGATGTTGTCGGCGATCTGCTCGCGGCCGTGTCCTTCCAGGTCGAGCAGCACCGCGGAACCGCCCGCGTCCCCGCGCTCGGCACGCCACCCGGCGATCGCCAACGCCAGGCCGGTGAGCAGCACGTCGTTGATCCCGGCGTGGAAGGCGGTCGGCACGGTGGTCAGCAGGGGCCCCGTCCACTGCGCGGGCAGGGTGACCGTCAGCGTCCGCACGCCGTCGGCAGTGTCCCGGTCCGGGTCGAGCGGTCGGTATCCCCACTGCGGGTCCTCGGTGCGCAGGATCTCCTGCCAGAGCGGCAGTTCCGCGGCGCGCTCGGCGCTTCGCGCCTCGGCCACCAGCAGCTCCGCCCACCTGCGGTAGGAGGTGCGCACCGGCGGTAGGGACGAACTGTCGGCCGTCGCACGGGTAGTGACGGCCTGCCAGGCGGTGGCCAGGTCCGCGGTGAGGGTGCGCCACGAGACCGCGTCCACCGCGAGGTGATGGACGACGAGCAACAGCCGGCCGGGCCGGTCGGGCCCGGCGTCGTACCAGACGGCCTCCAACACGCCTCCGGTGTCCGGCCGCAACCGCAGGCGGGCTGCCTCCGCGGCCTCGCCGACCACCGCCTCGGTCCGGGCGCCGTCGAGTCCGGCGATGTCGACCCGCGTCAGCCGCGAGCGGGCGCTCACCGCGCCCTGTGGCAGCACTTCGAGACCGGGGCGCCCCCCGGGTGCAGCAGCCACCCGCAGTCGCAGCATGTCGTGGTGGTCCAGGAGGAGTTGGAGCGCCGCTGCGATGTCGCTCTCCGTCGCGCCGGCCGGCGAGCGCAGCACGCTCGACTGGTTGTAACCGTCGGACCTGCCGGGCCGGTCGAGGAACCAGGCGGCGATGGGCGTGAGCGGCACCTCGCCGATGCCCGGGGTGGCTGGGGTCTCCGCTTCCGCGCCCAGCGGCACGGCGACCGGCGCGATCGCCGCCATGGTCCGGTGGACGAAGACGTCGCGCGGCGTGATGACCAGTCCCTCGCCGCGGGCCCTGCTGACGACCTGGATCGACAGGATGCTGTCGCCGCCGAGGGCGAAGAAGTCGTCATCAACGCCGACTTCAGGGATGCCGAGCGTCTCGGCGATCACCCCGCACAGGATCCGTTCCTCGTCGGTACGCGGTGCCTGGCCGCCGGTCCGGTGCGTGTCCGGTTCGGGGGCGGGCAGGGCGCGGCGGTCGACCTTGCCGTTGGGCAGCAGCGGCAACGCGTCGAGGACGACGAACGCGGCCGGAACCATGTAGTCGGGCAGTGCCGCCGCAAGACTCCGCCGCAGCTCGACGGCGTCCACCTCCTGCCCGGCGCCGGCCACCAGGTACGCGACCAGGCGTTTGTCGCCCGGTCGGTCCTCGCGGATGAGCGCACGCGCCGAGGACACACCCGGCAGCGCCGTCAGCGCACTCTCCACCTCACCCAACTCAATCCGATACCCCCGCAACTTGACCTGGTCATCAGACCGCCCCAGATACTCCAGCCGCCCCCGCACATCCCACCGCACCACATCACCCGTGCGATACATCCGCCCACCCGACACATCAAACGGATCCGCAACGAAACGAGACGCCGTCAAACCGGGTCGACCGACATACCCACGCGCCAACAACCCACCCGCCAGATACAACTCCCCCGGCACACCAGGAGGCACCACCCGCAACGCCCCATCCAACACATACGCCCGCGCATTCCAGACCGGCCGCCCAATCGACACCGAACTCGCACCCTGATCCGAACCCACCGCTTGCGCAGTGGCATCAATCGTCGCCTCCGTCGGCCCATACAGGTTGTGCACCTCCACCGACCACGCACCAGCCACCCGAGCCGCCAACTCCCCCACCAACGGCTCACCACCACACAACACAGCCCGCAGACACCCAGGCACCGACCCCCCGGCGCCCAACACCAACGACAGATGCGACGGCACGAACTGCACCACCGTCACCCCGAACTCCCGCATGCGGTAAAGGAGTTGGTCCGGGTCGCGGTTGGTCTCCGGTGACACCAGACAGGTGGACGCACCATGGAGCAAGGGCAGCCAGATCTCCCACACGGAGGCATCGAAGCTCGGCGACGTCCGAGCCAGCACCCGATCCTCAACCGTCAAGGCAAGATGGTCAGCCATCCACGCCATGTGATGCGCCATCGAGGCATGGGTGACCACCACCCCCTTCGGACGCCCCGTAGAACCCGAGGTGTAAATGACGTACGCCGGACTGGCGGCCGACACCGGACCTACCGGACCGGACGCATGCTCCACAGACCAGGACGCCGCATCATCCGCCACGACCAACGGCACGTCGGTCGGCGGCAGTTGCTCCCGAACCGACCGTTCCGTGATCAGCAGCTTGGGACCAGCGTCCTCCAACAAGTACGCGATACGAGCCGCCGGATACGCCGGATCCACAGGCAGATAGGCCGCCCCCGCCTTCAACACCGCCAACATCACCACGACCATCTCCGCAGCCCCCGGCAGCGCCAGCGCCACCAAGTCCTCCGGACCGACCCCACACCCAGACAGGTACCCCGCCAGGACATCGGCTTCCGACTCCAACTGGGCGTAAGTCAGGGTCCGTCGACCGTCCCGGACCGCCACCGCACCCGGAGTCCGCGCCGCCTGCTCACTGAAGAGCTCCGGTACGGTCAACCGCAGCATCTGCCGAGACTGGCCGCAGCCCGCGGCGATCACCCGCGACCGCTCCTCGTCGGTGAACAGCTCGACCTCGTGCACCCGCTGGTCGGGGTCGGCGACCACGGTTGCCAGCAGCCGCGAGAGGCGGTCGGCCAGTGCCTGGACGGTGTCGGGCTCGAACAGCTCGGTGGAGAACTCCAGATGCCCCTCGATGCCAGCGGCACTACCCGCTTCGTCCCGCTTCTCGGTGAGGGAGAAGGTCAGGTCGAACTTGCTGATACCCGTCTGCACGGGCTGGGCGGTCACCGTGATCCCCGGCAGCTCGACGTCCGCCGCTGCCTGGTTCTGCAGTACCAGCATCACCTGGAACAGCGGATGGCGGTCCTGCGACCGCACCGGGTTGAGCGCCTCCACCAACCGCTCGAACGGCACGTCCTGGTGAGCGAATGCCGCAAGGTCGAATTCCCTTATTCGGTCGAGGAGTTCGCGGAAGGTGGGGTCGCCGGACAGGTCCGTGCGCAGCACGAGGGTGTTGACGAAGAACCCGACCAGGTCGTCCAGGGCCTCATCGGTACGACCGGCCACCGCGGTACCCAACGGAACGTCATCGCCGGCACCGTGCCGGGACAGCAGCACCGCCACCGCCGCCTGCACCACCATGAACAACGTGCAGCCACACGAGCGCGCCAACTCGATGAGCCCCCGGTGCGTGTCCTGGTCGATCACGAAGGTGAGGGCGTCGCCCTCGTGCTTCAGCACGGCGGGTCGCTGACGGTCCCACGGCAGTTCGACCAACTCGGGTATGCCCACGAGCTGTTGGCGCCAGAAGTCCAGTTGGCGGGCCGTCAGGCTCTCGGGATCGGACTCCTCGCCCAGCATGCGCCGCTGCCACAGCGTGTAGTCGGCGTACTGCACCGGCAGCGGCGACCACTCGGGCGCCCCGCCCTCGGCACGCGCCCGATAGGCGGCACCCACATCACGAGCCAACGGGGCCACCGACCAGCCGTCCGCGGCGATGTGATGCACCACCAGCGCCAGTACATGCGCCTCGGCACCCAGCCGCAGCAGCCGCGCCCGTACGGGAACGTCCTTCGCCACGTCGAAGGCGCAGCTGACGCTGTCCGTGAGCGCCCGGTCGAGTTCGGCGGGCGACACGTCCTGGGGCCGCGGTGCGAGGTCGACGGCGGACGCGTCCAGCACGAGCTGACGGGCGACGCCGTCGGTCACCGGGTAGACGGTGCGCAGGGTCTCGTGGCGCTCGACGAGGTCGCCCAGCGCGGCACCCAACGCGGCGACGTCCAGCGGTCCGTCGAGCCGCAGCACCATCGGGATGTTGTAGGTGGCGCTCGGCCCTTCGAGCCGGTTGAGGAACCACAGGCGTTGCTGCGCGAAGGAGAGCGGCATGGCTTCGGGTCGCTGTTCGGGCAGTACCGACGGCCGTGCCGCCTCGGCGGCGTCGAGGACCGCGGCGAGTCCGGCGACCGTCGGGTGCTCGAAGAGCGCGCGGACCTCGACCTCGACGCCCAGGGCCGAGCGCACCCGGCTCACCAGTCGCGTCGCCAGCAGCGAATGTCCGCCGGCCGCGAAGAAGTTGTCCGTCACGCCGATCCGGTCGACGCCCAGGACGGCGGCGAACAGGCCGCTAAGGATCTCCTCGCGGGCCGTGCGCGGGCCGCGGCCTTCGCCGGCGCCGGACGCCTCGGGCACCGGAAGCGCACGGTGGTCGATCTTCCCGTTCGGCGTCAGCGGCAGTGCGTCCAGCACGGCGAACGCCGAGGGAACCAGGTACGCCGGCAGTGCCTGTCCCACACCCGACGCCAGCTCCGCGGGGTCCAGTTCCGCACCCGCGGAGGGCACCACGTACCCGACCAACCGCCGGTCGCCCGGCAGGTCCTCCCGCACCCGCACGTGCGCGGCGGCGACGCCCGGCAGACCGGCGAGAACGCCCTCCACCTCGCCGGGTTCGATGCGGTAGCCGCGGAGTTTGACCTGGTCGTCGGCGCGGGAGAGGTAGACGAGCCGGCCGTCCGCATCCCACCGCACGAGGTCGCCGGTGCGGTACATCCGTCCGCCCGACGGGTCGAACGGGTCGGCCACGAACCGCGTGGCCGTCAGGGCGGGGCGGCCCAGATACCCGCGGGCCACTCCCGGCCCGGCGAGGTACAGCTCCCCGGTCATGCCCGGCGCGACCCTTCCCAGGCCGGCGTCCAGCACGTAGGCGCGCATGCCGTCCAGGGACTGTCCGATGGGCGGCGGACCCATGGGTGTGTCGGGGGTGACGTGATAGCGGGTGGCGAAGGTGGTGGTCTCCGTCGGGCCGTAGACGTGCTGAACCCGCGTGCCTGGCAGGTGACTGGCGACCTGCTGCATCGCTCCTGGTGAGGCCAATTCGCCGCCCGCGCAGACCATCCGGACCCCGGCCAGGGCCTGCGGATCCACCTCCGCCACGACGTTGAACAGGGCGGTGGTCAGGAACAGGGCGGTGACGTTCTCGGCGGTGACGATGTCGTGCAGGACATGGGGCTCAAGAGCGCCCTCCGGGGCGACGACCACCCGTCCACCGTTGAGCAGGGGCACCCAGATCTCGAAGGTGGAGGCGTCGAAGACATAGGCGGAATGCAGCAGCACCGAATCCGCGACACCGCCGGTCCAGGCACTGTCGGAGGCCAGCGCCGCCACATCCCCATGCGAGACCCCAACACCCTTGGGCACACCCGTCGAACCGGACGTGAACATCACATACGCCAGTTGCCCACCACCCGCCACCACAGGCAGAGATGCAACCTGCTCGGGCGCACCGCCGACCACCCGACCCACGGCATCGACCACCACGACCGGCACACGCTGCCGCATCTCCACGATCCACTCGTGACCGGCGAACTCCTCGCCGACCACCAGCACCCGGGTGCCACTGACCTCTACGACCTGATGCAGCCGCTCCACGGGCCAGCGGATGTCCAGCGGCACATACGCACCACCCGCGCGAACCGCCGCCAACGACGCCGTCACCACAGCAACAGAACGCCCCAGCAGCACACCCACGCCGTCCTCGGCCGCTACACCACACCCCACCAAACACGACGCCAGAACACCCGAAACCTCCTCCAACTCCCCATACGACAACACCACTCCCCCACCCGACACCGCAACCGCACACCGATCCGCCGCCACCCGCGCCGCGAACAGCTCGGGGAGCGACGCCCCGGCGGTGGTGGCCGGGAGGCGGGCGCCCTCGCCCCAGGCGACGACCTCGGCGCGTTCCCCGTCGGACAGCAGGTCGTAGCTGTGCAGGGGCCGATCCGGGTCGGTGGCGACGGCCTCCAGCAGCCGGATCAGGCGGCCGGTCAGGGCCTCGATGGTTGCGGCGTCGAAGAGCGCGGTCGCGTACTCGACTCCGGCGGTCAGCCCGCCCTGCGCGCGGTCCTCACCGAAGGCGAAGGTCAGGTCGAACTTGCTGATCCCGTTGTGCGCCAGACGGCTGCCGACCGTCAGCCCCGGAAGTTCGGTGTCGGCGGTGTCCTGGTTCTGCAGCACCAGCATCGTCTGGAACAGCGGATGATGGTTGCGCGCACGGACCGGGTTGAGGCTCTCCACCAGCCATTCGAACGGCACATCCTGATGGGCGTACGCCGCGAGGTCGAACTCCCTTACCCGGTCGAGGAGTTCGCGGAACGTCGGATCACCCGACACGTCCGTGCGCAGGACGAGGGTGTTGACGAAGAAGCCGATCAGATCGTCCAGCGCCTCGTCGGTGCGGCCTGCGACCGGGGTGCCGAGGGGGATGTCGGACCCGGCTCCGTGCCGGGAGAGCACCGTCGCCACGGCGGCCTGCAGCACCATGAACAGCGTGCTGCCGGAAGCCCTGGCAAGGTCGAGCAGCCGGTGGTGCAGTACGGCGTCCAAGGTGCGGACGAAGACGCCGCCGGCAGGGTCCGTCTCGGCCGGGCGGGGCCGGTCGAGGGGCAGTTCCAGCAGTTCCGGGAGGTCGCCCAACGCGTCCCGCCAGAAGGCGAGTTGCTGCGACGCCAGGCTGTCGGGGTCGCTCTCCGCGCCGAGGATGTGCCGTTGCCAGAGGGTGTAGTCGGCGTACTGCACCGCCGGCGTCGGTCGGTCGGACGCCTTGCCTGAGATGCGCGCCCGGTAGGCGGCACCGAGGTCGCGGGCCAGCGGTGCCAGGGACCACCCGTCACCGGCGATGTGGTGCAGGACCAGCACCAGCACATGGTGTTCGGCGTCCGTCCTGAACAGCCAGGCACGCAGCGGCAGATCGATCACCACGTCGAACGTGGTCGTCACCGCGTCCATCACGGCCGCGTCGAGCGCGTCCGCGGTGATCTCACGCACCCTCAGTTCCGGGTCCACGAGGGAGGGATCCAGCACGCGTTGGTGCGGTACGCCGTCCCGCTCGGGGAAGACCGTGCGCAACACCTCGTGTCGTTCGACGACGTCACCGAGCGCGGAGCGCAGGGCACGGGCATCGAGCGTCCCGTCGAGTTCCAGCACGAGCGGGATGTTGTACGTGGCGCCGGGGCCGTCAAGCCGGTTGAGGAACCACAGGCGTTGCTGCGCGAAGGACAGCGGCACGGTCGTGGGCCGCTCCGCCCGCACGACCGGGGTCCTGGCCCGCCCCGCTCCGTCCAGCACGGCGGCGAGACCGGCGGGGGTGGGGTGCTGGAAGAGCGTGCGGACGGCGAGCTCGACTCCGAGAACGGAGCGCACCCTGCTGACGAGCCGGGTGGCGAGCAGCGAATGCCCGCCCAGGTCGAAGAATCCGTCGTCGACTCCGACCCGGGGTCGGCCCAGCACGTCGGCGAAGAGGCCGCACAGGATCTCTTCCTGGGCCGTGTGCGAGCCGCGCCCCACGCTGCCGCCCGCCGACGCCTCGGGGGCAGGCAGGGCGCGGCGGTCGACCTTGCCGTTGGGCAGCAGCGGCAACGCGTCGAGGACGACGAACGCGGCCGGAACCATGTAGTCGGGCAGTGTGCCGGTCAGTTCCGTGCGCAGCGCGGCCTGGTGCACGGTGCTGCCGTCCGCGGGAACGACGTAGGCGACCAGGCGTTTGTCGCCCGGTCGGTCCTCGCGGATGAGCGCACGCGCCGAGGACACACCCGGCAGGGCCGTCAGCGCACTCTCCACCTCACCCAACTCAATGCGATAGCCCCGCAACTTGACCTGGTCATCAGACCGCCCCAGATACTCAAGCCGCCCCCGCACATCCCACCGCACCACATCACCCGTGCGATACATCCGCCCACCCGACACATCAAACGGATCCGCAACGAAACGAGACGCCGTCAGACCCGGCCGACCGACATACCCACGCGCCAACAACCCACCCGCCAGATACAACTCCCCCGGCACACCAGGAGGCACCACCCGCAACGCCCCATCCAACACATACGCCCGCGCATTCCAGACCGGCCGCCCAATCGGCACCGAAACCGAACTATCACCCGCACCCACCGCATGCGCAGTGGCATCAATCGTCGCCTCCGTCGGCCCATACAGGTTGTGGACCTCCACCGACCACACGTCAGCAACCCGAGCCGCCAACTCCCCCACCAACGGCTCACCACCACACAACACAGCCCGCAGACACCCAGGAGCTGTCCCAGTCCCGCTGCCCAGCACCAACGACAAGTGCGACGGCACGAACTGCGCCACCGTCACCCCGAACTCCCGCATCCAGCCGACGAGGACATCGGGATCCCGGTTGGCGTCGACCGGCAGCACGCACACCGACGCGCCGTGCAGCAGCGGCAGCCAGATCTCCCACACGGAGGCATCGAAGCTCGGCGACGTCCGAGCCAGCACCCGATCCTCAACCGTCAAGGCGAGATGGTCAGCCATCCAC
This sequence comes from Streptomyces sp. NPDC057743, assembly GCF_042798755.1. Taxonomy (NCBI): domain Bacteria; kingdom Bacillati; phylum Actinomycetota; class Actinomycetes; order Kitasatosporales; family Streptomycetaceae; genus Streptomyces; species Streptomyces sp. NPDC057743. The sequence continues at coordinate 16,891 of NZ_JBHVJX010000032.1, forward strand.
GCCATGTGATGCGCCATCGAGGCATGGGTGACCACCACCCCCTTCGGACGCCCCGTAGAACCCGAGGTGTAAATGACGTACGCCGGACTGGCGGCCGACACCGGACCTACCGGACCGGACGCATGCTCCACAGACCAGGACGCCGCATCATCCGCCACGACCAACGGCACGTCGGTCGGCGGCAGTTGCTCCCGAACCGACCGTTCCGTGATCAGCAGCTTGGGACCAGCGTCCTCCAACAAGTACGCGATACGAGCCGCCGGATACGCCGGATCCACAGGCAGATAGGCCGCCCCCGCCTTCAACACCGCCAACATCGCCACGACCATCTCCGCAGCCCCCGGCAGCGCCAACGCCACCAAGTCCTCCGGACCGACCCCACACCCAGACAGGTACCCCGCCAGGACATCGGCTTCCGACTCCAACTGGGCGTAAGTCAGGGTCCGTCGACCGTCCCGGACCGCCACCGCACCCGGAGTCCGCGCCGCCTGCTCACTGAAGAGCTCCGACATCGTCGACGCCGAGAGCCGGCGGATGTCGCCCTGCCCCTGTTCCAGCGCGACGGCGCGTTCCTGCGCGTCCAACAGCTCGATGTCGTCGACCCGTTGGTCGGCGTCGGCGATCACCGCCGACAGCAGCCGCGACAGCCGGTCGGTCAGCGCCCGCGCGGTGCCGGGTTCGAACAGCTCGGTGGAGAACTCCAGGTACCCGTCCACCCCGGCGGGCCGGCCGGCATCGTCATGGGTCTCGGTGAGGGAGAAGGTCAGGTCGAACTTGCTGATGCCCGTGTGCAGGGGCTGGCCGGTCACCGTGATCCCCGGCAGGTCGAGGGCGTCCGCGGCTTGGTTCTGCAGCACCAGCATGACCTGGAAGAGCGGATGATGGCTCTGCGAGCGTGCCGGGTTCAACGCCTCCACGACGCGGTCGAACGGCACGTCTCCATGGGCGTAGGCGGCGAGGTCGAACTCCCTTACACGTTCGAGCAGTTCACGGAAGGTGGGGTCGCCGGACAGGTCCGTGCGCAGCACGAGGGTGTTGACGAAGAACCCGACCAGGTCGTCCAGGGCCTCATCGGTACGACCGGCCACCGCGGTACCCAACGGGACGTCATCGCCGGCACCGTGCCGGGACAGCAGCACCGCCACCGCCGCCTGCACCACCATGAACAACGTGCAACCACACGAGCGCGCCAACTCGACGAGCCCCCGGTGCACGTCCGCCGTGACGAGGAAGGGAACGGCGTCACCGCGGTGCTGCGGCACAGCGGGCCGGTTGCGGTCCAACGGAAGTGCCAGCGTTTCGGGAGCGCCGGCCAGTGCCCGGCGCCAGTAGCCAAGTTGGCGGGCCGTCAGGCTCTCCGGGTCGGACTCCTCGCCCAGCATGCGCCGCTGCCACAGCGTGTAGTCGGCGTACTGCACCGGCAGCGGCGACCGGTCAGGAGCCCTGCCCTCGGCACGCGCCCGGTAGGCGGCACCCAGATCACGAGCCAGCGGTGCCAACGACCAACCGTCGGCAGCGATGTGATGCACCACCAGCACCAGTACATGCCTCTCGGCGCCCAGTCGCAGCAACCGCACCCGTATCGCGGGGTCTCCCGCAAGGTCGAACGCTTCGGTCGCCGCGGAGCGGATCGCTTCGTCGGCCCACTGCTCAACCGCGGCTGGGGCTCCGCCGTCCGGCGCCTCCTCGAAGCGCAGCGGCACCAGTCCGGCCGCTTGTGCCGCGTCACAGACCTGCTGGCGCGGTGCTCCGCCCTCCTCCACGAAGACGGTGCGCAGGGACTCGTGGCGGTCGACGACATCGGCGAGGCCGGCGCGCAGGGCATCGAGGTCCAGGGGGCCGTCGAGCCGCAGCACCAGCGGGATGTTGTAGGTGGCGCTCGGCCCTTCGAGCCGGTTGAGGAACCACAGGCGCTGTTGCGCGTAGGACAGCGGGAGGTCTCGTGGACGCTCCTCGCGGACGAGGGCGGCCCGGGCCCGGTCGGCCGTGTCGAGCGCGGTGGCGAGTGCGCTGACGGTCGGGTGTTGGAAGAGCGTGCGCACGTCGAGTTCGGCGCCGAGTGCCGAGCGCGCGCGGCTGACCAGGCGGGTCGCCAGGAGCGAATGCCCGCCGAGGGCGAAGAAGTCGTCGTGTACGCCGATGCCGTCGGTGCCCAGGACGTCGGTGAACAGGGCGAGCAGCAGTTCCTCACGGACGGTGCGCGGGCCGCGCCCGGCGGTGCGTTCCGGCACCCGGGGCGCGGGCAGGGCGCGGCGGTCGACCTTCCCGTTGGGGGTCAACGGCAGCGTCGCGAGGGGCACGAAGACCGACGGGACCATATAGGGGGGAAGGACGCGGGCCACCGACGAGGACAGCTCGCCCTCGTCCACGGACGAGCCGTCCGCCGGGACCACATAGCCCACCAACTGCCGGTCGCCGGGCAGGTCTTCCCGTACGACGACGCAGGCGGCACCCACCGAGGGCAGCCCGGCGAGGACGCTTTCGATTTCGCCGGGTTCGATGCGGTGGCCGCGGAGTTTGACCTGGTCGTCGGCGCGGGCGAGGTAGACGAGCCGGCCGTCCTCGTCCCATCGGACCAGGTCGCCGGTGCGGTACATCCGTCCGCCCGACGGGTCGAAGGGGTCGGCGATGAAGCGGGTGGCGGTCAGCCCCGGACGGCCCGTGTAACCGCGCGCGACCCCCTGGCCCGCCAGGTACAACTCGCCTGCGACCCCGGGCGGTACGAGTCCCAGGGCGGAGTCGAGGACGTAGGCGCGCATGCCGTCCAGGGACTGTCCGATGGGCGGCGGTCCCATGGGGGTGTCGGGGGTGACGTGGTAGCGGGTGGCGAAGGTGGTGGTCTCCGTCGGGCCGTAGACGTGGTGGACCCGCGTGCCTGGCAGTTCGCGGGCGACGCGCTGCAGGGCATGGGGCGCGGCGCGTTCGCCGCCGGTGCAGACCGCGCGGACCCCGGCCAGGGCCTGCGGGTCGACCTCGGCGATGACGTTGAACAGCGCGGTGGTCAGGAACAGGGCGGTGACGTTCTCGGTCGTGACGATGTCACGCAGAACGTGGGGCTCAAGGGCCCCCTCCGGCGCCACCACCACCCGCCCACCGCGAAGCAACGGCACCCACATCTCAAAGGTCGAGGCGTCAAAGACATAGGCAGAATGCAAAAGCACCGCATCCGCAACGCCCCCACCCCAGGCACTGTCCGCCGCCAACGCCGCCACATCCGCATGCGACACCCCAACACCCTTGGGCACACCCGTCGAACCAGACGTGAACATCACATACGCCAACTGCCCACCACCACACACCGAAGGCAGCGAAGGCACCGAAGGCGACGCAACCGCGGACGCCGACGCACCGCCGACCACCCGACCCACAGCATCAACCACCACCACCGGCACATGCTGCCGCATCTCGGCGACCCACTCGTGACCGGCGAACTCCTCACCGACCACCAGCACTTGGATGCCACCAACCCCCGCGACCTGACGCAGCCGCTCCACAGGCCAACGGACATCCAACGGCACATACGCACCACCCGCACGCACCGCAGCCAACGACACCGACACCACCGCCACAGAACGCCCCGACAGCACACCCACGCCACCCTCGGCCGCTACACCACACCCCACCAAACACGACGCCAAGACACCCGAAACGCACTCCAACTCGCCATACGACAACGACACTTCACCACCCGACACCGCCACCGCGCACGGATCCACAGCCACCCGCGCCGCAAACAGCTCGGGGAGCGACGCCCGCCGCGCCGGCTCGTGGTCCCGTCGTTCGAGGGGGGCGCCGCGCCCGGCCGCGAGCACCTGGTCGGCGGTCTGCTCGTCGAGGATGGTGAGGCGGGAGAGCGGAGACGTGGCGTCCGCCCGGGAGAGTGCGGCGACGAGGGCGGTGATGCTCTGCTGGTGCGGCCTGACGTCCTCGGGACGGTACTGGTCCGGGTTCACGTCGAAGCCGATCAGCGGGCCCTTCCCCTCCGACCGCTCGGAGATGAAGAGCGAGAGCTCGTCAACCGGGCCGGTGGACAACAGCCTTGAAGCGCCGGCGCTTCCGGCGAAGTCGAGGGCGTACTCATAGGGCATGACGTTCACGACCACGTCGCACAGCCGGGCCGAGTCGCCGGTGATCCTGAGGTCGCGCGCGAGCTGCTCCTTGGAGTAGCGACGGTGGCGCAGCGCCAGCCGCATCTCGGCGGCGACGGTCCGGATCAGTGCCTCAACGGTCATGTCCGGGGTGATCCGCACGCGCAGCGGGAGGATGTTCGCCGTCATGCCCGGGATCTCGCGCAGGCGGCCGGGGCGGCCGTTCGAGGCGAGCCCGACCGTCACGTCGCTCGCGCCGGTGACCCGGGCGAGGTAGGCGGCGACCGCGCTGACGAAGACGGCGGACCATGTGGTCCTGGTCGCGGCAGCCAACTCGCGCAGGCCGTCCATCAACTGCGGGTCGAGGGTTTCACCCTGGTGCAGGTGATTACCGGGCACCGAATGCCGTTCGTCGCCGGCTCCCGGTCCCGAAGCAACGTCACGCGGTGTGGAAACGTCGTCACCAACTTGGCGGGCGGCAACGAGCAACGCGTTTCCGGCGGCGTCGGTCCGGGCGAAATCAGCGAATTTCTCGGTCCAATACGCCTTGTCCCGTTCGAAATCAGGCGATTGTCGATACGCGGTCTCGTCGTCGACGAGAGTGCTGAGCGGAGCAAATAATTCCGGCTGCGCTTCGCCACGCACCGCGGCGGTATACGTCTCGGCCACCTTGCGCGCGAGAACGGAGCACCCGAGACCGTCCATCACGATGTGGTGATAGCGGATGTACCAATAGTAGTGATCGGGACTCAGCTTGAGCAGGGCAAAGGCGTGGTGCGGCGGGGCCGGCGTGCCGGCGGTGGCCATGTCGGCGGCCATGAAGCGCTCAGCGGCGGCGGCCGGGTCCGGCTCGGCGGAGAAGTCAATGACGCGCGGACACCCGGACAATGCTCGTCCCACGCGTTGACGGATGTCGTCGCCCTGCTCGATTAATTCGATGTTGAGACTGTCGCAGCCGTTGCTGACTTTTTCGAGCGACGTCACGAACAGGGCCTCGTCCAACGGGCCCTGGATTTCTATGCATTCACCGATGTTGTACTTCGGGCTCTGTGGATCCAACTGCTGTCCGTACCACACTCCCTGCTGCGACATCGTCAGCGGGAGGAGGCGTGCGTGGTTTTTCGGCATGGTGCTTCCGCCCTTTCAGGGGGTGGGTATTCGACTGCCCCGTCAGGGTTCGAGAATGCATCCGGGATCACCGGAGAAGAGTCACGCCCTGAACTACGGGTAACGGCCCGAAGAATTACCTTCGTTCGCCGTGTCCGCCATGCCCGGAGATCCTTTCCGGGCATGGCGAAGCGGCGTCATCGACGAGAATCGAAGGAGAAGGATTGACGTACATGCGCAGCACCGCCCGGCGCGGGCGATGGCGGATGGTACGGCCGGTGACCAGGTGGCACCGCCGGTTGCCACGCCCTCAACTGGGCGCGCCACAGCCGTACTTGCCCTGGTCACGACCGTGGGCTAGGAGCCCTGAGCCTCCATGGCCGCGACCAGGCTGGCCGGCCGCATGTCGGTCCAGGTGGACTCGATGAATTCCAGGCACTCCTGGCGCGTCCCCTCGGGCCGCGCGACGTGCCAGCCGCCCGGCACCTCTGTGACGGCCGGCCAGAGCGAGTACTGACGCTCCTCGTTGACCAGAACGATGAATCGGGCGAACTCATCGTCAAAAACGTTGGCCATAGCTTCCCCCTGCTCCTTCCTTCCTGCTGACAAACCAGGAGGCGATCGGGATCGCACCCGCGCCCCAACCCCACCTATGCGCTACGGCTTTGACCGATATTCCGAACGGAAATCGGGCGAGCGTCAGTACGGTACACCACAAAACCTTCACACCTGACCAGTCCGGCGAACCGGCCACGCCCATGCGATCACACACCGCGACGGGGGTAGCGCCCCACTCCCCCTAAGCCTCCGAGCGCCCCTCCCTTTCCGTTTGGCGTCACCGACCAGCCAATTCACGGGCAAGAAACACGAAGGCTTTACCTACGACATACATACGGCGCCCTGCCGCGGCCGATATACGGCCACACCTTGGCCGATTTTGCACACACCGACAACGCTCCCCGCTCGCGCTCCCCACGCGTCACGCTCGGGGCGCATTGAAGCTCCATCAATACTCCAGCACGCCTCAACGCGCTCCCAATGTGCCCTTGCGCAACATTAGATGAGACTGATATAGGGATCGGTGCGGCTGCTGGTCTGAGCGGACCTTGCGCGGCACCCTCGGCCGTTCTCCATCCCGGAGATCTCCGACGTTGAGGGCAGTCGCCTCGTAGCGGACGGCGAGCTTGCCGTACCGGGTCGCGACGGCGCGGCGCCCCTTGAGGTGGTTGACGGGAACATCAACGCATCACGATGTGCAGCCGGTTGGGCTGCTGTTCCAACGATGCCTGGTCTGCCGGTGCGGCCTCAGACCCCTTGCCGGTCGCGGTGGTCGCGTGCCGTTGGTTGGCGTGGACGCCGACCACCGCGGAGCGGAACCCCGCGTCGTCGTCGAGGAAATACCGTCGCGCCGGTGCCGGCCGTCGCGGCCACGGCGGATCAGCGCCTGCTTCTTCAGAAGGGCGACGGCGCGCGAGATGGTCGCCGGGCTGACCCGCGGGCGCCGCGCCAGTTCTGCGGCTGTTACGCGCGACCTCGCGCATGACCGTCGAGGTGGGGCGGTCCAACTGGCGGGGCCTCGGCGTGGCCGGAGCACACCCACGCCGCCCCGACCTCGTCACACAACAGGGGCCCGAGCTCGGCGATGGCATCGATGGAAAGGGACGGACCCGCGATGACTTCGGGGGTGGTGAGCAGGTGGACGCCATGCCTGGCACGGTCGTATCCGGCGGGGCGTTCACGCAGGCGCTTGGGAACCTCCTGAGGGAGTGGTCCGGCTTGGGGTGCGGCGGAGAAACGGCGTCGGTGCGTGGTCAGCTGGCGTAGCCGACGACCACGCCGTTGGCGCCGGCCGCTTCGAGGGGCAGGACCTCCACGCGGGCGAAGCCCGCCTCCCGCAGCCAACTGCGGTACTCCGCGGCCGAGTAGTTCTTGCCGCCCTCGGTTTCCACCAGCATGTTCATCCCCATCAGGGCCGCGGCCGGCGGGCCGGTGCGCTCGTCGTTCAGCAGGAGCTCGCAGATCAGCACAGCGCCGCCTGGGGGGAGAGCGGCGCGGCACTTGCGCAGGAGCGTCCGGCCGGTCTCCTCGTCCCAGTCGTGCAGGATCATGCTCAGGATGATGGCATCGTGGCCGGGGGGCAGTTCGGCGTCGCGGAGGAAGTCGCCGGGGACCACGTCGATGGTGTCGTCCAATGTGGCGTCGGTGATCTTCTGGCGGGCCAGGTCGCACACGGGCGGCAGGTCGAAGACCGTGGCGCTCAAGTGGCCGAAGGTGCGGCACAGTTCGATGGGAAAGGCGCCCGCGCCGCCTCCGACGTCCAACAGCCGCTTGTGCCGGGTGAAGTCGTAGACGCCGGCCAGCGCTCGTGCCGTGAAGGTGGAGATGGAGTACATGCAGTCCCAGAACAGCTGGAGCGTCTGCGGGTCCTCGGTGTCGAAGAGCGACTGCTGGGTGCCGGGTGTCCAGGTGGTGGGGCGGTTGGTCCGTAGGATCTCGGTGATGTGCTGCCACGCCGGGTACTCCCTGCGGTCCAGGTAGCGGACGAACCCGCCGAAGTAGTACGGCCGCCCCTCGACCAGGAACTCCTCTGCCGGGGCGGAATTGCGGTACCGGGTACCGGACTTGTCCAGCAGGCCCAGCGAGGCGCAGCCTGCCAGCAGCAGGTCGGCCGGGCGGTGGGCGATTCCCAGTCCGGCCGACACCTCCTCCACCGTCAGCTCGCGCCCGTTGGCCAGGAGGTTGAACAGGCCGATCTCGATGGCGCCCGCGTAGGTTTTGAAACTCCAAAATCCGGTGGCGAGTTGCATCAGTGAGGTGGGGAGAAGTGGGGTGGTGCTTGGGGGCGATTCGGGCATGGCGGAACTCCTCAGGGGCAGTGGTCGGCCGCGGTGGCCGACGGCGGGGACAGGGGGAAGTGGTTGGTTGCCGCCCGGCGGGGTCGACGGGTCCGGTGGGCTAGGGCGCTTCTGACGGATCTCCGTGGAGGAAGGAGCGGCGTCTGGTGCGTGCGATCGCAAGGCGCCGGGATGGCTTCATAGCAGAGCTATGGGGGCATTTCGGCAACGCCGCGAGCGTGCGTGCCAGACGCCGCGGAGATCCGTCAGAAGCGCCCTAGGTGGCGGGGGCGCCGAACAGCGGCTCTGGTGACAGCGGTTGGAATCGGGACTGGAAGAAGCGCAGCGTCGTGGGCTCGTGGGTGAACTCCACACCCGAGCGCAGCGTTACCCGCCGCGCGTACAGCCGGATGACGCTGTCGGCCACCACGTCCATGTGGCCTTGGGTGTAGGCACGGCGTGGGATCGTGAGCCGGACCAGTTCCAGGGGCGGGTACCGGTTCTCGCCGGTGTCCGGGTCGCGGCCGGCCGACACCGCGCCCCGCTCGGTGGACCGGGTACCGGAGTCGAGATACAGCGCACAGGTCAGCGTCTGGGCGGGGAACTGCTCGCGCGGTACATGTGGCAGGAAGGCGGTCGCGTCCAGGCACACCGCGTGTCCGCCTACCGGGCGCACGATCGGCACACCGGCGCCGGCGATCCGGTGCGCCAGGTAGGCCACTTGCTCGACGCGCGTGCGGATGCTGTCCTCCTGCACCGACTCCTCGATGCCCTGTGCCACCGCCTCCAGGTCGCGGCCCGCCATCCCGCCGTAGGTGTGCAGGCCCTCGTAGACGACGACCAGGTTGCGGGCCTGCTCGGCGAGGTGGGGATCGCGCACGGCGAGCCAACCGCCGATGTTGGCGAAGCTGTCCTTCTTCGCCGACATCGTGGCGCCGTCGGTCAGCGCGCACATCTCCCGCAGGATCTCGGCCACCGTCCGCTGGCTCCAGCCGGGTTCGCGCTGCTTGATGAACCAGGCGTTCTCCACCGCGCGGGCGGCATCGAGGATCACCGGGATTCCATGGCGGCGGGTCAGTTCGCGGACCTCGGCGAGGTTGGCCAGGCTGATGGGTTGGCCCCCGGCCATGTTGACCGTAGCGGCCAGGGAGACGTACGGGATCTGCTCGGCCCCTACCTTGTCGATGAGCTGCCGCAGTTTGGTGAGGTCGACGTTTCCCTTGAACGGCAGGTCCGCTGACGGGTCGTGGGCCTCGTCGACGATGACGTCGTGGAAGGTCCCGCCGTTGAGCTCCTGGTGTTCACGAGTGGTGGTGAAGTACATGTTGCCCGGGATGTGGTGGCCCGGCCGGATCAGGCAGCGCGCGAGGATGTTCTCCGCCGCCCGCCCCTGGTGGGTGGGGATCACCTGCTCGTAGCCGTAGTGGTCGCGTACCGCCGCCTCGAAGCGGTAGAAGCTGCGCGATCCCGCGTACGACTCGTCGCCGAGCATCACGGCCGCCCACTGCCGGTCCGACATCGCCCCGGTTCCCGAGTCGGTGTAGAGGTCGATGTAGACCAACTCGGCCGGTAGCAGGCCCACGTTGTAGCCCGCCGCGGCCAGGGCCGCCCTGCGCTCCTCGGGACTGGTGAGACGGATCGGCTCGACGCTCTTGATCCGCCACGGTTCCGCGGGGTGCCGCACGCCGGTCGGGGGTTCCATCGACTCTGTCGCACCTGATGCGCTCATGCGAGACGGCCTTTCGACGCGAGGGGGCGGGGGTGTGACGAGCGTGCGCTGGGGCGGGTTTGCGGGCGCGCCAGGCTCCGGTCTGTGGTCTTGTGCCCGATGATCAGGTGTTTGTCGCTGTGGGAAGGGGGTGTCTCGCAGGAGGTGAATCCGGCGTTTTCGAGGAGTGCGGTGTATTCGTCGGCTGTGCGGTGCCGGCCCTGGGTTTCCAGCTGCATGGTCAGGTTCATTGCCGAAGTGGCCAGGGGGCCTTGGCGGGAGTCGTCGAAAAGCCTGTCCATCACGAGCACCCGTCCGTGGTCCTGGCATGCCTGGTGTGCCTTGCGGAGGAGGTGGAGGCAGATGTGGTCGGGCCAGTCGGACAGGATGTAGCCGAAGGCGATCAAGTCGCCTTCGGGGAAGTCGTCGGTGAAGAAGTCGCCTGGGGCGAAGGTGAGTCGGTCGCCGAGGTCGTGGGTGGCGCGGGTTTCTTCGAGGTAGGGCTGGACTAGGGGGAGGTCGAACACCGTTGCCCGGAGGGTGGGTGAGGCGTGCAGTGCGGCGAGGGCGAACGGGCCGCTGGCGCCGCCGACGTCGACGAGGTGGGTGGCGTCGTCGAGTCCGGCGAGCGCGGCGAGTTCTTTGGAGGGGGCGAAGCTGAGGTCCCACATGGCGTTCAGGAAGGTGCGGGTGGCCTGGTCGTCGCGGTAGAGGGAGGCGAACGGCTGGGGGTTGGGGCCGTCGACGGCGCGCTTGCCGTGCCGTAGGTAGGAGTCGAGCAGCGGCATCCTGCTCGCCGTCTCCTGGGCGAGGTGGGTGAGGAAGCCTCCGACGTACCGCTCGTCGTCGGGGTCGACGTAGGGCCGCATGTTCCCCGGGAGGCTGTACTGGCCTGCGGGGGTGCGCTGGATGACGTCGAAGGCGGTCAGGAGCAGCAGCATCCGGTCCAGGGTGTCCTCGTCGACGTTCAGATCCGTGGCGATGTCTTTTGCGGTGCCTGGTCCGTGGGCTGCCAGGTGGGAGAACACGTGGTGGCGGTCGGCCAGGTGCAGGATGGGCGTGGCGATCACGCCGAACATGGCCTTTTCCAAGTTGCTCGGCAGCACGGGGTCCTCCTGTGTGGTGCGGTAGCGGGTCCGCTGTGGCGTGCGCGGGCCGGGCGGGGTTAGGGGGCGATGGCCTGTCGTATGAGCGCGGCGAAGTGTCGGGGGTGGGTGACGTGTGCGAGGTGGCCGGCGCCGTCGATGTGCTCGTGGCGGCCGGCGGGGATCAGGTCGGAGAGGTGAAGTGCGGTCTGCTGGTGGTGCGTCAGCGATCGGCTTCCCGAGGCGGCGAGGACGGGGGTGGTCATCGTGAGGGGGTCGAAGGAGGGCTGGCTGACCGTGGGATCTGTCATCTCGCGGATCAGGGTGGTCCCGAGCGCGGTGAGTTCCTCGTCGCTCTGCCCTGCGACAGCGCGGCCGAGGACGGCTTCCTGGAGGGCTTGGGCGGCGGCGGCCGGGCCCTGGTGGGCTGCCTCGTCGACGAGTTGTTCCCAGGGGGCGGTTCCGGGCCACCAGGGAAGCCAGGGAAGGGGTGGCTCGAAAGCGACAACCGCGCGGATCAGGTGCGGGTGTTGGGCCGCCGCGGTGAGCGCCAGCAGGGCGCCGTAGCTGTGTCCGGCCACGACGGGCCTGGGCAGCGTGGCAGCCGCCGTGGTCAGGTCGGCGAGGTGGTCGGCCAGCGCGGTCTGCTGGGTGGCGAGCGCGCGGGAGGCGCCCCATCCGCGGCGGTCATAGCCGACAACGGTCCAGTCGGGCAGGTGAGTGGCGATCCGGTGGAAGCTCCCGCTGTGGTCCATCGTCCCGTGGACGAACAGGACCGTCTCGGGTCCGGTGCCTCGTCGAGTGCGCAGGGCCGGCCGGATCATGTGGATGCCCCGGAGGTGAGGAGGCGGGAGGCGATCTGCTCCGGGGTGGGGGCGGTGATCAGCGCGGTGGTGTCGGTGGGGTTGTCGGTCAGGGATTCCAGGCGTACCAGGAAGGCGGCCAGGGTGAGGGAGTCGCCGCCGATGGTGAAGAAGTCGGAGTCCGCCCGGACTTGGTGCAGGGGGATGTCCAGGGCGTGGGCGAAGTCCTGGGCGATCTGCCAGGTCAGACGGGAGTGTTCCCTGCGGGGTGGGTCGGATGCGGCGGCGGGGCCGTGAGGGTGGGGAGCGGGTGCGGTGGGGGCCGTAGCGGGGGCGAAGCGGTGCTCGGCCTTGCCGTTTTGGGTGCGCGGGAGTTCGGTGACGGGAGTGAACGTCGCGGGCAGCATGGCGCTGTGCAGGCGCAGGGCCAGGTGGCTGCGGAGCGGTTCCTCGTCGAGGTGCGGGCCGGTGGGGACGATCAGGGCGTGGAGGCGGCCGTCGTTCTCCTGCACATGGCAGGCGGCGACGCCGGGGGCGGATTCCACGACGCGCTCGACCTCGTCGAGTTCGAGGCGTTGGCCGCGGATCTTGACCTGGCGGTCGCGCCGGCCGACGTAGTCGAGTGTGCCGTCCGGGCGTTGGCGGCAGATGTCGCCGGTGCGGTAGAGCAGGCCGGCTTCCTCGGTGGTGGCGTGCGGGTTGCGGATGAAGCGCTCTTCCATCAGATCCGGCCGGTTGAGGTAGCGGCCGACTCCGATGCCTCCGATCCACAGTTCGCCTTCCTGGCCGGGCGCGACCTGGCGCAAGGCGTCGTCCAGGAGGTACGCCTGCTTGTTGGCGACCGGTCGGCCGATGGGCGGCTGGTCCTCGCCCGGGGTGCATTCGTGCCAGGTCGCCAGGACGGCGGTCTCGGCCGGACCGTACAGGTTGAGCAGGCGCCGCCCGGGGGCCGCCCACTGCCGCACCCATGCTGCCGGCAGCCGCTCGCCGGCGGCCGCGGCGATGCGTAGGTCGGGCAGGGGCTGGTCGGGCAGTGCGCTCCAGACGGAGGGCGTCAGGATCGCCGTGGTGATCTTCTGGTCGGCGAGCAGCCGGACCAGCGGTGGTCCTACGGTGAGTTGGTCGGTCGGGGCGACGATGAGGGTGGCGCCCGACAGGAGTGCGAGGGTGAGGTCGGCGAGGCATCCGTCGAAGTTCGGGGACAGGAACTGCAGGACCCGCTCGCCGGGGCCAAGGCGGAAGATCTGACGCTGGGCGAGGGAGAGGTTGACCGTCGCCTCGTGGCTGATCGCGATGGCCTTCGGGGTGCCGGTGGTGCCACTGGTGAAAACGATGTACGCGGTGTCGCCGGGCGAGACGCCGGTCAGCGGGGCGTCGGGCCGGGGTGCGGGCACGTCGGTGCTGACCACCTGGGTGGGGAAGGTTGACGCAGGCAGGGTGCCGTCGCTGACGACCAGGCGGGCTGCGGCTTCGACGAGCATGGTCCGCAGGCGCTCGCGAGGGCAGGTCACGTCCGCGAGCAGGAAGGCGGCGCCGGTCTTGGCGACGGCCAGCACGGCGAGCGCGAACTCGACGGACCGCTCCATCACCACGGCGACCACCGCGCCGGGCTCGGCACCCAGATGACGCAGCCGGTGGGCCAATGCGTTGGCCCGCTGGTCGAGTTCGCGGTACGTGGCGGCGCCGTGCGGCCCTTGCACCGCCGGTGCCTCGGGGGTCAGCCGGGCCTGCTGTGCGAAGACCTCGTGCCAGCAGTTCGCGGTCGTGGAGCCGCTCGGCGGCGGGAGTGGGTGGTCGCCTTCGGGGCAGGTGTCCTCTCCGGCCGTCTGGAGGGCGGTGGCGGTGATCGTCTTGGCTGGCGCGGCCGCGGTGGCACGGATGTGTGCGTGTTCGAGGCAGCGGGTGTTGCCGTGCAGGCCCCAGGACAGCGCGTTCGGCCCGGGCTCCGGGGCATAGGACGGGTACCTGTCCAGGAAGCCCTCGATGGCGAAGCTGGCCAGGCGTTCGGCATAGCCCGCGCCCGGGCAGGCGTGCCGCCCGGTGCCGAAACCGAGATGTCTGGGACCGCGTCGGGTCAGGTCCAGGGCCCGGGGCGCGGTGAAGGTCCGCGGGTCGAGGTTGGCGGCGGCCAGGTGGACCAGGACGCTCTCGCCGGCCGCGATCGGCGTGCCTTGGACCGTCACGTCGGTGCGGGCCCGGCGTGCGACGTACTGGCTGGATCCGTTGATCCGCATGATCTCGGTGACGGCCGAGGGGATCGCCTCGGGTGCTGCACGCAGCTGTTGCTGGCAGGCCGGGTTGTCGTGCAGGGCCAGCAGCGTCGAGGTGACGAGGTGGGTCAGGGTCTGGTAGCCGCCGACCAGGACGATGCAGTTCGCGGCGATGGCGAACAGTTCCTCGTCGCTCGGCGTCCGGCCGGCCAGCGGGGCCGTCAGGGAGCTGATCACATCGTCGCCGGGGTCGCACAGGCGGCTTTTCGCCTCCTGCTGGAGTACCGAGAGCGCGTCGGCCAGGTCCTGGTCCACCTGGGGGTCCGGGGTGGACGGCAGCGCGGAGAGGCTGCCCAGCAGCCGTTCGTAGGCTTCGGCCCACCGGGTCAGCTCCGCCTCCCGCCCCGGCATGCCGAGCAACAACGCCACCAAGGCCGCGGGAAGTTGCGCGGCGAAGTCGCCGACCAGGTCGAGGACGCCCTCGGCGGGCAGCCCCTCGACGATACGAGCGGCGATCCGCCGCAGCTCTCCCTCACGGCTCTTGATCCGCTTGCCGGAGAACTGCCCGGCCAACGCCGAGCGGATGGCGCTGTGGTGCGGCGGGTCCAGGAAGAGCATCTGCTCGTGCACCATCGCGCTCAGCGCGGCGGAGGCGTGCAGTCCCCGCTCGCGCAGCGCGGTGCGGTCGTGCTCGCGTACGGAGGAGAACCTTCGGTGATCGCGCAGGATCTCGACCGCCTCGGCATAGCCGGAGCACACCCACACCGAGCCGACCTCGTCGAAGAACAGCGGGCCGAGCTCGGCAATCGCATCGATGTAGCGGGACGGATCCGCAATGACCTCGGGCGACCTGAGCAGATGCACGCCATGCCGGGCACGGTCGTAACCAGCCGGGCGTCCACGCGGGCGCATGGCACACCTCCGAGCCAACTGGGGCGTCGCCTGCTTCAGTTCCACTGGTCGTCTCCTCTGACTGTTCGGGGACGTGTTGGTGACGTGGCCGCGAACGAAGATCTGGCCCTGCGGTGTCCAGCGGACCAGGCACCCACGGGGAGACGGAAGGCGGTTCCCGTCGCGGGCATGTGCAACACGGTGAAAGGTTGCGCCCTTGTGAAAGGGCTGTACTCCTGCCCCCGCCCCCTCGTCCCGCCCCGAACTGCTCGCCACCCGGGCGGCGTTGATTCTGCTCCCGGCTCCTTGGACCATCTCCTCAACACCGGCTCCCGGCCGTCGGAAACGACGGCTCGGCACAGGGAGGACAGCATGACGTCAACGGTCCTGGACGCGGTCACCCATCTCCTGCGCGAGACCGGCATGACCACCCTGTTCGGCAACCCCGGCTCCACCGAACTCCGCATGTTCCGCAACTGGCCCGACGACTTCACCTACGTCCTCGGCCTCCAGGAGTCCTCGGTCGTCGCCCTGGCCGCCGGCCACGCCCTCGGCACACGGCGCGCCGCATGCGTCAGCCTGCACTCGGCCGGCGGCGTCGGCCACGCCCTGGGCGCCGTCTTCAACGCCTACCGCGACCGCGTACCGCTGGTGATCGTCGCCGGCCAACAGGCGCGCTCCCTGCTCCAGTTACGTCCCTTCCTCGGCGCCGACGAGCCGGAACAGTTCCCGCGCCCCTACGTCAAGGCCGCCCGCCAGCCCGAACGCGCCGCCGACGTACCGGCCGCCCTCGCCGAGCTGCACCGCATCGCCATGACGCAGCCACGCGGACCCGTGTTCCTCTCCGTGCCGGAAGACGACTGGGACCAACCGGCCGAACTGGTCCAACCCCGCACGGTGCACGGTGGGTTCACCGCCGACCCGGACGCGCTCGGCGCGCTCGCCGCCCGCCTGGACACCTGCGGACGGCCCGCACTGGTCGTCGGCCCCGGCGTCGACGACGAAGCCGCACTCCCCCAGGCCGTCGCCCTCGCCGAACGCATCCGCGCGGCCGTCTGGATCAGCCCGATGTCCGGCCGCTCCGGCTTCCCCCAGACACACCCGTACTTCCAGGGCATCCTGCCCCCCGTCGCGGGACCGTTGGCGGCCTGCCTGGAGCCCTACGACGTCGTGGTCGCGCTCGGGGCACCCGTGTTCACCTACCACGTCGCCGACGACGGCCCCCTACTGGCGCCCGGCACCGAGCTCTTCCACCTGGACTGCGACCCCACCCAGGCAGCATGGCTCCCCATCGGCACCAGCCTGCTCACCACGCTACGCCCCGCCCTCACCCAACTCGCCACGCTCACCAGCCGATCCGACCGCAATCCGCCTCCCAGGCGCCGGCCCTCAACACCGGTCAGCGCGGGCGCGCGCCCCGCCCTCACGCCCGAACTGGTCCTCGACCAACTCCACCAACGCCTCCCCCACAACCGCGTACTCGTCGAGGAAGCCCCCAGCCACCGGGACGCACTGCACGCACGCATCCCCATCGACCTCCCCGGCGGTTTCCTCACCACCGGCAGCGGCGCACTGGGCTGGGGCCTACCGCTAGCCGTCGGCCGCGCCCTCGCCGACCGGCAACGGGTGTTCTGCGTGCTCGGGGACGGCTCGGCGCTGTACTCCGTCCAGGCACTATGGACCGCGGCCCAACACCAGGCGCCCGTCACCTTCGTCGTCCTCGACAACAACGGCTACCAAGCGGTCAGCGCACTCGGTCGCCGCCTCGGCGTCACACCCGTCCCCGGCACGGACATCCGCGGGGTCGACTTCACCGCTCTCGCCGCCTCGTTCGGCTGCCCCGCAAGCTACGCAGACCGCCCCGACGCCCTCGGCGCGGCCTTGGACCACGCCGTCACGTCACTCGGCGACGACGACGGCCCCCACCTCCTCCATCTCCGCGTCACGGACCCGGCGGGGCGGCTCTACGCATAGAGGTGCCTCAGGGGCACGGGGTGGGGGTCTCGTCCGGTGTGCCGGGGAGGGGAAACGTCCAGTGGTGGTCTTTGCTGGCTTGGCAGATGCGGTGCCTGACCTCCTTGGTGGTGAGTTGCCAGAGCCGTGTGGTGCGGTCGCTGCCGGTGGTGACGAGGGCGCGTCCATCGGGGGAAAACGTGGCCGAATAGACGATGCCGTCGTGTCCGTTGAGGGTCGTGACGGGATGGCGGTCGGTGGTGTCCCACAGGCGGGTGGTGCCGTCGGCGCTGGCGGTGGCGAGGGTGCGCCCGTCGGGCGAGAACGCCAGGTCGGTGACGAGGGCGGTGTGGGCGGTGAGGGTCGCGGTGGGCCGGTGCGTTGCCACGTTCCACAGCGTGACCGTGTCGCTTGCGACGGCCAATGTGATTCCGTCGGGGCTGAATTCCACGTCCGTGATGCTCAGGGACGATCCGTTGGTGAGGGTGGTCACGGTTCGGCCGGAGGGGACGTCGGTGAGGCGGATGGTTCCGTTGGCGTTTCCCGCGGCGAGAGTGCGTCCGTCGGGGCTGTAGGCGAGGGAGCTCACGAAGTCGGAGAACCCTGTCAGCGTGGCGCGCGGTGTGCGGGAGCGGGTGTCCCAGAGGCGGACGGTGCGGTCCGTGCTCGCGGTGGCGAGGGTGCGCCCGTCGGGCGAGAACGCCACGGCGGTGATCCGCCGGGTGTGGCCGCTCACTGCTGCGACCTGGCGGTGTGTGCGGATGTCCCACAGGCGCAGGGTTCCGTCCTGGTTGCCGACGGCGAGGGTGTTCCCGTTGAGGGCGAAGGCCGCGTGCATGAAGGTGGTCGGGCTGCTGGAGAGGCCGACGGCACCGGTGCGGAAGGCGGCCACCGACCTCCCGGTGGCGAGGTCCCAGAGGGTCACCGAACCGTCGCTGCTGGCGACCGCGGCGAGGTGGTGGGTGGGGGCGAAGAGGGCCTTGGCCGGGGTGGCGTTGCTGCCGCCGATCGTGGTGGTCATCGTGCGTGTGGCCACGTCCCAGAGCATGGCACCGTCGCTGTCGGTCGCGGCGACCGCCAGGGTGTTGCCCTGCGGGTTGAACGCCACAAGGTCCCCGTTCCGTTGCAGCGGTGCTCCCACAAACGCGTGGGAGCGGGCGTCCCAGAGGCGGACGGTGCGGTCCGTACCGGCGGTGGCGAGGGTATGGCCGTCGGGGGAGAACGCGACCCGCTGGCCCTGGAACGTGGCGAGCAGCCGATGGGAGCGGGCATCCCACAGCCGCGCGGTGTTGTCGCCGGCTGCACTGGCCAGAGTGCGCCCGTCGGGAGAGAAGCTCACGGTTGCCACCGAGTCGGTGTGCCCGGTGAGGGTGGCCAGTTGCCGGTGGGTGGAGACGTCCCAGAGTTTCACCGTGTGGTCGTTGCAGGCGCTGGCCAGCGTGCGCCCGTCCGGTGCGAACGCGACGCCGTACACCCAGTCCTTCCCCCACAGGACCGCGACTTGGCGTTGCGTGCGGATGTCCCACAGGCGGACGGTGCGGTCCAGGCTGGCGGTGGCCAGGGTCCGCCCGTCGGGGCTGAAGGCGACGCCCTCGACGGAAGCGGTGTGTCCGGTGAGGGCGGCGAGCTCCCTGTGGGTGGCGACGTCCCACAGCTTCACCGTCTTGTCGCGTCCGGCGCTGGCCAGGAGGCGCCCGTCGGGCGAGAACGCGACACCCGCCACCTCGTCCGTATGCCCGTGCAGGGTCGCGGTCAACTGGTGGGTGGCGGTGTCCCAGAGTTTGACGGTGTGGTCGGCGCCACCGGTGGCCAGGGTTCGCCCGTCGGAGCTGAAGGCCATGGCGGAGACGTCGTGTCCGCCGAGTCTGGTGGCGTGGAATGCCGCGTAGGCGCTGAGCATGCTTCCGCGGGCTTCGGCGGTGGGGGATTGGCGGTAGGCGGCCAGCGCGGTGAGCATCGCCGCTTCCGGTCGCTGGCGCAGCATCGCGTCGGCCCGCGCCGCCAGTTCTCTGGAGAGCGCGAGGTGGCTCTGGTCGTGGGCGCTGCGCGTCTGTACGAGCGCCACCGTGCCGGCGACGATCGACAGGACCAGCAAGACCGCCAGGCTGCCGGCGAGTTGGCGTAGGCGGCGGATGCGGGTCCGTTCCCTGTGGCGTTCGGCGGCCGCGTGGGCGGAGCTTGCGTGGAGGAAGTCCCGCTCCAGGGGGGTGAGTTCGTCGTGGTGCCTGGTCAGGGTGTCTTCTACGGTGCTTAGTCGGGCGCCCCGGTACAACGCTCCGTCGTCGCGGCCGAGTTCGTCCCAGGTGCGGGCGTCCTGGGTCAGTCGGCGGTGCAGGCGCAGTCGGTCGCGGGCGTCGTCGATCCAGGTGTGCAGCCGGGGCCAGGCGGTGATCAGCGCTTCGTGGGCGAGGGTGACCATCTCGCCGTCGAGGGTGACCAGGCGTGCGCGTGCCAGCTTCTCCACCAGCAGGGCGGTGTCGGCGGCGGATGCTCCACCGGTTCCGGTGGTCTCCAACTCGGCGCGTGCGGTGGGGCAGCTGGTGTCCTGTGCGCCCTGGCCCGGGGTGACGAGGCGGAGGAAGATCCGACGGACCGTCTCGGCCTGCTCTGCCGTCAGGCGACCGTAGAACTGTTCCGCGGTACGGGCCAGGGCTCCGCGCACCCCGCCGGTGGTTTCGTAGGCGGCCAGGGTCAGGGTGCGGCCCTTGCGGCGGCGCCAGGTCTCCAGCAGCGCGTGCGACATCAGTGGCAGGCCGCCGGGCTCTTCGGCGACCTCGGCGACGATGCGGGTGGTCAGCGCGCGCTCGACGATCAGTCCCTGTGCGGCCGCCGGTTTGACGATCGCCTCCCGCAACTCCCCCGGCCCCATCGGCCCCACCAGCACGGTCGCCTGGCGCAGTGCCTCGGCGAGACGGGGGTGTTCGGCGCAGCGGCCGAAGAAGTCCGCCCGCACGGCGATCACCACGTGCAGCCGGCTCCCCGGCTCCGTCGCGGAAAGGAGCAGGTCGAGGAAGTCCGTGCGCTGCGCCGGATCCGTGCACAGCGTGAAGACTTCTTCGAACTGGTCGATCACGACCACGGTGTCGCCCGGGCGTTGACCGGGCGTCAGGGCTGCGGCGTGGGTGGGTAACGGGTGAGCTCCCGGGGTGAGGATGCGTAAGGCTGACGGTCGCTGGCTCGACGGTGCCCGGTTCTGGAGGGCGGGGATCAGTCCCGCTCGTAGGAGGGAGGACTTGCCGCTGCCCGACGCCCCGACGACGGCGACCACCTGGTACGCACGCACCCGGTCGACCAGCTGCGCAACGAGTTCCTCCCGGCCGAAAAAGAGTTCCCGGTCGCCCGGCTCGAAGCGGGCGAGCCCTCGATAGGGCCCGGAGGCGTCGTCCTCGTCCTCTCCCCCGGCCGCCGTTTCCTCCGCCGTTGCGCGCCAGCGCCGCTCCCATTCCGCCGCTCCGCCGCCGCACGCTGTCACATAGGCCAACACGACGGGCAGCGAGGGCAGTTGCTCCCCCGCGGCCGCCCGCGAGAGCGTCGCGACCGAGTAGCGGGTCCGCTCCGCCATCACCCGATACGTCAACCCGCCCGCTTCCTGGCGTAACTTCCGCAGCTCGAAAGCGAAGCGCTGCACTGGACCGGCAGCCGGATCCAGGGGTCCTTCACGGCGCCCCATCCCCACCTCCTCGGAGAGAAACAACTCACCAGAGAAACAACAGATGGATCAAAGCAGGCCGTTACCCGCGCTGGCCAGGTTGTTGCGGCCAGCCGCCCGCCAGCGGGCGATCCGGAAGATTGTTGCCCGCGGGGCTACGGGCTGCGCAACAACCGCCGCCCCCACAAAGCTCGGTCGTGGCCGGTGCAGGCGCCTCAACGGGGGAGGCGCCTGCACCAGGCCGACGGGCGCAGGTCTGGTCGGCATCCGGTTCCACCGGGCTGAGAGCACCGCAACGTCAACAGACGGCCTCCGAACGGCGGGGCGAGCGCCACACACCAAGGGGGAAGCGCGTGGATCGGCGAACTGGCAGGCGGCCCACGGGACTTCGGCGCGGGGCGCTGCGCGATGCGTAGGCCATCTCCGGCAGCGGTGGCTCAGACCGACGGTCCGGGCTCGGGGCCCGAGGGCCGGGGCTCGAAGAGGCGGCGCGAGGGCGGTGCGTTGACCGGCCGGTCGCCGAGCCATCTGATGTGGGCGCGCTTCAAGCGGGACCGTACCGGTGTCACCAGCGCCTGCGTCGTGCTGTTCTTCTTCGCGATCGGGCTGCTGGCGCCGGTCATCGCCAAGATCTACGGCAAGGACCCCTACACCCGCTACGGGCAGGTCATCCCGGGACTGCTGATCTGCCCGCCTTCGACGGCAGACGCAATCGCCGCCATCGGGCACGCAGTTCGGAGCACTAATCCGCGCGCAGCACGAAGAACAGGAAGCACAGGAAGCGTGGCTTGGCCTCGGGGAACAGGTCACGGGCGGCGGGGTCAGGATCGGGCTCGCTGATGACGGTGATCCGGAAGCCTGCCGCGGTGAAGGCGTCGGACATCGCGTGCAGCGGCCTGTTCCAGAGACTCATCAGGGCGGTCTGGCCGCCCATGGTCCACTCTTCGGTCCGGTTGGTGGTGTCGAGGTAGTGGTACTCGCTCTGGCGACCAGCCTGGAGGTGCATGAGGGCGATGGCGAAGGGGTGCTCGACGGAAGCGATCAGTCGACCGCCGGGCTTGAGTACGCGGCGCAGTTCGGTCAGCGCCGGCCCCCAGTCCTCCAGGTAGTGCAGCACCAGGGATGCGACGACGTCGTCGAACGTGTCGTCAGCGTAGGGAAGGGGGCTGCCCAGGGCGGCCACCTGGAGGTCGGCATCCTCGCCGAGTCGACGCCGGGCGAGTTCCAGCATCCCGGCGCTCGCATCGAAGCCGCTGACGTGCGCGCCGCGCTCCCGCAGCGCCGCGAACAGGGGGCCGGAGCCGCAGCCGGCGTCGAGGATCCGCCGGCCAGTCACGTCCCCGGCGAGGGCCAGCATCGCGGGTCGCTCGTAGTGGGCATTGAGGAGGTTGGCCTCGTTTTCGCTCGCGTACGCCTCGGCGAAACTGGTGTAGTCGTTGACCCTCGGCGGATCCACGGTCACCGCGGACGGCGAGTCACCCTCGGTGTGGCTCATGTGCCCTTGCTGGTCGTCAGGAGTCATGGTGCGGGAGACGTGGGCCGCATCGGTCCGGTTCCTGGTCCTGCCATCGCCTGGGCGAGTTCGGCCAGTTCCGCCGCCGGAGCCGCCGACACCGCCGATCCCCCGGCCATCCGCGCGGGTGGCCGGGGGATGGCGCTCCGGGGCATCGGCACGCTTGTCGGGGGGGGGAGAGTTGACGCACGGTGGGGGCGGGGCCGGTGGCCGCCGGCCCCGTGCGCACCGGTCAGACGGGGTAGTGGAAGCGGCGCAGATTGGTGCGGAGTAGTGCGGTCGATGCGGTCCGCTTGATTGGGTTCATCTCCCGGCGCCATCGCGCCGTCTTCCCGGTGTTGAACGGCTGGCGGTACAGGTCCTTCGTGAAGTACGCGCCTTCCAGCGCGACACCGGTTTCCTGTTCGGTAATCTCCTCCGGACACAACTGGCGTTCCTCAATGGTCAGGCCGAGAAAGTCGAAGAGCCGGGAAAGCTCTGTCTTCGGCTCGGCGACCAGCTTTTCGAACTCGATCAGGAATACCCGGTCCCGGAGTTCCGGTCTGCTGATGAGGGAGAAGTACGCGTCGGCACAGGCGTTCCAGTGCCGACTCACGCTGAGGAGGGTGTCCCGCTCCGGATTGCGTTCCCCGCGCTGTCGGTAGCGCCGGTTCACGTCCTCGTGGGAAAGCAGCACGTCGCGCCCGTCACGTACCACGTTCACGAAGACGGCGTCCGGCCACAGCTCCAGTAGGGTCTTGGCGGCGAAGATATTGCTCGGCGTCTTCTCCGACACGAAGTCGGCGCCCGCCTTCCGCTCGACGGCCGGAGCGAAGAACCCCTCGTAGAAGTCCTTGAAGGCGCGGGCGAGTTCACTGCCTTCGTAGTAGAACGACTGCCGCGCCAGCCGCCACTCCACCGACATGGACCGGTACAGCTCGAAGATCCCGGCGGTGTGGTCGAATTCCGGGCCGCCGACGATCCGTGAGTGGCTGGCCAGCAGCTTCTGGACGAGCGAGGTTCCGGAGCGGGCGCAGCCTCCGACGAAGATGAAACGCATAGATCTCTCCCTGGCTGAGTCGTCGAAATCGGGCGGGTTCGGGCGGAGTCAGGGGCGCACGCCTACCGCGCGGCGGTGTTCCGGAGACGAGCGGAGGTCGGCCCCGCGGTGCGGGGAGGGGACCGCTCCGCGAGGCCGCCCGTCCGGCTGTCGGGGCACGGGCGGAACGGTGTCGGTGAGGATCGAGTCGTGGAGTTCCCGGAGCGCGCGGCACGGCTCTATCCCGAGGTCCTTGGCCAGGAGGTGGTAGCCGTCCCGGTAGGCGGCCAGTGCCGTCAGCCGGTCGCCCGCCCGGGCGAGGGCCAACATCAGCTGGAACCTGAGCCGTTCGTGATGCGGATGGGCATCGACCAGGCGTTGCAGGTCAGGCACGACCTCCCGGTGTCGCCCCGCCTCCAGGAGCACCTCGATGTAGTGCTCGTGCAGCATCAGCCGAAGCTCCTCAAGACATCGGATCTCCGCGGCCATGGAGGCGGTGCCCACCAGCGCCGACAGGGGACGGCCCTGCCAGAGGCCCAGGGCCTCGGCGAACAGCCGTGCCGCGTCGTCCTGTTGGGACGCGCGCCAGGCCAGCGTGCCGCGCTGGATGAGTCGGTGGCAGTGTTCCAGGTCGATCTCGTCCGGTTCTGCGGACAGCAGATAGCCCTTGCCCACGGTGTGCAGCCGCTGCTCGGATTCGGTCGACCGCAGGGTCCGGCGGAGTCGTCCCACGTAGAGCTGGAGGTTCTTGACCGCGGATACCGGAGGGTGCACGCCCCAGAGGGCCTCGATGAGTTCCGTCACCGTGACCTGCCGGTTGGCGTGGAGCAATAAGTAGGACAAGAGAATCTGTTGTTTGGTGCTTCCGCAGGGCATCCGCTTTCCGTTATGGGTCGCGGTCAGCGGCCCCAGAAGAGTAAATTTCATCCCCGTTCCCCCGTGGCGTCATGATGAGTGACGTTGGTCCTGAAGAGAGCCCGCACGGCCGCGCGAGGATGAGAATTCGCCGCGGCTGAAATCATTCCCCTCCTCCCGTGTCGAGGTCCGGCCATCGACCCCGAAAACCAGCCGGCCGACAATGGCACACACAGACTGGCGTGCACCAGGGGGCGCAGGAGGGGGATCGGGCACTGTGGGACTAACCGTCATCCTGGCACTCTTCCGGCCATGTCTACCAGCCGCTCCGGAAGCGTGGAGCAATGACGGTTCGTTTCACGCCAGGACGCGCGCCGCGGCATAAGCCGGGCCACGCCAATCGATACGCGATATGCAGATATCTCTAGCTCGAATGTGCGGCTCCCGCACCGACCGGAACCGTGCGCTTCCCCCGCCGCGGACGAGTAAACCTGTCAGGAGAAAACGGCCGCCCTGTCTACTGAACAGTAACCGACTGTGCGGAATGGCAAGAAATTATCGTTATGGCACAGTTGGTCGGAAGTCCACTGTTATATTGCTTCTTGCCGGGCAAGCGTTGCGCCATTGATCAGCGGGCCCGTGATCACACCGGCACCGGTTGATCGAGCGCGGCCGGGCATCCTCGTCGCCCCGCGCAGAGCGCCACCTCCGTGCGCCAGGAGGGGCGGCGGTCAAGAATTCGGCGCGCATTTCCGGACCTTCGTGGGAGGCCATGCCGTGCTGGTCGCAAGAGGGGCGTGAAGGCTCAAGTGGACTGCCAAGCTGACCGCGGGCCCGGCGGCTGGATCCGGAGGCTGCTGCGCTACTGCCGCCGGCATCCGCTCGCCCTGGCCGTCGTCGTGGCCGCCACCGCCGCCGGTACGGCCGCGACCGCCGCCGTACCGCTGATCATCCGTTCCGTCGTCGACGACGCGATCGGCCCCCACCACCGCCCGCTCGGGCCGCTGCTCGGCGCGATGGCGGCCGTCACCTCGGTGGGCTTCCTCGCTTCCTACGCGCGGCGCCGCGCCGCCGGCCGGCTCTCCCTCGACGTGCTGCACGCCCTGCGGTCCGACATGTTCCGCGCGCTCGTCCAGCACGACGGGCGCACCCAGGACCGGATGGACAAGGGCCAGCTCATCAGCCGCATGACGTCCGACGCCGCCACCGTGCAGCGGCTGCTGGACAACCTGCCGACCATGCTCGGTTCGGTCCTGCTGTTCGTCTTCGCCCTCACCGCCATGCTGGTCCTGTCGCCGACGCTGACGCTGGTGGCCGCCGCAACGGGCCTGGCCGTGTGGTGGGTTGCCCGGTGCGCCTTCGTCCGGGTGTCCGCCGCCGCCTGGCACGCGCAGGAGCAGGCCGGCGCCGTCACCGCGGTGGTGAGCGGAGCGGTGGACGGCGTCCAGGTCGTCAAGAGCTTCGGCCAAGAGGACCAGGAGCAGGCCAAGTTGCGGACGGCGGCCCGCGGCCTCTTCGCCTCCAGAGTGCGGTCGGTGCGGCTGCGCAGCCGTTACGGCCCACTGATGGGCATGCTGTCGGCGCTGGGGCAGATCGGCATCCTGGCGCTCGGCGGCTGGCTGACCCTCAGCGGCCGGATCTCACTGGGCACCTTCCTCGCCTTCTCCGCCTATCTGGCGCAGCTGATGGAACCCACCATGGTCCTCTCGTCGCTGGTGACCGAGGCTCAGCAGACCAAGGCCGGCGCCCAACGGATGTTCGAGATCATCGACTCCGACCCGCGCACCACCCGCCCCGCACCGCACCTCCCCCAGGACCTGCAAGACCACGAGCCGCGGCCCGCCGCCCTCCCTCCGGCGCCGCCCGCCGTGGAACTCCACCGGGTGACCTTCCGGTACGACGCGGGCCCGCCCCTGCTCTCCGGGGTCTCGCTGACGGTCAAGCCCGGCGAAACCGTCGCGCTCGTCGGCCCGGCAGGCTCGGGGAAGTCCACCCTCGCCCTGCTGCTCGCCGGCTTCTGTCCGCCGACCGACGGCACGATCCGCATCGACGGGCAGGACATCCGCCAACTCCCCATGGAATCCCTGCGATCCAAGGTCGCACTCGCCCCCCAGGACGGCTTCCTCTTCCACGACACCGTCCGCGCCAACCTCGCCTACGGGAACCCCGGCGCCACCCCCGACCAGATCACCGCCGCCGCCCGCGCCGCCCAGGCCCACGACTTCATCGAAGCGCTACCGCAGGGCTACGACACGGTGATCGGCGAACGCGGCCAGAGCCTCTCCGGCGGCCAGCGACAACGCCTTGCGCTGGCCCGCGCCCTGCTCAGCGACGCCGACGTCCTCGTCATCGACGACCTGACGAGCGCGGTCGACGCCAAGACCGGCGCGGCCATCCACCGCGGCCTGCGCACCGCCCTGCGCGGCAGGACGGTGCTGATCATCGCGTACCAGGAAGCCACTCTGGCCCTGGCCGACCGGGTGGCCCTGCTGGACGAGGGCAGAATCCTGGCCACCGGCACCCACCGGGCGCTCAAGAAGAACTGCGCGCCCTACCGCGCCCTGGTGGCCGCCGCCGACCCGCGCGCCGACCCGCCGCGCCACCACAGCACTGCGCCCCACCCGGTCACCGACGTCAACTCCGCACTCTGGACCCGGCACCAGGACCAGGACACGGACGGAAAGCCGGACCCTGAGCCGCCACCTGAACTCGCCGCCGAGGCGGCGAAGTTGCCCGCCGCGACCGACACCCCGGACATCGACGAACAAGCCGCCCTCCACGTGCCACCCGGCTTCCGGCTGTCCCACCTGCTGCGCCCGCTCACCGGCCCGCTGGCCCTCTCCCTCGCCCTGGTCATCGCCAGCGCGGCCGGCATCCTCACCCTCCCCGCCCTCGTACGGACCGGCATCGACCAGGGCATCAGCGGCTCCGACCCCGCCGTCCTGCTGGCCGCCTCGCTGGCGGGCCTCGGCGTCGTCCTGCTCACCTGGGGCGTCAACGTGGCCAAGGACCGGGTCAACGGACGGACCAGCGAGCGCCTCCTCTACACCCTCCGACTCAAGGCGTTCGGCCATCTCCAGCGGATAGACCTGGCGTACTACGCACGGGAGGGCTCGGGCCGCATCATCACCCGGCTCACCGCCGACCTGGAAAAACTGTCGGCCTTCCTTCAGACGGACCTGACCAACGGCCTGTTCAGCCTGCTCTCGCTCGTCACCGTCGCCGTCCTGCTGCTGGTCATCAACGTGCCGTTGGCCCTGGCCGTACTCGCCCTACAGCCGGCGCTCATCGTGGCGACCCTGCTGTACCGCCGGGTCTCCTCGCGTGCCTACCTGGCGTCCCGGGAACGCGCCGGCGCGCTGGTCGCCGGCCTTGAGGAGAACATCGCGGGCCTGCGCACCGTGCAGGCATACCGTCACGAGCGCCGCAGCCAACGCGACTTCGAGGTGCGGAGCAGGGACTTCACGGCCGCTCAGTACCGGGCGCAGTGCCAACTGGCCGCGTACTTCTGCTTCGTCCAACTGCTGGCGGACACCAGCGTCCTGCTGGTGCTGGCCCTCGGCGCGAGCTGGGTGACCGGCGGCTCCGTCAGCGCCGGTGTGCTCGCCGCCTTCCTCCTCTACATCGAGATGTTCTTCTCGCCGGTCCAGGAGCTCTCGCAGTCCTTCGACAGCTACCAGCAGGCCGCCGCGGGCTTCGAGCGGGTCGGTCAACTGCTGCGGACGCCACCGCCCGCGTCGGTGCCCGCGGCGCAACGGCTGGCGCTGCCACCCCGGCTCGACGGACCCATCGCCCTGGACGGCGTGCGGTTCGCCTACCCGGCCGCCACCCGCGAGGCGCTGTCGGACATCGACCTCGTCATCCCTCCCGGCCGCACCACGGCACTCGTCGGCCGCACCGGAGCGGGCAAGTCCACCGTGGTGCAGCTGCTCTCCGGGCTCTACGTGCCGACCGCGGGCGCCATCCGGATCGGGGGCGCCGACCTGCGGGAGTTCGACCCGACCGGCTACCGGCGCAGACTCGGGATCGTTCCCCAGGAGGCGTATCTGTTCGCCGGAACCGCCCGGGACAACATCGCCTACGGACGGCCGGACGCCGCGGACACCGAGGTCGAGCGGGCGGCCCGCGCGGTCGGCGCCCACGACATAATCGCCTCGCTCGCCCACGGCTACCACCACCAGGTCGGCGAGGGCGGCCGCGGCCTGTCCGCCGGCCAGCGCCAGCTACTGGCCCTGGCCCGCGCCCAGTTGGTCGACCCCGACATCCTGATCATGGACGAGGCCACCGCGGCACTCGACCCCGTCAGCGAGGCCGCCGTGCACCGCTCCCGCCGGCTGCTCTCCCGCCACCGCACCACCATCGTCGTGACCCACCAGATGCACACCGCGGCCGCGGCCGACTTCGTGGTGGTCCTGGACGGCGGACGCGTCGCGCAGACCGGCACCCACGGCGAACTGCTGTCCTGCGGCGGCCCGTACGCGGAGCTCTGGTCCGCCTTCATCGCCTCACCCCCCGCCCGAGCAGGAAGGTAGGCCCCGTTGAACCCCCAAGCTTTCTGTACCTGTTGGCCCCTGTCGCACCTGGACGCCCTGGAGTCGGAGGCGGTGCACATCTTCCGTGAGGTGGCGGGGGAGTTCGAGCGGCCGGTGATCCTCTTCTCCGGTGGCAAGGACTCGATCCTGATGCTGCACCTGGCGCTCAAGGCGTTCGCGCCGGCGCCGCTGCCCTTCGCGTTGCTGCACGTGGACACCGGCCACAACTTCCCCGAGGTCATCGACTACCGCGACCGCGTCGTCGCCGAGCACGGGCTGCGGCTGCACATCGCGTTGGTGCAGGACTTCATCGACCGCGGCGAGTTGCGCGAACGCCCCGACGGCACCCGCAACCCCCTACAGACCGTCCCCCTGCTCGATGCGATCGACTCCCACCGCTTCGACGCCGTCTTCGGGGGCGGCCGCCGCGATGAGGAAAAGGCCCGCGCCAAGGAACGCGTCTTCTCCCTGCGCGACGAGTTCGGCGGCTGGGACCCGCGCCGCCAACGCCCCGAACTGTGGCAGCTCTACAACGGCCGCCACTCCCCGGGCGAGCACGTCCGCGTCTTCCCGCTGTCCAACTGGACCGAGTTGGACGTGTGGCAGTACATCGCCCGCGAGAAGATCGAACTGCCCGCCCTCTACTACGCCCACCAGCGCGAGGTCTTCGCCCGAGGCGGCATGTGGCTCGCCCCCGGCGCCTGGGGCGGCCTCAAGGACGGCGAGACCCTTCAGCGGCGCACGGTCCGCTACCGGACCGTCGGCGACATGTCCTGCACCGGTGCGGTCGACTCCGACGCGGACACCATCGATGCGGTCATCGCGGAGATCGCCGCCTCCCGTCTCACCGAGCGCGGCGCCACCCGAGCCGACGACAAACTCTCCGAAGCCGCCATGGAAGACCGCAAGCGCGAGGGGTACTTCTGACCGTGAGCACCACCCACGCCATGGACGGCGGTGCCACCTCCCTGTTGCGTTTCGCCACCGCCGGTTCCGTCGACGACGGCAAGTCGACGCTGGTCGGCCGCCTGCTGCACGACTCCAAGTCGGTCCTGGCCGACCAGTTGGAGGCCATCGAGCGCGCCTCGCTCGGCCGTGGCCAGGAAACCCCCGACCTGGCGCTGCTCACCGACGGCCTGCGCGCCGAACGCGAACAGGGCATCACCATCGATGTCGCCTACCGCTACTTCGCCACCCCCCGCCGCCGCTTCATCCTGGCCGACACCCCCGGCCACGTGCAGTACACCCGCAACATGGTCACCGGCGCCTCCACCGCCCACCTCGCCGTCGTCCTGGTCGACGCCCGCAACGGCGTCGTCGAACAGACCCGCCGCCACGCCGCCGTCGCCGCCCTGCTCCGCGTCCCCCACGTCGTGCTCGCGGTCAACAAGATGGACCTCGTCGGCTACGCCGAGCCCGTCTTCGCCGCCATCGCCGAGGAATTCACCACCTACGCCACCAGCTTGGGCGTCCCGGAGATCACCGCCATCCCCATCTCCGCGCTGGCCGGCGACAACGTCGTGATGCCCTCGGCCACCATGGACTGGTACGGCGGCCCCACCGTCCTGGAGCATCTGGAGGCCGCGCCGGTCCACACCGACCCCTCGCACGCCCCCGGGCGCTTCCCGGTCCAGTACGTCATCCGCCCGCAGACCGCCGCCCACCCCGACTACCGCGGCTACGCCGGCCAGATCGCCTCCGGCGTGCTGCGCGTCGGCGACCCCGTCACCGTCCTCCCCTCGGGCCGCGCCAGCACCATCGAGGCCATCGACGTGCTCGGTCGGGCCGTGGACGTGGCCTGGGCGCCGCAGTCGGTGACCGTTCGGCTCACCGACGACCTGGACATCTCACGCGGCGACCTGATCGCCCCGACCGCCTCCGCACCGGCCACCTCGCGGGACATCGAGGCGACGATCTGTCATGTCGCGGACCGTCCGCTGAGGGTGGGCCAGCGGGTGCTGCTCAAGCACACCACCCGCACCGTCAAGGCCATCGTCAAGGACATCCCGTCGCGGCTGGCCCTCGACGACCTGTCCCAGCACCCGGCCCCCGGCGAACTCACCGCCAACGACATCGGCCGGATCGTCGTGCGCACCGCCGAGCCCCTGGCCCTCGACGCCTACGCCAACTCCCGCCGCACCGGCTCCTTCCTGCTCATCGACCCCTCGGACGGCACGACCCTGACCGCCGGCATGGCCGAAGGAACCCAGCGGCAGCCATCCGGTGCGACCGCCCACCGCACTGGGCGTTGATCACCTGCCGGTGATCCCGCCACCTGCCACAACGCCCGTTACTCACGGGCAGCAGCGGCTCCAGGCGCGCCCACTCGGCAGCGCTCAGATCCCCCGACCAGTCATACCCGTCCAACGAGTCGCATGCCCGGAGAGCCCCAACATCGAACCTTTAGGAGTGAGTTCTGGCATCGCGGTGGCCCGGGAGGGGAAGCGACCCGGCTATGGGATCCCTTCCACAGTCGCAGTTCCACATGCCGTTCGCGTCCCGCCTCAACCCTCATGTTGAGCAGGCCCGCGCACATGCCAAGGAGTGGGCCCGGCAGATGGGCATGTTCGATGAGGAGTACGTGCAGTGGCCGCAAAGGTGGAGTGAGGAGAAGTTCGGTGCGGCCGACTTCCCGTTGTTCATCGCCTTGACTCATCCGGACGCGGATGCCTGCGAGTTGGACCTGGTTACTGCTTGGCATGTTGCTCTGTGGTTCGTGGACGATCTGTTCCTACCGCTCTACCGGCGTGACCACGATCAGGAGTCGGCTGCGGCTCAGGTGGAACGGCTGATGCTGTTCTTGCCGTTGGACGGATTGCCGCGTCCGCTGAGCCCCGGCAATCCCGTGGAGCGGGCCTTCGCCGATCTGTGGACCGGCACGGCCGCCACCATGAGCCCTCTCTGGCGCGATCGGTTCATCAGCAGCGTGCGGCGCTTCCTGGACGGGGTGCTGTGGGAGCTTGAGCACGTCGACCATGCCGTGACCGACCTGATCGAATATCTGGGAGCCCGCCGCGATTTCGGCGGCCTGCAGTTCACCGCCGTGCTCATGGAGCACGCGATGGGCGAGCTCCGTCCGAACGTGCTTCGCAGCAGGGAGTTCCGCACCGCCGTTGACGCGTTCGTGGACGCCATCAGCCTGCACAACGACATCGTGTCCTACGACCGGGAGGTCGATGAAGGCACCGTGGGCAACAACGGCGTGGAGGTTGCCCGCGAAGCCCTTCGGCTGAATCGGCGTGACGCTACTACCGTCGTCAACGATCTGCTGACCGCCAGGGTCGACACTCTGGCCGAGGTCCCAACGGCCGTACCGCCCGAGGCAGTACGGTTCGTCAAGTCGCTGCAAGAGGCGCTGGCAGGCTCGTACCTGTGGCATGAGCTGACCGGCCGCTTCGGCCAGGCAACGGCTGGCGCCCTTGGGAAACCCCGCGGTCTGGGCACATCCGCGGCATATGTTCATTTAGGGCATTCCGGGGCTCATCGCGCTCTGCAGAACTGACCAAACGAGTCCCGTGCCTGAGTCAGTGGCCCTTCCTGTCTCTCCGATCATGATCGGAGAGACAGAACCTAGTTCGTCGTCGACCGGTCCTCGTGGCACAGCCTCGGCAACTCTCCGCCGAGCAGGGCGGCGGCCTGTTCCGCGAGCGCCCTGACGATCTCCACGGCCGGCGCGGGGCGGGTGACGAGCCCCGCGGACTGGCCCGCGTACAGGGCCATCGCTTCGAGGTCGCCGGTTGCGTCCGCAGTGGGGATCATGTCGTCGTAGCGCAGGTGACTGCGGTCATCGGAGGTGGTGCCCACCACCTCCCCCTCGCCCGGTCGGTGCGGACTCGGCGGGCGCCCCGCGCGCTCCCATGCGGTGACCGTGGGACTGCGCAGCGCGCGGTGCGGGGCGTCGGGCCAACCGCCGTCGAAACAACGGGTGTACACCGTGTCCGCCTCGGTCGCGCGCAGTACGGCCGCGCGGTAGGTCTCATGCGTGTTCGCTTCACGGGCGGTCAGGAACCGGGTGCCGACCCAGCCGGCCTGCGCCCCCAGTGCCAGCGCCGCGGCCAGGCCGCGCCCGTCCCCGATTCCCCCGGCGGCGATCACGGGGACCGGGTACACCGCGTCCACCACCGCGGGCACCAGCGCCATGGTGGCGGCCTGCCCGCGCACATGGCCACCGGCCTCCCACCCTTGGGCAACGACCACGTCGACACCGGCGTCGACCGCGCGGCGCGCCTCCCCGGCGCTTCCGACCGTGTGCAGATGCAGCGCGCCGGCGGCGTGCACCCGTTCGTTCACGGATGCCGGGTCACCCCAGAACGTGGAAACGATCGGCACACCTTCGTCCAGGCATGTCGTCAGGACGTGGTCAACCGGGAAGTCCAGGACCAGGTTGGCCCCGAAAGGGCGGTCGGTGAGCCGTCGCGTGTCGCGGATGCGTCGCGTCGCCTCCTCTGGGGTGTCCCATGTCAGTGCGAGCGTCCCCAGGCCGCCGGCCCGACTCACCGCGGCGGCCAACTCCGCGGTGGTCGCGGATCCGATGGGTGCCTGGATGATCGGCGTCGCGATTCCCAACGTCCGACACACCTGAGTCGTCAGGGCAGTTGCCACGACAAGCCCCCCTCGATTCGATTTCCGAAGCGGTCGCCGATGATAGCGTGCCGGAATTCGAAGCATCAACAGGGAAGTTGGATGTGCCGCAATGTCAACACCGAGGCCAGGAAGGCCAGTTCGTGGCTCGACGACGGGCCGCCCCCTCATGGCGGCACTCGACCTGTTCGGGCGGCGGTGGAGCCTGCGCATCCTGTGGGAGCTGCGCGCGGGCCCCCTCGGCTTCCGCCCGCTACAGAAGCAGTGTGACGACATGTCCTCCAGCGTGATGCGGCAGCGCCTGACCGAACTGCTGGATGCCCAGGTCGTGCACCAACTGCCCGACACCCGCTACGAGCTCACCCCGCTGGGATGGGATGCGTACCAGGCACTCATCCCACTCGTCCACTGGGCCGACCGCTGGGCAGCAACGATCGACCCACCACCGGCGGACCACCCCGACCACCGCCCCACCGAACACGCGTCACGGCCCGACACCGCAGTCGACTGACCGCGGCCCGTCCTCCCTCACCGGACACACCTGTGGACGTCAGCGGGTGGGGCAGGCGGTGCAGGCTGCGATCTTGCCGGAGGCGTAGCGGCGTTGAATATCGCAGCCGCACGGGGCCAGGCACCAACGTCAACGTCGTTGTTACGGTCAGTGGATGGACAAGTGGGATGCGGACGCCGTACACGGGCGGATACGACAGCTGGCGGCGCAGGACCCCACGCACCAACGCTTCGGGGCCGACACACACCAGTATGAGCTGACGCCCGCACTGCCAGAGGCGGAGATCAGGGCATTCGAAGGAGCACACCGCATTGAACTTCCCCTGGTATACCGGTCCTTCGTCGCCCAGGTAGGCAACGGCCCCGCCGGCCCCGGCCATGGACTGATGCCGTTGACCACTCCCCGCGCAGAAGCCGGCGAAGGCGAGGGCGAAGGCTGGGCCGTGGACGACGAGTGGCAACGAGACCGGCTACCGGGCCGACTCACCGCACGGTTTCGTCTCACCGAACCCCTACCCGGCCGCCTCAGGACACCCGTCGAAGAACTGACCCCAGGCACACTCCTGCTGACCGAGGAAGGCTGCGGCACCTACATCCGACTCATCCTCAACGGCCCGCGCAGAGGCGAGGTCTGGCGCATCGACCCCGACTGGGCCGGCTTCGTCACGGCCAGCCCCAACTTCGGCACCTGGTACACCGCCTGGCTGAACCACCCGTGACCACGGCTCCGCCCCAGCTCCGTGGCCTCGAACACCCCCGGCTCCACTTCCACGACAGCCCTCGCTCGCTCACGGCCCCGCGCCGACACCTCCACCACGCTGCGCGCGGCCGAACATCGCTCCCACAGTGCCCAGTTGGCCAATGCGGGGGCGCAATCGCGTCATCCTGCATGCCCACCGAATCAACATTTGCCACCCGATGACAGAATCTGTCCGCCGTCCCCGGCGAGTGCCGGTGGACGACCGACTCGGCGAAAGGAGGCCCTCCTATGAAGAAGAGGGTCAGTGCACTCCTCGCAGTTGCTACGCTCGCCACCCTGACGCTTGCCGGCCAGGCCAGTGCCGCCACCACCGCAGACGCCTCAGTCAACGCGGCCAGAACCACGGCCGCGGCGAGACCCACCTCCGACCAAGTGCTGGACGCACCCGCCGCATTGGAGCGGGGCCAGTCCTGGACTTCCGACACGGCTCAGCTGGTCATGCAGACCGACGGCAACCTCGTCGTCTACGACGAGTTCGGCCGGGCCCGCTGGGCCAGCTCCACCGTCAACCAGGGCTGGCGGGCCGTCTTCCAGACGGACGGCAACTTCGTCGTCTACACCCGCACAGGACGCCCGGTGTGGAACTCGCAGACCGCCGGTCACCCGGGCTCCCGGCTCGTGGTCCAGAACGACGGCAACGTCGTGATCTACGACGGAAGCCAGGCCATCTGGAACACCGGCACGGCCCACTGACCCGGGCCCGCCCACGGCCGTCGGCAGGTCCCTCGTTGACCTGCCGACGGCGGGAGTGCCCCTCCCTGACTGTGGTGTTCGTGTCCTTGGCCCTCCGCCCGTGGCCTTCCGTCCTCACGGATTCGGTTGGTTCGCGGGTGGCTGAGGGGCCGTCGGAGCGCCGATCATCTGTGTGTACTTCGCGGCCTGTTCGGGTGGGAGGTCGGCCAGGATGGCCGTGACGTTCTTCTCGGCCCGCTCCCGGGAATGGTTCGCCGCGGTGGTGTTGGCGAGCCCCTGCTCGTTTCCGATCTTGATTCCGAGATAGGCGGAGATGATGGCCACGATCGGGGTGGCGATGGCCCCGATGATTCCGGGCAGTTTGTCGGGGCTCTTCGACAGGAGAACGAGGGCCAGCGCGCTGAGGAGACCGAGGACCAGGAGCCCCGCCAACGCCACCCAGATCGGAGGAACACCTGCTTGGGGATTCGGTGATTGGGGAGGCGGTGACTGGGGATTCGACGGTTGGGGGGATGATGGTTGGGGAGGCGATGACTGGGGGGTTGATGTGCCGTCGGGCATGGGGTTTCCCCTCCTTCTTCCGCTCGGAGGGCTCGTGTTCGGGCTCGTGTTCACGGTGAGGGGTGCGACCGGCGCACCGCACGCGCGCGTACGGGTGCGGCGCCGACCAGGCTGGTGACCTCGCGCCACCTCGGTGCCGACGCGTCACAGTCCGATCGCGTCCGCGTAGACCAGGTTCTCCTCCGTCGGGCCGGACTCGTCCGCGGCGAAGTCGGAGCGCATGAAGGCGGTTTCGGTGACCAGGAGGCGCAGCGGCTGGTCGGGGCGGGGCGTGGGCAGGGGGATGTCGGCGGAGTAGACGGGGGTCAGGCTGCTGTCGTCGTCGGCGGGGAGCTCGGTGCTGGTGTCCGGGAGGTCGATCCAGCCGATGACGGGGTCGGGGACGGTGGGATCGCGGTGCTGGAAGACCGCGGCGACGGTCGGCGGGCTGTTGTCGTCGTGGTAGGCGGGGCCGGTGAGCTTGACGGTCAGCGGGTCGGTGCCGGACACGGTGAGGGTGCGCTCGGGGAGCAGGCGCAGCGTGTCGGTGAGCACGATCTGCGACAGTTGGCAGCCTTCCAGGGACCGTTCCTGGAGCCGGGCGAGGGCCGGGCGGAGGAAGGGAAAGTACGCGCCGCCGGTATCGACGCCGATGTCGCAGTACCACCGGCCGGTCGTCGGGTCGAAGGTGGGCTCAAAGCCCGCGGCGGTGACCGTGAACCCGTCGAAGACCTCGGGTAGCGCCACGTCCAGGGTGGTCTGCGCGCCGGGGAAGTTGCTCACCGAGGGGAGGGACACCGGGGCCGAGCTGCGGATCGGGTCACGGCCCATCAGGGTGATGAACGGGTGGGCCTGCGGCGGCTGTTCATCTCCCTGCACGCCGAGCACCACGGCCAGCAGTTCGTCGTCGCCCGACGAGTACCAGGGTCTGGCCAGGTAGACGCGCAGCCCGCCACCGAGGCGGCGCCTGGTCAGGCCGGCCGGGAGGCTTCCGGAGGTGTCGAAGGCGAGGGTGAGGAAGGTGTCCAGCACGTGCGGGGCGGCGGGTTTGGCGCTGCTCCGCACGGTGTGCGTGACGGGCGCGCCCTGCCGGCTCAACAGCGCTTGGCCGGGGTCCTGGGCGAACTCCGGCGGGAAGCAGTCGGCAAAGCGTGTCGTCGCCACCGGGGTGTACGACACCTCGCGGTGCTTGGTGTCGCCGAACTCGTGCTTTGCCGGCACCGGCGTGGCCGGCGGTTGGTCGGGTCCCTTGCCGGCGACGGCCTGTTCGGCCGCGCGGGTGTCGAAGGTCAGGTTGTCCCCGTCGAGCGTGCTGGGTGCGGCCGTGCTCGCGTTCGGGTCCGGTGCGGTGGCGGCCGCGAGCGGGAGGCGGAACACCGGGGCGGTGAGGGTGCGGGTGCTCGGCGCGGGCGCGCTGAGGTCGTCGATGTGCTCGCTCCACGAGGCGATCATGTCGATGCGTTCGGTGCTGCTGGCGCTGAGCTGCACGGCCCCGGAGAGCTGCTCGGCGGTCTCCCCGAGCCCCCGTCCCGCATCCTCGGACAGCGTCAACTCCGGGTCGCTCAACGGCTGTTGCACGGCGTGGACGAGCGTCACCTCGTGCCAGGGAGTCAGCATCCAGTGCTGATTCGTCCGCGCGGCCGCCATCACGCTCGCGAACTGGTCGGGGGCGCCGGTCAGCGCTTCGTGGCACCACTTGAGCATGCCCATGGTCGTCTCGTCCGCCGTGACGATCGAGCACACCCGCACGGTCGCCACCGTCGCCTTCGGCAGCTGGACGGTCAGCACGCGCGTCGTCGCGTCCAGACTGGGTTCCCCACTGCCCTCGACGATGCGGAGGCGCAGCGACTGCGGCGTGTGCCAGTCGGGACCGCCCCACGGCACCTCGAACGGTTGGCCGTCGGGCGCGCCCGGGAGTCCGTGGAACACCACGCCCTCGGCGAGCGGGTCGGGCAGGTACGGCAGGTCGACCGTCTCCCCGGTGTGGATGACGTAGTGCCCCGGTGCCTGTTCGGGAGTGGCCGTCGGGTAGGGCACCGCCTGCACGCCGGGCAGCGACGCGTCGTCCAGCGAGCCGCTCTCCCGCGCGGCGATCGCGTACACCCGTTGGCGTGCCTCGGCGTCACTGGAGCCGATCGCCTCGTCCAGCTTTCCGTGCCGTTCGACGCACTCCAGGGACGCCTTGGGCGCGACGATGTGCCGCTCGTCGGCGTCCTGGTACGGCGCGTGCGTCCCGCCGGAGACCAGGGCCGAGGCGTTGAACGTCTGGGCGTAGTCCGTCGCGGTCGACTCGGCGGTGCTGCGGATCACCAGCCGGTACGCCGACGACCCGTCGATGAACGCGGTGCGGGGCAGCAGCATCGGCGCGGGGACCGGTTCGAACCTGCGGAAGACCACGGCGCCGGACGCCGGGAGGGCCAGGACGTCCTGGTCGAGGAGGCCGTTCGCCTCGTCGAGCGTCGGGCCGTTGCCGGCCAGGTCCACCGTGCGGACCCGGATGCGGTACGCGTTGGAGAACCGTAGCCGCGGCAGAGTGCCCGGCCGCACCTGGCAGTCGATCTCCAACGGCAGCGTCGTGGCGGACGCGTCGGGAGTGGGCGGCGGACGGTCGACCGCGACGGCGGTGCCCGGGTGGGGCGCCGACTGCGACCACCCGTCCCATGTGACGAGGTGTTCGTGGATGTGGACCCGCTGCGGGGCGGCCTGCGGCGCGGCGAGGCTGAGTTGGAAGAACCCCTCGTCGGACGCGGTGTCCAGGTGGTCGCCCGCAGGGCTCCCGGGCCGGTCGTAGGTGACTTCCCGCTCGTGCAGCGAGAACCACTGCTGTCGGGTCTCGTCGAAGATGTCGATGCGGTGTCCGCGCACGAGGTCCTCGGCGTTGAACACCGCCCGGTTGTTGCCGGAGATCTTGTCCTGGTTGTCTGCGGCCCGCTGGAAGCCCGCGTACAGGGACTGCACCCGGCCGCTCTGCACCAGCGAGAGGCCCTTGGTGCGGACGGTCGGCGGCGCGCCTTGGGTGTCCGGGTCGGCATCGGCGGGAGCGGCGGTGGCGGCGGACAGCAGCTTGATGGTGACGCCGTCGATGTCGGCCTGTTCGATGGCGTATTCGGGATCCGGCAGCGCCAGGAGTCCGCGGGCGGGCGGTCCGAACGCGTCGTTGCCCTGGGCGGCGGCGCGGAAGCCGTGGCCCGGGGCGAAGGCGAAGAGCGTGGCGGCCGCGAGGTTGTTCGTGGCAGCGGGCGGCAGCAGCGATTGCCAGGTGACGATGGGGATGAGGGTGAACTGGCCGTTGGACGGGTGCAGTTGCGCGGCGGGCAGCACGAAGTCCAGCACCAGTCCCAGGCGTCGTTGCAGCGTGGGGTGGTCGCCGAGCGAGGACAGCAGTTGGTGGAAGTCGGGGCTGGGCACATCGGGCGGCGGCCCGATCGGCGGGCTTCCGTCCCCACTGCCGTCCCCACTCCCGTCCGCGCCCGCGACCAGGCCGGCGACCGGCGCGGCCGGTGGCCGTGGTTCGTGGAACGCGAGGAACGCCTCCTGCGGGGTGAGCTGCGGCTGCACGAGGGTGCCGGGCTGGGCGGCGATCTGCTCGTCGGCGGCGGCGAGTTGGGCCGCGATGTGCTCGCGCATCGTGTGCATGGAGCTCTGCGGGTGGGCGTCGGCGGTGAACCCCGCGAGGGTGCTCATGTGTTGGACCGGGGGCATCTGGTCCGGTGACTGGGCGGCGGTGTTGGCGAACGCGTCGCGTGTGGTGGTGGCGACTTGCTGCGCCGGATAGGTCACCGGTGTGCTCTGCCGGTGGTCGTCGAACACGAAGGCTTCCACGGGGGTGCTGGTGGTGAAGAGCATCGTCCACAGCGCGGAGTCGGGCAACGGTCCGGTGCGCGTGAGCGGGATGGGTGGGGTGCCGTCCTCGTTGCCGTCCGCGTCGCCCAGGAAGAGCTGGAACTGGGCGTCTTTCAGGCGGGCCGGCCAGTCCTGGAAGTCCGGGAAGGCCCCCAGGGTGTCGGCCCCGGCGCCGCTCAGCCGGGGCGCCACGAAGACGGACAGGCGTGCCTCGGTCCCATCGGGCGACAGGCCGTCCGGTAGGGCGATCCATTGGATGTCCTGTTGGCTCGTCTGGCTGTTCTGTTGGCTCGTCATCGGTGTGCCTTCCTGACGAGGTCACCCGTGGGTGTGCGGCGAACGACGGTGCCCGGTGCCGGTTTCACGCGGCGTAGGACAGGCAGTAGATATCCCAGTGCTTCGGCAACACGCTGTCGGCGAACGACGGGTCGCTGCTCGCGGAGCCGGTGAACCTGCGCTCCAGCGGGAGACTGACGGACTTGCTGAAGACCGCGACGCGAACGCTGACGGTGATGCTGCCCTGCGCGACCACTTCGCAGACGTGTGCGTGGGGGTCCTTGTGGTACGTGAGGGCCAGGTAGAACTCGACGGAGACGCTGGCGATGCCCAGCACCGACAGGTAGCCGCCGCAGCGCAGGTATCCGGTGAGCGTGACCGCGTCGCCGGACAGTTGGAACGCGACCCCCGCCATCAGGTGGACTCCCCCGCTCGCCACCCCCAGGTCGAGGGAGGCGTTCCCGCCGAACTCCAGGGCCCCCTCGACCAGTTCGATGCCGTGGGTGCTCACTTCGAGGGCGAAGTACCCGCCGCCTCCGAAGAGCGAGACGCTGAGGTTGAACGGGTTGGACCGTTCGGAGACGGCGAACCGGAAGCGGGCCGGCTTGTCGTCGAACGGAATGGTGAGGCGTGCGGACAGGGCCAGGTTGCTGAGGTTGAACAGGCCGAGGGAGAGCGTCGGCAGCGTCAGCCCGTAGCCGGCGGTGACCCCCGAGGCGTTCACGTCGACGAAGGCGCCGGTGCCGAACACGTCCGCGGGCAGCGCCTCGCGGAGCGCGTTGACGAACTCCAGGTCGTTGAAGAACGAGAGGGCCACCCCGTCGGCGGTGACGTCGGGCCTGCTGCCGGGCCGGGCCGCGAACGTCAGGCGTTGGAAGTCGACGCGGACGATCTCGGCGAACACGAAGGCGAAGCTGCGCAGTTCGCCGCGCACGGTGGACTTGCTCAGCGCGTCGGGCGAGCGGACGGTGGTCGCTTCGAGGACCAGCGAGGCGGAGCCCAGATCGAGCAACGGGAGGTCGTTGTTCAGCTGTGGCTTCCACACGTACCGCAGTTCGGAACCGTCGACGAGGTCGCTGACGCGCATGATCGGGACCGGCAGCAACGCCTGGGACTCGCCGTCGAGTCTGCGGCGTATCTCGTCCTCACCCAGGTCCTTCAACTCCGCCACGGAGGTCGCGGGAACGTCGGCGAGCAGGGCGGACAGGTCGATGGGACCCAGCAGTTTGGCGCCGCCGAAGATCTGCGCGAGGGTCTGCGCGTCGACCCCCGCGGCGTCGCCGGCCTCGGTCAGGAACTGCGGGGCGAGCACTCCCGCGCGGGTGGTGACGGTCTGCACCACCGTACTCGGGCTGGCCAGGCCGCCCACCGCCTCGGCGGGAAGGCGGAGCGGCAGCGCGTCGACGAGGCTGAGGAACGCGCCGGTGGGCTGGCCGTCCAGCCCCTGGGCGAGGTACGCGTCGTGCAGCTTCACGGCGATGTCGTTGCTCAGCCCGGTGAGTTGCTCGACCGCGGGGACGTGCGCCACCGCGTCGACCATGGCGGGCAGCACGCCGGCCGGGTGGCCCTGGGCCGACACCAGGGCGAACCGCATGGACGTCACGGGCATGCTGGCGGTGCTCGGGTTGCCGCCCGCGGCCAGGGCCAGGGTCTGGCCGCCGAGTGCGAGGTTGGTGCGGTCGGCGGTGGTGGGGTCGTTGTAGACGGAGGCCATCGGGTTTTGGGAATCGGAGGTCATCTGCTTGAGGGAATCGGAGGACGCGAACACCAACGGCATGGTGACGCCGATGTGCCGGCCCTCGGCGTCGGTCGCCGTCGCGTGGAACGGCAGCGGCGCGCCGTTGACGGTCACCCAGAAGACCTCCGCGCCCTCCGGGCCGTCGATGGACGGGGTGACCAGGTCGGTCAACCGCAGGGACTGGAAAGGCTGTTGACGTCCTTCGTGCTCGTCGTAGCCGGCCCCCGCACCGTACGTCACCTCGGGCTGGTCCACCCTGATGTGCGTCTCCTGGTGCAGGTAGGCGACCGAGGTGCCGTCGCCCGGGTCGTCGTACGACCGCTTGGTGACCACGACCAACGTGGCTCGGTGCCCGCTGCTGAGAAAGCCCTGGCGGGCGGTGTACACGTACTGTTCACGGCCGAGCGACGCGACGTGTTCGTAGCCGGTCAGGCTCGCCGAGGTGAAGGTGGGCGGGAGGTCCCACGAGCCGCTCAGCCGGACGGTGGCGCCGAGCGGCGTGAGCATGAACCGGTCGGCGATCAGGGAGCGGCGCACCGGCATGCCGTCGGAGCCGACGAGGTCGGTGTCACTGGTGAGGGTGACTAGGTCCGTCAAATCGCTCTCGCGCAGGGCGGTTCCGGTGCGTGGTGGGCGGCCGAGCTGTGGCACGGCGAATGCCTTGAGGTGCGCGGGTCCGGCGTCCGCGCCGTGCAGTTCGACGTGCCACAGCTCGGCCCGCCCATCAAGGACGGCCGGTTGGGCCAGCGGCGCCGACCAGGCGATCACCAGGTCGTCGTGGCCCAGCAGCAGGCGGGTGGGGAACTCGATGGCGGTGCGGTGGATCCCTCCGAACAGGGCCGGGTCGTTCGGGTCGTCCGGTGTCTGGCCGACCGGAACGGTCGTCGGGTTCAGGCTGTTCCAGTCCAGCAGCGCGTCGACGGTGAGGTCGATGCCGTCCTGGCCGTCGGGAAGCAGGAACGCCAACGTGCTCTGACCGGCCGCGAACGCGGGTACGGTGGGCGGGAATTGACCATCCGTCAGCACGCCTTCGCTCATGTGCTGGGACGGCAGATGGAGAAGTACCTGCGCCGGCGCGGTGGGGTCTTCCCGGACCAGGCGTGCCCCGTCGAGCCGGAGGTTCACCACCTCCACGCGCAGCAGAAGCATGTCGTCCATGCGCAGGATACGGAACGGATCGGCAGTCATGGCTGCCCGCCTTCCGGGTCGACGAGCCGCTCGCACACCGCCGCACTCCGGGTTACGGCGGGGCGCACGTAACCTGATTTCAGCGTGGCACAGGCAACTGCCAGGCGCACCTTTTGCCTCCGTGCCTAAGCTGGAAAACGGGACTCCGCATACCCACTGCCTTGGAGGACCCGTGTCAAAGATCGATGACAAACACGACGCCCTGATTTCCCAGGGAATCCTCGACCTGGGCGCTGCGACCGGCGACGAGGAGCCGCTCTACGATGGCGGATCGTGCCGGACCTACCAGTTCGGGCGCATCTACTTCCACCCCCGGATCGGCGACGCCTTCGAGGTGCACGGCGCGATCCTGGACACCTACCTCGAAGTGGGCGCGGAACGCAGCGCACTCGGCTACCCGCTCACCGACGAGTCCGACCAACCGGGCGTCACCGGTGGCCGCATGAACAGCTTCGAGCAGGGCGCCGTCCTGTTCGACCCGGCCTCCGGGACCACGGTGCAACTCACCGACCGGCAGGACGCACCCGAGGTGATCGTCAAGATCGTGGACGGCGTGACCGTGCCGCTCGAACCGGGCGCCAGCCTCGACCTCGACCAGTTCGCGTCCCAAGTGCTCGGCCCCGGCAGCGAGTCCGCCGTCGCGACGGTTCGCGCGCTGCTGCCCGACCTGACGGTGCAGCGCGTCTTCGACTCGGTCTCCGCCGACCAGATCCAGTCGATGGTCGACCAGGCCATCCAGAACCAACCCGACTACACAGCACCGAACTTCAACAACTACCTGGAAATCGACTGCCCGACGGGATCCGACACCGACGCGCTCGCCACCGCCCTGGCCTCGGTCCAGAGCACGGTCGAGTACGCCTACACCATGCCGAGCGCCGCCGATCCGGTGGTCGGCACCACCAATCCGCTCTTCGCCCAACAGGGCTATCTGAGCCCGGCGTTGGACGGGATCGGCGTCCAGGCGGCCTGGGCCAAGGGCGCGGACGGCAGCAACACGCAGTTCATCGACCTCGAACAGGGCTGGTTCATCGGCCACGAGGACCTGCCCGCCGGGCTGCGGTTGATCGACGGGGTGAACCGCAACAGCAGTTTCGCGCACGGCTGCGCCGTCGTGGGCGAGGTCGCCGGCGTCGACAACGCGCGGGGCATCTGCGGCATCGCGCCGAACACCTCGACGCGCCTGATCTCGTACTTCCGCCCCAAGGAGGCGACCAACTCGACGGAGAGCCGACAGACCCTGGCGAACATGATCATGCGGGCGCAGTCGGAGCTCGCCCTCGGCGACGTACTGCTGGTGGAGGCCCAACTCATGGTGCCGATCGG
Source organism: Streptomyces sp. NPDC057743 (assembly GCF_042798755.1). Classification (NCBI taxonomy): domain Bacteria; kingdom Bacillati; phylum Actinomycetota; class Actinomycetes; order Kitasatosporales; family Streptomycetaceae; genus Streptomyces; species Streptomyces sp. NPDC057743. The sequence goes on from NZ_JBHVJX010000032.1 coordinate 60,592, forward strand.
CGGCACCAACTTCTTCGTGCCCGTGGAGACCGACCCGGGCTGCTTCAAGGCCATCGAACTGGCCACCGCACGCGGCGTCATCGTCGTGGAACCGGCGGGGAACGGCTTGGTGAACGGAATCGGCTCGGCCAACCTCGACGACTTCGTGGACCGTTTCAACCGGCACGCCCTCAACCGCACCTTGCCGGCCGAGTTCCAGGAATCGCGGGCCATCATGGTCGGTGCCGCCGCGTCCGCATCGCCGCACAGCCGGGATCCGGACAGCAACTTCGGCAGCCGCATCGACTGTTACGCGTGGGGCGATCACGTCGTCACATCGGGCAACCCGAGCACGCCCACGAAGCCCGACGCGTACTGGACCAGTCCGTTCTTCGGGAAGACCTCGGGCGCGACGGCGATCATCGCGGGGGTGTGCCTGCTCGTGCAGAACCTCTTCACCACGCTCAACCCCGGCACCGGTGGACCGGGCAAACTGGGACCGGTGCGCATGCGGAACGTGCTCACCGACCCCAGGAACAGCACGGTGGGCGCGCCGAACGCATCCATCGGCGTCATGCCGGATCTCAAGAAGCTGATCGCGAGCGAATTCGTGTAGCCGGCGGGGCGCTCGGCATGTGCCGCTCGGCACAACGCGCGACACGACGCGTCACAGGCCGACGCCCAGTGCGACGGCGACCGTGGCGAAGTCGGTGGCGTATCCGTGCCCGCCGTCTCCGGCGAAGTGCAGGGCGACGATCTCGTTGGCGTCGTTCACCACGACCGATCCCGAGTCGCCGTGCCGGGACCACACTCCGCACGGGTTGAGGCTCAGGTCAGGCAGCATGGCTATGGACGTCTGCCCGAGCAGCCACCACAGCAGCTTGCCGTTTTCGTCCCTGACCTTGTAGCTGCCGAGTGTGCCGTCGACCACGCCGTGGCTGAGACACGTCCGGTAGCCCCGCTTGCGCACCCGGTCGCCAAGGTGCGGTGAACTCACGCCCGTGACGGTGCCGATGTCGGCTATCTCCCCCACGTTCGCCGTCCGACCCAGATTGCTCGCAAGGTCGACCGAGCAGGTCGCCGCGTCGAAGTCGCCGGACACCCCGGCCATGTCGGGCGTCGGGAAGAACGCGGGGGTGCTGGGAATCTCGCAGTGCTGGACCGTGCCGATCTGTTCGCTGCTCGACGGCGGGTCGGTGTGCGGGGCGGGCTGCTGGATGACGTCCGGCATACCGCAGATGACATGGGCGTTGGTCACGGCGACGGGGTCTCCGCTGGCCCGGTCGCGCAGGATGCAGCCGAGGGTTCCGGCGGTGACCAGACCGTCCGTCACGGTCCGCGGCCCGAGCTGGATGCCGCCGACGAGCGGGTCGTGCTTCGCGTCATCGGTCACGCATCCTTGCTCGGCAACCGGGTCGCCGAGCACCAGCAGTACGGGGAATCCACCGATGGTCTCCGGTAGTCCGGCGGGTGGGTTGGCCGGATCGCTGACCAGGATCCGCATCGTCAACTCCCCCGCCGCATCAAGCCCGATGTCAACGCCGTTCACGCCCTCGACCGGGAGGAGATCGTGGAGGCTTGCGGAGAGTGCCTGGGACATTTCCTGGGGTATGTCCATGTCGCCCACCTCGGACGCAGGATCATCGAAACGGTCACGTCGCTTTCATGGTGCGTCGGCGGCGTCCGCCGTGCATCCGGGGACAGCCACGCCGCGATCCCGGACGCTACGGCGCCGGTCCGAACACGCTGCACGGGAGAGTTCACGGTGAACACCGTGTCCGCGCGCCCCAATTGCGAGGTCAGCCAAGGAACTCGCGCGCACCGGAAGGGGATTGGCGGGACCCGACAGCACCCGGTGCTCACCCGTGAACGCTGGGTGAAACCGGTTTCCCTTCGAAAGGCGACGTGAACTCCGGGCCAGCCACACGGCTGGGCCCCGCCCACCGCGTCACCGGCCGCCACGCGGCGCGCACTCGGGCCAAGCACCTGATCGATCGTCTGCGGTACCACAAAGGTGCAGGTCAGAAGGGTGGATGGGCGTTGCGTTCCGGTAGCGAGGTGAGCGATCCGGCGTGATGATGAGAGAGAAGAACGCAGGCTGAACCGGTTGTCGTGCGACCGGAGAACGGCGATTCGCCGGCACGGCGGTGATCATGAACGACACGTGGACTTGCGGAAATTGCGGCAGTGAGGAGCCGGCCGGTACCTGGCGGTGCAGCCGCTGCGGCAATGTGGTGCGACCCGACTACAGCGGGGAGTGGCCCACAAGACCTCCGCCACCGGCGCCGGCTCCACCGCCACCGCCACCACCACCTGCGGCACCGGCAGTTCCCCAGAGTCAGGCCCCGTGGCAGGGGCACCAGCCGCCCGGGCCGCTACCGAATTCGCATCTGGTCTGGGCGATCGTGTCGATCTTCTTCTTCTGGCCGCTGGGCATAGCCGCGGTGATCTTCGCCGCGCAGGTGAAGAGCAAGTACACGGTCGGCGACTATGCCGGAGCACTCGACTCCTCGAACAAGGCGCGGTTGTTCTCCCTCATCGCGACCATCGTCTTCGCCGTCTCCGTCTTGCTGGTCATCATCTTCGTCATCGTGATGTGGCCGCACGGCGGCCCGCCCCAAGGACCGCCCGGCCCACCCGAGGGCCCGTCCGGACCCAGCTACTAGAGGCCGCGAGCCGGGATGGGGACCCGCAGGTCCACCACCTGGTACTCGCCCCCGGCCGAAGGCCGCACCGCCGCGAGGGGAGCGTAGTGGTAGGCGATGCCGCGCGGGGGCCTCGGTCGCGGCTGGCCGTTGGGGTCAACGGGCCATTCCACGCCTCCCGTAAGCGCCCTCGCCGGGATCAGCCAGTAGGCGCCCCGTCGATAGGTGCGCGGCTGTTCGGCGCTCGGTTCGAAGCGGATCTCGATGCCGTCCTCCAGAGGCAGCCACTCTCCCTCCTGCACGGGCTGCCCCAAGGCGCCTGCCCTGGCTCCCTGGGCGTCGTCACCTCTCGTCCCCGCGGTGACACCGTGGTCCCAGCGCCGCAGGAGCGGGTGGAGTCCGAAGACTCGGCCGCCCGTGGGGTGGTGCGGATCGTCGCCCGGGTCGGCGTTCAGCACCACCTGGCACTCCGCGTGGTCGATCTCCTGGATCGTGTACAACCGCGGCGCCGGCTCGTCGAGTTGGTCCGACGCGCCGTGGCACACGGAGGCGTCGGTGACGAGCTCCACCTGGTCGCCGACCTCGATCCCGAGCTTGTCGTCGCGCCCCAGCGTCTCCAGTTCCACCGTGGGGCCGTGAACCGACCGGATCGGCAGGACGACCGAGCCGTTCTCCCGCGACCATTTGAAGGTCGCGGTCTGCGCGGTGCCGCCCTGGTGCACCTCCACCCGGTAGAGCTGGTTCTCGGGCCCCGGGTAGTCGGCGTACGGCGAGACGTCGGAGGGGTCGTCCTCCGGGCTCCGGACCCGGGCCGCGAGGTGCCCGCGGGGCTCGAACCTCCGGCTGAGACGGTCCCGCAGGTACCGGGTGGCGGTGCGCATGGTGGGGACGTAGCCGCCCTCCTCCAGCGGAAGCCAACAGACCTGCCACACCACCCGTGACCGCGCGGTCGTGTCCGGGCTGTGCGGTCCGAGGGCGACCTCCCGGATGCGGGGCGCCTCCACGGCGGTGACCAGCCGCTCCCACACCCGCAGGTAGACCAGGAAGGGGTGCGACGGCAGCCGGTGCTCCTCGCGCTCCGGATCGAAGTAATCGAAGTACATGTCGGGCTGGCTCTTGTAGTCGGTGCCGTCGCACTCGCACCGAATGCCGTTGACGTACATCCGTCCGGAGGCCACGGGGAAGTTGTCGCCGTCGCAGGGGCCTACGCCGAACCCGCCGGGGTGCTCCTCGTCCTCGTCCGGCAGGTACGCGACGGGCCCGAACAAGTCCCTGGCCAGGGTGCGCAGGTGGTCCTGGACGATGGCCGCCTGTTCGTTGATCTCGGCATCGAGCTGGACCCGGCCCTGTTGGGCCAGGACCGCCGAGAACCGTTGGGCGGGGTCGAAGGTGACACGTGAGAAGTCGCCGTGCATGGTGCGCTCCGGTAGGGCGGGAAGGGGGCTGACGGATCAGGTGGCGAAGAACAGCGCCGCGTCACACCCCGCGGGGGTGTACTCGGCCAGGCGGGTACGCAGGATGTCCTCCCGCAGGGGCCTGAAGACGTCGTGCAGTGCACCGGGTTCGGCCCGGTCGTCCGCTCCCCTGCGGATCTCCTCGGCGCAGTCGTCGGAGAGTTGGACGTAGTGCGGCGCACCGTACCGTCGGCCGGCGAACCGCAGGGCCACGCGCGCCGGGTCGCCGGACTGCTCGGGCTGGCAGTGTGTCCGGGCCGGTGTGTGGGAGCCGGGCGGGAGCCAGCAGAACCGCACCGCGCCCTCGGTCGTGCGGGCGACCCGGACCTCCCCGTCCAGCAGGCAGTTCTCCAGCACGTCCACGGCCTGGACGTGCACGGCTCCGATGACGGTGGTCCGGCGCGCCGTGAGGCGGGTCGGTGCGGGGCCGTCGTCGGGGCCCCGCAGCGCCGCCTGCCGCCGGTGGGTGGCGTCCAGCACGCTGTCGTGGAGGAGGACGGGGTTCGACACGCCCGTGGTGTGCGGGCTCGATACCGCGATCGTGCCGAGAATGCTGTGCCGCACCTCGGTGTGGACCGGGCTGTCGACGATCTCCAGGCTCGGCATCCCGGGTGCCAACGGTGCGCCGTCGGGCCCGAGTTGGAGGCCGGGGACCAGAGTGCAGTGCCGCACCGTGAGCCGCCCGACGTCCCCGCGGACCTGAACGCCTCCGCCGGTGATCAGGAAGCCGTCCAGGACGACCCGCGGCGGTGGGCCGGTGTCGGACCCCTTGCCGGTGCCCGTGATCCGCAGGGTTCCCGCACGGTCGTCGGAGCGGGTGTCCAGCCGGATCACCGGGCGGGACCCGTCCGTGGCGCGGAGGGTGAGTTGGTCGCCCGGATCGAGGCGGAGGTCGGTCAGGTCGTCGGTCACGCCGTTGCCGCAGACCTCGATCAGCGCTGCGGTCTTGCCGGGGTGGTCGTGTTTCTCGGCACGCCAGCGTTCCAACGCGTCGTTGATCGAACGGTGTTCCCGCCCCGGCCCGACGCGGTAGCGGACCGCCGCACCGGTCGGGCCGGGCTCCGGTCTGGGGTACTCGCCACCGCCGAGGTCGCCGACGAAGGCGTGGTGATAGCTCACCCACAGACGGCCGTCCCAAGGCTCGTCGGGCGGCAGGGCGAGACGGCCGAGAACGGGGTCGACGAATGCCCGCCCCGGTCCGGGACGGGGGCGCCAGTCCGACAGGTCGGCGGCCACGATCCGGTCCAGCGCCAGTGGTTCGGGGTGGTCCTGCGGCCCGGTCCACAGGCACAGGCTCTTGCCCGGCCCGTAGTAGTCGTAGAGCCGCTCGGCCAGCGCCCGGCGTCGAACCGGGGCCGGCACGTTGGTCTCGTCCGCGGTGTGGCAGGGCGCCGGCTCCGGCACGGGCTTGGTGACCAATTGCGTGTCGATCCCCAGCACGTTGAAGGCGTACCGGCCCCGGTCCGGCGCCAGACAGCAGGCGGGCGACAGGGTCACCGCGTACGTTCCCGAGCGCCACACGTGCAGCCCGACGCCGCCGACGCCGTACCGGCCCGGGCGCCGACGGGACCCGGGGCGCGCCACCTCCACCGTGTGCGCGAGTTCGTCGAAGGGGCCTCCCCCGCGGTCCAGGGCATCGATCCGGCGTACGTTCACCAGGCCGCCGCGTCCGAGTCTGTGTCGGGCTTCCGGGCTGCTCGACGGGTAGCGGCGCACCGGCTGGGTGACGCAGAGCTGACGGCGGAATTCGACGGCCCGCGCCGGCCACTCCGCCACCGCCGCCGCCAGGTCCTCCAGCAGGGCGGGGGTGCCCGTGCGGCGGCGGTTGGCCACGGTCCGAGCGACGTCGCGGCGGGAAACGGCGGCGGCCCACGAGCGTCCGTGGCCGTCGAAGGGCGCGGCGGCGGTCCCCGGCAGCACCTGGCAGCCGACGAGATCGCCGAGGTACGGGACGAGCCAGAGGTCACATGTCTCGATGAACCAGTTGTCGTAGAGCCGCTCGATGTCCGCCTGGACGACGTCCGCCTGCTCGGCGATGACCGACAGCAGCGCGTACAGGCGGCGGCCTTCCTCCTCGTCGCGGCTGCGGTACAGGGCGGGCAGCAGCTGGTACAGCTCCTCGGGCGTCATGGGATTCTCCGCAGGACGAGGGTCTCGGGCACGGCCGGGTCCAGCAGCACGAGTTGGGCGGGCCGCAGGACGTATCGGACGGCCTCCGGCGTCGGACGGGGCCCGGGTGGCGACGCGTCGCGCACCGCGCAGGCGCGGGCGGGGCGGGCCGGGACTTTGGCGGCCACCGTGGGATGTTCGGCGAACCGGACGATCTCGGATGCCGCGTTGGTCTCCGGAAACCCGCCGAAGGCGTCCACCTCGACGCGGTCGACGCCGGGCACCGCCTGCGCGGCGGCCAGGGCGGCGCTGGGGAAGACCGGCTCGGCCAGTTCCGCCGCCGCGAAACCGAGGCGGGCCGTCAGCGCGTCGCGGACCCGCTGCTCGACGTCGTCCGGGCGGTGTCCGGGTGCGATGCGGACGCCGAGTGCCAGCACCAGCCGCACCCGCTCGCAGAGTTCGACCCGAACGGTCAGGGTGGGGTCGCCGTTCCGGGCGAAGGCGGTGCGCAGGACCGTCAGCAGTGCTGCGGTGGCGTCCGGCGAGGGGTCGGCGACAGCCACGGTGACGTGCAGGACGGGGCCAAAGTCCACCGCGCACCGGCGCGCCACTGCCTTGTCGACGCCGGCGAACGCCCGGGCGAAGTCCTCGTGATCGCGCACGGACACCAACCGGTCGAGGGCGGCCGGCCGTTGCGGGACCGCCCTGCGCGTCGCGTCGGGGTCGTCGGCATCCGCGCCGCCGGTGGCGGGCAGCGGGTTGGTGACCGCGCTGACCCCGAACGGCCGGCTGACCAACTGGTTGATCCGCCCGGCCGGGACGTTGCCCGCGCGGCCGCCGCCGACCCGGTAGCCGGCCGTGACGTTGTCGGTGCCGCTGGGCAGCCGCGCGCCGCCGCGACCGTCGCCGAACTCGACGGCCATCGAGTCGTCCACGCCGGCGCGCAGTTGGTACGCCCGCGCGGTCGGCCCTTCGTCGGTGAGGTCGGCGGAGCGCCGCCACGCCACGCCGTCGACCCAGATGGTGAGGGCCTCTTGGCTCCCGCTGGTCGTCGCCGAGGGGACCCAGGTCAGCGGGCCTCGGCGCAACGGGAAGACCTGGCCGGCCCGTTCGGCGTCCCCGCTGCCGAGGACCTCCTCGTGCGTCTCGCCGGCCGTGACGTGGACCACGTTGCCGTGGATGACCAGGGTCTCGCGCCGGTAGCGGTACCGCAGCGGGGCGCTCAGCAGGAGCGTGGTGCGAACGCGGTCGTCGAAGGGGGTGCCGTCGAAGCCGTGCCGCACGCCCGTGAGCACCACGACTTCGGCGCCCGGCACTCCTGTGCCCCGGTCGCCCGTCGAGGACGCGCCGACCGTGACGTCGGTGCGTTCCCCGGCCACGATCAGCCGTCGGCCGGGCGTCAACCCCTCCTGGATCCCGTCGAGTTGAATGGTGTCGCCCGCCACGGCGGTCGGGTCGGGGGCGGCGGCCGGAGCCAGCGGCTGTCCGGCGGCCCACACCGTGGTGGCGCGGCGGGCCGCGATGTCCTCGGCGTCGTCGGTCCAGGGCCGCTCCAGGCGCAGCCGGGTCACGCGCAGGGCGTGTTGCTCGTCGGCGACGGCGAGTTGGGCGACGTCGGTGACCTTCAGCACGCGGGTGCGGGAGTCGTCCGCCTGCCGGACGGCAATCCAACTGCCGGGCAGGATCTCGTCGTAGACGGCGTCGAGCAACAGGACGTCGGCGGGGAGCCGTTCGGTCGGCTCCGCCGCCTGCTGGGCGGCAGTGTGCAGCAGCCGTCGGACGCGGGTGTCATCGGGGAGGGCGGCGCCCAGCGGTGCGGCCTTCACGCGGAAGCAGCAGACCTCGGGCAGGGGTGCGGCGGAGACCGACACGGCGCCGAGGGCGCGGCCCAGGGACGTGGCTCCGTCGGTGCCGCTGCCGGCCAACAGCCGTGGCAGCGCGTCGGATCCGGCGCCCAGGGCCTCGGCCAGGCCGGCGCGGGCGGGCGCGGGGGCGCCGGGCCCGTCGATCGCGTGGAGCAGGGGCTGGAGGGCGCGTAGGACGGTTCGGCCGTCGCCGTCGCGGTCCTTCAGCAGGGCCGCGCGTGCGGCCGCGCCCTCCTGTGGGGCCGGGGTGGCCTCGGCCGGTGGTTCGGTGAGCCGCCGGGCGGCCGACTGGAGGGTGGCGATCCGGACGGTGGCCCGTGCGACCAGGGCGTCCGCCTCGGGATGCCGCGGTACGCCGGCCCGCCACTCCTCAAGTGCCCGCAGCTTGCCGTCGAGTGAGGTTGCCAGGGTGTCCGGGTCGCGCAGTTCCTCGGCCCGGTGCCGTACGTCGCGCAGGAGTTGGAGCAGATGCTCGAACGGGCCCTCCGATGGCAGCCCGGCCGCGGCCTGTGCCACGTCCTCGTCCAGTGCCTCGGCCGCGTTGCGCAGTTGCTGGTGTGCGTCGGGCACCTTCAGAAGGACGGTGGTCCTCCCGTGTGCGGGGTCGGGCCGGATGCCCGCGACGATGCGGGTGAGGTTGAGGCGCGGGTCGTCGTACGTGAACAGCAGCCGGTCGCCGGGGTGCAGGGTGTGTTGTGCCCCGGCGAGGTCGAGGGACGGCGTGTGGGCGGCGGTGTCGGCGGTCAGGGACGGGGGTCGGGTGGTGCGTACGGGAAGCCGGTTCCATTCGGCGCGGGCGACGAGGTCGTCGCTGGTCTCGTAGGTCCGGGGCAGGCCGCCGGGGGCCGGCTGGCTGGCGACCCGCGAACCCGCCGGGACGACCGTGCGGGTGCCCGCGTCGAGGGTGTAGGCGAGGTGGGTGGTCGCGGCGAGGGCGGGCCGCGGTCGGTGGCCGACCAGGCGCCCGAGCCGCACGAGCGAGGCCCGTTCGGTGGCGGTGCGCAGAAAGCCCTCGTTGGCGATCCGTTCCTGATAGAAGGTCAGCACGTCGGCGAGGGCGGCGAAGGCGTCCAGCAACGCGAACACCGGGTCGTCCGGTTCACGGGTGGTCAGTCCGGCCAGTGCGGCGCCTTCCGCCTGGGGCAGCCGGGCGCGCATCGCGTCGAGGAACGTGGTGTGGGTGCCCACGCGGTAGCGCAGTTCGGACAGCCCGGGCCGGTTCCACACCGGCGCCGGACGCGCGCCCTGGCTGCCGGGGCGGGTGCCCTCGGGTGAGCCGGTCATCGTCCTCCTCTCATGCGCAGTGCGAGGCGCCCGTTCTCCGGGTGGGTGGCGTCTGCATCGAGGCGGGCGATCTCCAGTGGTCGCAGCCTCAACTCTCCCGTCGTCGGCACGTCCAGGTTGGCCGGCGCGCGTCCGCCCGGTGCACGCAGCCTGCACAGCCGGGTCACCTCGGCGTGCCGGACGCCGGGGACGCTCATGCACAGGGTGACCAGCGCGCCGGCGCGGACGGCGGCGCCGAACGTCAGCGCCTCGGGGTCGAAGAACCCGGGGGCGCCGTCGGGTGCTCGCCCTGGCAGCAGCTTGCGCAGCAGTTCCGCGCGGACGTGCTCGGCGAGCGCGTGCGGGTCGACCCATACGTCCAGGGCGACGTCGAGTGGTACGTGCCGGGCGGGGCGCGTCACGACGTCGTGCCCGATGCGGCGGAAGCGGTGCAGGGAGGCGCGGGCCGCCTCCAGGAGACGGGGCGACGGGTCGGGGGCGCCGACGGGGTCCAGGGCCACCTCGGCCTCGTACCAACTGCCGGTCCAGCGCAGCGCGGCGGCGGCCCGCCGCACGTCGGGGCGGCTTGCCGCCAGGGTGGCGTAGTCCTCCGCGGTCACGGCCCGCAGCAGCCCGCGGAGCGGTTCGCGGGGGGCGGCCCGCCGCACCTCGGCGACCGGTTCCGGGTCGGTCCCGCCGGTGGCGGGCAAGGGGTTGCGTACTCCGACGACGTGCTCCAGGACGCCGGGGACCCGGGAGGCGATCCGGTTGATGGCCTCGGCTCCGACGTTGCCCTCCTTTCCGTTGCCGATGCGGTACTCGGCGCACAGCCGCGTGTTCGGGCGGGGCGCGGCTCCGTTGCGGCCGTCCCCGAAACGGAGCGCGAGCACCCCGTCGTCGTCGAGTTCGCCGACCACGTGGCGCTCGCGCGGTCCGCTCGCGAGCAGGTCTCGTCGCGGCGTCCAGGGTGGCTCGGGATCCCCTTCGTCCCCGTCCTTCGGTTGGTGCAGGCGCAGTACGGGCAGGGCCTCGCGGGGGTCGGGGCGCAGGGCGCCGCGCGCCGAGCCGTGCAGCACGGGGTTGTCCGGGTGGAGCGCCCAGGCGGCGGCCCGGCCCCAGGTCTGGGCCAGTTCCCAGCCGGTCTCCTCTGGGGCGAGCACATGCCCGGACCGGGCGCGCCGGTCCAAGGTGTCCAGACGGCGCAGCTTCGGTTCGAGGAACTCGTCGAACCGGGACAGCAGTTGGCCGAGGGCGTTGCCGGGGTCGGCGTCGTCGAACACGCCCCGCAGATGACGCTTCGCGAACAGGGTTTCCAGGAATTCCCGGTCCTCGTCGGACAGGCTGGTCGCCGAGTGGTGGAGATCGCGCAGCCGGTCCCGGGCCCTGGTGGCCAGGTCCGTCAGTTGTCGGGCCTGCGCGGCGGCCACGTCCGCGGGGCGGGGGTGGCGCGGTGACCAGGTGACGGGGGTGCCGCTCAGGGCCATCACGGACGGGCCCGGGCGGCGGGTGGCCGTGGGCGGGCTGTCGTCAGTGTCGTCTGCCGACGCCAACGCGCCGTGTGGCAGGGGAACTTGGATGATTTCCTCGGCGCCTCCGGACAGCCAGGTGTTCTCGATGCCGTGCTCGACCAGGAGGGCGTTGCCGCAGGCGACGGCGGTGGGGCACGGGCGCTCGTGGCTGTCGACCGTACCGACGCGCAACGGGAAGGTGAGGGCGTCCTCGTCGCCCCACCGCACCACGACCACCGTGGTGCCGGTGGTCGGGTCGACGTCCGGTGTGACGTGGGTAAGCCGGACGGCCTGCCGGCGGGCGGGGTCGGGGCCAACGCCGTGGTCGCCCTCGGAACCCGCCGCCTCTTCCAGGACGAGCAGGTCACCGGGGGCCAACCGCAGGGCGCGTTCCGTGCCGTCACTGTCCATGAGGGTGGCGCTGGTTGCACCGACCGGTAGTTCGCGCTCCGCCGGGCTCCCGGCGAGCAGCGGGATGCGGTGGTGCTCCGGGCACAGCACCGTCTCCCGATGCTCCAGCGGCCGGTACACCGGGTGCCTACCGGCGACCAGTTGGTCCAGCGGGATCACCGGGCTGTCCCGATCCGGGGTGCCGTCCTGCGGGAACACCGCGAAGGCGAGGTCAGCGGTCCGCACCCGCATCGGAGCGTCGGTCTGCACGCAGACGACGGCGCGGGCCGCGCAGCCGTCGTGCATGGGGTAGCCCACGAGGCGGGCGTGGCGCCGTACCGAGGTCCGCAGCCGCGCGGTGTCGAGGTATGCCTCGGTGGCGACGGCGTCCTGGTGGTAGCTGAGGTGGTCCCCGACGTACGCCAGGAGTTCGACCAGCGTGACCCAGACGTCGGGCGCCCGCCGCTCGGTCCACTGCGGCAGGGTGAGCGCGAGCCGTTCCAACAGCAGCCGTCGGAAGCTGGCGTAGTCCTTGGCCAGATAGTCGATGGCCGGGCCGGGCCGCACGGTGGGGCGGGGCGCCGGCACGGAGGCGGACGGCTCGGGAGTCGGCTTGCGGTCGCTGCGGCGGAAGGTGAACGCGGCCTGGTTGCGGTCGCGTCGGAAGCCGCTGCCGAGGGCACGCAGTCGGTAGGTGGACTCGTCTCCGGTCCGGTCCAGCGTCAGCGTCAGACGGTTCGCCGGGCTACCGTCCGACTCCTCCGGGGCATGCCGTGCGACGTGCCGGACGCGGATCTCGGTGATGCGCTGGCCGCCCTCGATCCGGAAGCTGTGGCGATCCAGGCGGGCGGGCAGCGTGCCGGAGAAGGTGACGGTCAACGCGCGCCGCCCGGGGTCCACTTGCACCTGCTCGATCCCGGCCGGCTCGCCACGCGCCGCCGCGTGACCGCGGTGCCGGCCGCCCGGGCCGCCGGGTTCGCTCGTGACGCTCATGACGGCGTCCCTCCCCGGATCGTCAGGCTCTGGCTCTCCCCGGTGGCAGCAAGTGCGTAGGTCACCTGCACCACGAGGGTGGACTCCGCACTGCTGACGGTCAGGGACTCCACCGTGAGCAGGTCGCCGAGCCACTGTTGCAGGGCGGCGTGGGCCGTCATCTCCACGGTCGTCGTCAGTTCCGGGCTGTTTCCGGCGAAGACCAGGTTGAGCAGGCCGCAGCCGAAGTCGGGGCGGTTGACCCGCTCTCCGGGGGTGGTGAAGAGCACCTGCTCGACCATGTCGCGCACGTGTCCGGCGTGGTCGACCTGTGCGGTGCGGCCGCAGGCGTCCACGTGGTAGGGAAAGTCGACGTTCACGCGGTCACATCCCCGAGACCCTGAGCTGCATGGCCAGCACCGTCGGCGGGTTGGGCGGCGGTGTGCCGATGCCCAGCGCCGGGGCGGGGCTCGGCGGTGGCGTCGGCTGGAGCAGGGCCGGAAGCCCCTGTACGAGGACCCGGCTGGAGGTCTGGAGCCAGGTGACGCCGGTGCAGGGCGGCGCCCCCGGCACCGTCGCCGGGAACGAGCACCCGGCCACCAGGAACGTGTCGGCTACGGTGGCGACGGGCAACCCGCCCACCGACACGCGCTGTTGGGCGGGTGCCGGGAGGGTGACCTGGCCTGGGGGGTGGGCGCACATCATCGTGGCGCCGTAGTGCAGCAGCAGTCCGGGCATCCGTTTCCTCGCTGTTCTTCACTGCACCGTCAGGGCACCGCCGTTGACGATGACCTGTGCTCCCACGAGCTGGATGCTGGCCAGTCCGGGCCCGCAGGAGATCTCGATGGCCGTTTCGTTGACCTTGATGAACGGGCCGCTCTCGCCGTGCAGTTGCAGTTTGATCCCGCCCTCGGGTCCCGGCTGGTCGCTGATGACCAGGGCGTTCTGTGAGGGCGTGGCGAGAACGATCTGCGGGGTGCCCGGGGGCGTCGACTTGGCGGCCGACGGTACGTCTCCGGGCCCGCCCCGCCAGAAACCGACCCACACCGGGCGGTCGGGGTCCCCGTCGAGGAACTGCACCCACACCCCCGCCCCGGGCGCCGGAACCACGTACATGCCGCTGTCCTCCCCGGCCATCGGGGTCAGCGGTGCGGCCGACACACAGACGTCCTCGCCCAGCACCTCCGGGACCCGGACCTGCAGTCGTCCCGTTCCGGTCGGGTCCACGGCACAGACCACGACGCCCTGGTACAGGCCGTGCCACCGCCGCACCGTCTCCACGCTCACGGGTTCACCACCTGGGTGTCGGAGACCAGGCCGTCGCGCACCAGGGTGAAGTGCTGCCGGAACGTGGTCCTGGTGAGGTCGTGGGTCACGTCGCGCACGGCGTAGGTCCCGTCGTAGGCGGGCCCGGCCCCGCGGACGCCCACCAGGCGGTGGGAGCCGAGCACGTGGCCGTAGCGCAGCACGTTCAGCGTTCCCTGGGCGGTGACCGGGTCGCCGGACACCGTCCGGCCCAGCCCGGCCAACCGGGCCTGCGGCAGCGACCGTCCGGTCTGGCCGGTCAGCGGTCGCGCGCACAGGGCCGGGGCGGGGTGCGCGGCCAGGCTCCAGTACAGCACCTGCGGCTCGGGCGGGACGATCTCCGAGATGCTCCGCGAGCCGGGATCCACAAAGTGGGTGCGGTAGTGCGCGACCGACAGGCCGTCGTGGGCGAAGCTCAAGTCCTCGACGTTGTCCGCGGCGCCGCAGCCCGTGGTGAGGGCCGGCTGCGGGTCGCCCTCGCGCTTCTGTGGCCCCCAGTAGGCAGTGCTCGCCCCGGGCACGGGCCCCGGCTCGATGTGGAAGACGTGCCCGACGTCGGCGGCCATCGCGCGGAGGTAGGCCAGGTCGGTCGCCGCCTGCACGGGGATCGTCACCGCCGGGTTGGGCTGCTCGGTGAGGACCGGCGGGACCGCCCGCGCGGTGATCCCGTACTGCGCGTACCGGGCACACACTGTCTCGGCCCGCAGGTGGGGTGCCAGCCCGGGGTAGGAGCACCGCACGTGCTGAAGGTCCATCAGCACCGACAGGTCCTCGCCGGTGACCGTCAGGAACGACGCGCCGGGCGCCCGCCCCGCGTGCATCTCCTGCCGGGTGATCAGCCCGTCCATGAGCACCTGGCAGCGGCCCGCGAGGGCCACCGCCACGACGACGCGCCGCTTCACATCGAGTGCTCCGCCGGGCACCACCGCCTGCCGCAGCTGCGAGCGGGGGCTCATGGCGAAGGTCAGTTGGAAGCCGTTGGTGACGCCGGTGGCGGAGGTGACGCGCACATGGTGCAGGGCATCGATGAACGCGGCCGGGACAGGCTCGGGCACCGCGTCGCCGGCGAGCAGCATCAGGTGCAGGCTGGGCGTCATGGCCGCGCGGCTCCGCCGGAGGCGCGACCCTGTGGCGCTCCCAGAGGCAGGGCGATGCGCAGCCGTCGGCCGGGCACCGCCGTCAACGACGCCGGCCACAGGGCCCGGTTCGCGTCGGCGATCCGCCAGAACTGTTCGGGGTCGCCGTAGTGCCGGGCCGCGATCCGGTCGAGGCGGTCGCCAGCCGCCACGACGTGCACGCCGGCGTGCGCCAACTCCTCGGGCTGCGGCAGGAACCGGCGCCGCAGGTGCCTGACCTGGCGGCCGTCCCGGAGGGTGTGCACCGCCGTGGGAATCCCCTGGTATCTGCTGCCGGGCTCGATCATGCTCGCTCTCCTCGGGTTCGTCGTGCCGGGTCGCTCACGGCCCTTGGTAGCCCACCGCTCCGGGGCCGTAGCCGACCAGTGCCGCGAACCGCTCCCGGCCCTGCTGATAGCGCAGGTACAGCCCGCCCGCCGGGTGGGCGGGGCCGACGTCGTCGACGGTGAGTACCCGCATCGTCAGCGACACGCGGGCCCGGACCGGGTTCAGCTGCCCGTCGTGGGCCTCCTCGGTGACGGTGACCTCGGCGATGCGCACGGGCAGCACCCGGCGCGGGCCGAGCACCAGCACCGGCACCGGCGCCTCCACCGGCGCGACTTCCAGCACTCCGCGGGACGCCAGCCGTTGCTGCGACGCGAGCTGGACGCTCGTGGGACAGACTGCGGACTCCAGTGCCGACAGCGCCCCGAACAGGCCGATGTCCGCGGGTGGTTCGGGGCCGGCGGCCGAGGCCCACTGGTCGGCCGCGTTGAATTCCGCCTCGACGTGGAAGGTCTCCTGGGGCGGGCCGTACAGCCGCAGCGTCTCCAGCCGGTCGCCGGGGTCGTCCCCGATCCCCTGCGGCCGCAGCGTGCGGGTGAGCCGGTCGGGGTTGTACTGGAAGGGCACGACCCGAAGCACCCGCCCCTGCTCGGGGTCGAGGAAGACGAAGCCGCCGCGGTGCGGCGCGGGGGTGGTCATGCCGCTCGCTCCTCCGCCGCGCGTCGTGCCCTCGCGGATCTCCCGTTCCTCATCACGGCCCTCCCGACTCGTCGGCGCACAGGGCGCGGTGGACGGCCCGGGCGAGGCAACGCCCCAGGGCGGTGGCCTCGGCCTCGGCCGCCACCGCCCCGGCGGCGCGCCGGACTCGCCGCTCGACGGGCGCCTCCCCGGGCGCGTGCGAGAGCAGCTCGGTGAGTTCCGCCTCCAGGGCGGCGCGCACCGCCGCGGCCCGCGCCGGGCTGGTCTCCGCGGGCAGCACCAACTGCCGGATGCGCAGCTCGATGCGGGTCGCGGTCATGTGATCACCACCGCCGTGTCCGCCTCGAACTGTTCCGTCCGCGCATCGACGAGCGGGCTGTCCACCCCGTCGACGCGCAGCCGGACCGCGTACCGTCCGGGTACGCCCCGGGCCACCCGGAACCGCAGTCTCCCGGTGGGCTCGGTGAACGGCTCGGCAGGCACGGGCAGTTCGCCCACAAGCAGTTCCACCCGCTGCCCGGGATGGACCCTGGGCGTGCACTCCACCGCGAGGTCCACCGCGCCGCCGGAGTCCCGGGTGGCGGTCAACGGCAGCCGGCCGGTGATCCGCGGAGCGACGTCCACCCACCTTGTGCCGGTGGTGCGCCGGCTGCCGTCGGCGGCTTGCAGGCTGACGACCACGGACCAGCGGCCCGCGCCGTGATCCTCGCCGAGCACGGCACGCACGGTTCCGGCACTGATCACCCGCGCCGGCAGGACCACGGGCCCGCCGAGCACGGCATGGGTCAGGCTGACACTCACCGTCGCGGCGTCAAGGCCACGGCACACCAGCTCCAGTTCGGTCCCCGGAGCGGCGACCGGCGGGCTGACGGAATGCAGAGCGGGCCAGGTGACGGCCGTCGACGCGGTGACCTCGGGGCCACGGTCGCGTTCCCCTCGGCGCAGCACGGGCAGCGGTGCCCGGCCGGGCACCGCGCTGTCGATCAGGACGACCCGCGCCTCGTAGGCGACCGCGAGCCGGTCGCCGATGTGCAGGGCCGTCCACAGCCGCGCCATCGCCTCGGTGCTCAGGGCGGCGGGAGTGATCCGCACCGGTTCCTGCTGACGGTACAGATCGCTGAAGCCCGCCGCTTCCCTGAGCACGTCGGGCGACAGGACGGGCCGGTCGTGCAGCGCGGACATGGCCTGGCCCAGCAGCAGTTGGGGAACGGTGGCCCCAGCGTCGGCGGGCGCGCGGCAGATGAGCAGATAGTGCAGGACCAGAGGCAGTGGTGGGCAGCGGGTCTCACCGGGCCGGGCGCCCACCGGATCACTGTTCCGCCAGGCTCCGTCGACGGTCGTGCGGTACAGGAACACGTTCAGCTCGGCCGCGGCGCCCTCGACGGCGGCTTCGTGGGGCGCCCCGACGGTCACCACGGCACCGGGAACCGCCCGGCTCACGGCGTCCTGGAGCACGGCGCGCAGACCCTCCGTCGCCGCCGCCACGGACCGCGGGTCGCTCACGACCGCCTCCCCGTGAGGTAGGCGTCCAGGCTCAGGCGGGGCACGCGCCGGAGGCCGGACCGCTCGGCACTCAGCGGGGCGACGGTACGGACCTCAAGCCGATCGATGGTGATCCGCACGACCGTCTCGGCCGCGCCACTGTCCACCACCGGCCCTCCTCCCCAACGCCCGGTGGGCTCGGTCCCGTTCGCGGCCGAAGGCCGGTCGGCACCCGGGGGCACGGGGCGACCAGGAGGAGCAACGGCGGTCGCGGCGCCATTAGTTGGTCCTGCTCCTGCGGACGGCCGGAGACGGGTCGGGCTGGCACCGGCCTCCGGGTTCGCGCCAGCCCGCCCACGGAACGGGGTGGGTTCAGGTGCGGCCGCAAGCCGATGGGTCGCGGCCGCCGGCCCACGTCCCGGAACACCGCTGTCAACGACCGGAGCCGCTGCCGCTCCCCCCTCGTGCGGCGGCACACTGGTCGCGCGCTGGCTCCGGCCACCCGGCCGCCGGTCCACGGGCGTTGCCGGCGTGACACCATCCCCGTGCTGCCCCTCCGTGTCCGTGGGAGTGGCGGGGGAACGGCCCCTGTCCGGCGCCGTCTGCCGGCCGTCTGCCGTGCCCGCCGCACGCGGGGTCCCGTCGTCCCCACCCGTCCGGCCGCGGTCGGAGGGCATCGATGGCGGGACGGTGGCGGAAGAGGGCACGGAGACCGGACGGTCCGGCGACAACGGGGGCACCGGGTCAACGGCTCCCCGAACCACCGCGCCGTCCCCCGCCGTTGGCCGTTGCTGCGGACCATCGGCCCCCGCATCCCCCGCCGCGCTGTCTCCGGGCTCATCCGACCGACGTTCGAGACCACTGACAGCGGAGCCACCTGAGGGCCGGGGGCGAGGCGCAACGCCCTCACCGGCCGGCGGGTGTGGGGCCTCAGCCGACGGTGACCGGAGGTGGCCGGCGTCAGGAACGTCGCCGCCCTGGTGAGAAGCGTGGACGGCCGGATCGGTCCCCTCGCTGCGGCGGGTCGCTTCCCGCTCGCGCTCCGACGTCCGCCTCCCCGTCGTCCCGGACCGGGTGACTGCCGTCGCCGGTGCTGCTGCGTGGTCCGGCGTGTGCGCCCCGGGCTCATTGGGGACAGGTGCCGCATGATGTGGCCCTCCGTCGCCGCCGACGCACCACGGATTCGGACCAGGACGCCGGTCCGGGACACCGGCGCGGGCCTCGGCCGCACGGCTGCCGGTCTCGGGCTCTGCCGGCACGGGGTTTTCGTGTCGACGCCGTCCAGCGTCCCGCGTACGCGGCGCGGCAGGGCAGTCGTCACCCTCGTGAGGCGCCCGGTCGATCGCCCCGCCCACCGTGCTCACCGCGCCCTCCTCCCGGGTGACCGGGCCCGCTTCGGAGGAGCGAGCGGCGGCCGCGGGACTCGTGGACGTCGCCTTCGCCCGCTCGGCGGCACCGCGTGGGCGTCCCTTGCGGGGCGCAGCGTGACCCGGCAGGCATGGGGCGGTCGGATCAAACACGTGGGGCGGCGCATGCCGCAGTCTCGGTCCCGGCTCCCGCAGCAGCCGGCCCACGAAGTCGGTCATTGTGCGGCGACCTCCAGGTAGAACCGCCGGCGTGCTGGACTCACCGACAGCACATCGGCCTCCGACCAGCCGTAGGCCCGCGCCAGCGCATGGACCTCGTACATCAGGCGGCGCACATAGGCGTCGATGTCGGCCCACAGGTGTTCGGCGACGTCGAAGGCCGCCGCCCACCGGTGGTCACACCCCGGACATGCCAGGGCGACCGTGGTGTCGGCGCCCGGATCGAGGTCGGCCAGTCGCCGGGCCACCTCCTCCAACACCGCGTCGGGTACCGGGTCCTGCGCCGGGCTGACGCTCACCACGCAGCGGCGCAGCAAGGCGCGGCGGGCGTCCGGACTGTCCGGATCGACGGCCTGGAGGTCACCACCCGTCAAGGCGCGGTACGTGACGTCGAGCCCCTGTTCCACCAGGGTCGCCGTTCCCACTTCGACGGGCACGCCACCCGCGTCCGGTCCCGGCGGCCGCAACTCCCGCGTGCTGACCGCGACATCCAGGCTCTCGCCACAGCCCGGGCAGTCGGCCGCACAGGAGAAGGTGTCGCCGAACGCCTCGGAACGCAGTTCCAGCAGAAGGGAGTTGAGGGCGGTCACGGGAAGGCCGGCGACCTCCCTCTCGGTGCCTTCCGCGAGCGTGGCCAAGAGTGGCGCCCGCGTCATCGGCCGCCGCCGGATCCCCTGTTCCCACACCTCAAGGACGCGTTCCTCCGTCAGTTCCCCCAGCACCCGCTCACCCCGCGGTGTCGGTGAACTGCGGTTCCTGTGGCGGGTTGGTGTGCTCCCGTACCCAGCCGTGGTGCTCGACCTTGATGTACTCGAAGGCGACCCCGTTGGCATTCGCGTCCAGTTCGGACAGGCCCTGGTACTCCGAGACCCAGCACTCGTGCACGGAGTACGACAGCACCTGCTTACCGCCCTCGTCGAACACGTCGAGCACGAGGTCCCGCCGGAAGTCCTTCAGCGAAGTCTCCAGTCCCCCCGAGGAGTTGCGCAGGCTCCAGGCCCGGTTCGCCCACTCCTCGAAGGCCGTGTCCACGGTACAGCCGCGCTCCAGGGTGATCGGCTCGTACTCGGTACGGCCGGGGAGCTTGCGGCTGGTTCCGGGGTCACCCCCGTTCCGGTGCCGGATGACCTCGGTCGTCCGCTTCAGCCCACTGACCCGGCTGATTCCCGCGATGTACTCGGTGGCGCCGCTGAACTTCACTCGGAACCGGAAGTTCTTGAACGGGTCCCGACGCGTCACTTCCGCCATCGGCCGTCCTCCTAGACCTGGATCTGCCCGGCGAGCTGCTGAATGTGCACGACCACGAACTCCGCGGGTTTGAGGGGCGCGAAGCCGACCTGGATGTTGACGATGCCGCGGTCGATGTCGTTCTGTGGGTTGTTCTCCTGGTCGCACTTGACCAGGTAGGCGTCCGACGGCGTGCGCCCGCGGAACGCTCCGGCACGGAACAGGGTGTTCATGAACGCGCCGACGTTGAGCCGGATCGATGCCCACAGCGGCTCGTCGTTGGGTTCGAACACCACCCACTGGGTGCCGCGGAACAGGCTTTCCTCAAGGAACAGCGCCAACCGCCGCACGGGGAGGTACTTCCACTCGTCGGCGAGCCGGTCGTCGCCGCGTAGCGTTCGCGCTCCCCAGGCGACGGGACCGACGGCCGGCAGCCGTCGCAGACAGTTGACTCCGACCGGGTTGAGCAACCCGATGTTCTGGTCGGTCAGCGGCACTTCGAGATCGACGACACCGTTGAGCGAGGCGTCCGTGCCCGCCGGTGCCTTCCACACACCACGCTGCACGTCGGTACGGGCGAGGAGACCGGCCATGACGCCGGAGGGCGGGAACGGCCGCAGCGCCCCGCCGCGCAGCGGGTCCGGCGCGAGCACGCGGGGGAAGTAGACCGCGGCGTTCTTCGCCAAGTCACCCTGGAGCACCGGGCTGTTCTTGACCTGGTCGACCAGTTGCGGGACCGATACCGAAGCACCGTTCTGGGGTGCCGTCCAGCTGGGCGGGGGGTCGACCAGAAAGATGGCGCGGCGATCGGCGCACAGTTTTGCCGCCTCCGCCAACAGCTCACTGAGGTCGCCATCGCCCTGCTGGTGCAGCCATTCGCAGTCGGGCAGGCAGAGCATGTTGAAGATGTCGGTCTTCAACAGCTGGTGCAGGCCCGTCTTCTCCGCTTCGCTGCCCATGTAGTCGGCGATCGACGTCGGTCGGTCGTCGGCGTCACCACCCAGCGGCTGGGCCGGGCTGGTACCCGCCGGCGGCAGCACATCCGCGAGCCGATTGGCCTCGTCGGGGTCCAGCCGGACGAGCTGGGAGGCGGCCAACACGTGATCGAGGCTGCGGGAACTGTCCGGGTCGGTGGTGACGTTGCGGTACGTCTCCGTCAGACCGGTTCCGGTGTCCGTGACGACGAGGGTGAACACGGGCTTGCCAGAGGACGCAGCCGCCTGCGCGGCGTCCCCGTCGGGCGTCACCACGTCCTGGTCGATGGTCACTTGAAGGCGTTCCGCCCAGCGGCCCGGCGAGGCGGCCAGGAGCTCGAACGGCCGCCCGGCGGACCTGGCCGGCTTGGCGGCAGGAACGGGCTTCTCCGCTTCGCCCCCTTCCCCCTCCTCGCCCTCGGGCGTGCCCTTGGTTTCCCCTTCGTTGGTGGGCTTGTTCTGCCCCGTACTTTTCGGTGGCGGCGCGGAGGAGCCGGCGGGCAATTGCGCTCGCTGCGAGCCGGCGATCGGCACCCGGACCGTGTTCCGCTGCCGCGGATCCGCCGTCACCACCCGGACGATCTCCGCGTCGCTGCCGCCGTTCAGGAAGAAGTGGTAGACGGCATAGCTCATGGGGCTGGCCATCCACAAGCCGCCGTACACGGTCTCGTAGTCGGCCCAGCTCGTGATGTGCACGGGCCGATCGACCGGCCCCCGGGGCGCGTAGCCCACGAACGCGGCGACCGACGTGGGCACGCCCGTGATCGTCCTGACGGAGCCTTTGACTTCGTCGAGGTAGACGCCCGGGTAGGTGAGATTCACCGGCATGCAAGGCCCCTTCTGTACGACCTTCTCCCGACGAGTGGGTCGAGGAACCTGCGGAGAGAATGGGGTCACAGGCTCAAGCGAGAAGGCGCGCGCTCAAGATCACGGGTCACGCTAAGCAGGCACGACACCGGTAACCATGCGGCGCCGCGGCCAGTTCTTCGATCAGGTGACGCGGTATGCGCTGTTCGGCCTCGAAAGGGGCCCGGTGATTTCCCTTGCTAGACCGTGAACACGGACACGGAGACGTCGTCGCCCGAGACCATGACGGAATATTCGCATTCTCCGGTCTCAGTCACTTGGTCTGCCTGACGGGGGAATCCGGTGAATTCGATCCAGGCATCGCCGTCGTCGCCATCGTCCCAACTGATGGTCCCCTGGCCGCCGAAGCCGTTGCTGCCCGAGGGGTCGACCACGGCGAGGGTCACAACGTTGGCTCCCCCACGGGAGTTCGTGACCTGGATGTCCACGGTCAGCGGCTTGCCTGGGCTGGCGAGCGCGGTCCCTTTCACCGGCGCGACGTTTCCGGCTTTGAAGGTGCTTGCGAAACCGGTGGACTTCGTGCCCGACACCTGTTGGACGACCACGTTGAAGGTATTCGGGTCGGGGGTCACCGTGGGCATGGCGTTTCTCCTCGGATTGGCTGGCTTCACAGACGCGCCCGTCACACTGGGCAGCGGCAGGCTAACCACTTGCCTGCGCCGCTCCGTTCAGGTCCGCTACAAAGGCAGTGGTCGTGTCGGCGGCCTCGTCGGAGCCCGGCGCACGGAAAGCCGCCGGCTGCCACCGGCGGCCGTTGGAGCGGATGCGGAACGGGGCCGCGTAGCCACGAGAGATCTCACAAGCCCTGGAAGCTGCCCAGTGCAATGAGTTGGGCCGTGCCGAGGAGATACCCGCCCGTGTCGCGGGCGGGTGTGGTGCGGGCGGATCAGCTCGGAAGTGAGCTGGAGGGGTGGCGAAAGGAGCACCCGGAAGGTCTCGGGCAGCAGACGCAGCTGCACGGCCTTGGATCGGATCGTGAAGTACAGACCGGCGCCGATGACCAGGGGGATCAGCAGCCAGGTCCATAGGTGATCGCTCACGGAAACGATCAGCGTGTCCAGGTTCTCCATTCCGGAAGTGTCTCGGGGGTCGAGGAGCCCTCGACAGGGACTAACTCGACAGGGACTAAGGTCCATCGCTCGCAGGTCGCTGGACCTTGGGTTTGCGTCTTTGGTCCTTCTCGCTGTGCGGTGGTGGTTGGGGAGCGGTGTCTTGGGGCCCCGCCGCAGGTGTACGGGGTGGGGGTCGTGGGGTCCGGGAGGCCGGACTCGGACCTGTCGGGCGGTGTCGGTGGGGTGTCCTAGAGTCCTGGCCGTGACGACTCTCATGATTGATGCAGGTCCGGTCGCAGCGGCTGCTCTGGTGACCCGGACCGGTGGAGTACCGCTGGCCCCGGCTGGTGTTTCGTGGCCCCGCTGCGCTTCGTGCCAGGGCCCGATGCAGTTCCTCGCCCAGGTGGCCTTGGATGACCTCGGAGACGGGGTTGGGGGTCGCGGGGTCCTCGCCTTGTTCGCGTGCGAGAACGACCCGGGCATGTGCGACGACTGGGATCCGGACTCCGGCGGGAACCAGGCACTGCTCTTCCCCGCGGAGGGCCTTGGGCCACTGCCGCAGCCCGAGGGCGGTGTCGATGAGGCACTGCTCGTCCTCGGCGCCGTCCGGGCGGTCCGCTTGGTGCGTGTGGACGAGCCCGATTACGACCAGGGCGGCCAGGAGTGGGCAGCGAAGAACGACGACCCCGCGTCATCCGTGCTCGGCCAGCTCGGTGGAAGCCCCGCCTGGCTTCAGGGGGATGAGACGCCGTCCTGTCCCTCATGCGCCTGTCCCATGCCCCTGATCGTCCAGCTTGAAGAAGGCCCGGACCACCACACCGCCATGAACTTCGGCGGTGGCGGCTGCGCCTACGCGTTCGCCTGTGAGCCGTGCGGCCATGCGAAGTTCCTGTGGCAGTGCTGAGCCGATCCCAACGAGCGTGAGGGGCTTGGCGTCGACAGCCAGAAGATGGTGAAGCCTGTTCGGCGCGGGTGACGCGGTACGTCGGAGCATCGACGCGAGAGTCAGGCACGGGAAACGACGGAAGCGCTGCTGTAGTCGGAATCCCCAACGGACTTGCAGCGAACTCGGTTCTGGGAAGCGGGAGTTTCGCTCGTCCAACGCTGCGGCCGAAGTCGAGTGCCCAGCCCCCGACTTGAGGCCACGACACCACCCCCTGAGCCCAGGCGCGTCCCGGCCGCGTGCAGTTGTCGGGAGGAGAGGGGCCGACTTATCCATTCGCGACATGTCGGACTAATGCGCTACGGTGCGTAGCGTAAGTAGGGAAGACGGACAAACAGGGGTAGGCGTGCGCAAGAGCATCGCGCGACGTGCGGGGATCTCGTTGACGGCGGTGGCCGTGCTGGCGGGCGTGACGA
Source organism: Streptomyces sp. NPDC057743 (assembly GCF_042798755.1). Lineage (NCBI taxonomy): Bacteria > Bacillati > Actinomycetota > Actinomycetes > Kitasatosporales > Streptomycetaceae > Streptomyces > Streptomyces sp. NPDC057743. The sequence continues at coordinate 84,728 of NZ_JBHVJX010000032.1, forward strand.
GTTGCCAGGGCGGCTCGGACAAGGCCGAGGGGGATCGACAGAACTCCGGCAAGGGCGCGGTGACACACGCGCTTTCGGCGGCCTACAAGAAGACCGCGGCGGCGAAGTCCGCGAAGGTCAAGATGAGCATGACCACGCCGGCGAGCCTGCCGGACAGCGGTGTGTCGAAGATGACCGGTGTCATGGGCTGGAACCCGATGGTCATGGATATGACCATGATCGACAGTCCGCTCGGGGCGAAAGCCGGCGACGACGCCGAGAAGACCCACATGATCTGGCTCGACGACGCCATGTACGTCGACATGAACGAGCGGCTTGAGGAGTTCGACGGCAAGCAGTGGGGCAAGATCGACTTGGGGGCCGCGCTGAAGCAGAGCAACAACGCCAAGCTCGTGAAGCAGATGACCGCCGGCCTGGAGGACATGAACCAGGACCCGGCGCAGCAGCTTGCGATGCTGCTCGGTTCGCCGGACGTCAAGCACCTGGGGTCCGGCGATGTCAACGGCGAGCGTGCCGAGCACTACAAGGGTTCGCTGACGGTCGAGGAGGGGCTCAAGGGTGCCAAGACCGTCCAGGCACTCACGCCCGAGGAACGCGAGAAGCTGCTCGCGAACGCCAAGAAGGCGGGCATCAAGGGCTACACCTACGACGCGTGGGTCAACAGTGACGACTACCCGGTGAAGATGGACATAGACATCAGGACGTCGCAGGGCACGATCACCACCACCTCGGAATTCTCCGACTACGGGACCAAGACATCGGTGCAGGCCCCGCCGGCCGGTGACACCGTCGACCTGCTCAAGGAACTCCAGAAACTCACCGCCCAGGGCAAGTAGTTCACCGCGGCGACGGTCTCGGACGAGGCGGCCGGATCGATGGAGATGACCACCCGTCGTCGTGCACCTCAATCGATCCGGTCCGAGACCCTTGAGCGGCCGGCCGACACGCGAACTCGCAACCGGCAGTTGGCGCCTCCCCCCTTCCTCCCGACCTCCCCCGCCCCGCCCTCAACTCCTGTGCGCTTTGAGCCAACTTGAAGCCACCGGGACTCGATTGCCTACGGAGAGGTTGTCGTGTTCGCGACGAACCCCGTTTACTGCGGGCACCAGTCGAGACCCAAGGAGGCGCACCCGTCTCATGATCAAGCAGATAGCAGCCCTGGCGGCACTTGTCCCAGCCATGCTGAGCCCCACCGTCGGCGTCGCTTCGGCGCACTCCGCGCCGCGCGCGACCTCGGCCGCGGTCACCCTCACCTACGACGCCAGCGGCGCCGGCAAGTGGGCGGACGCGATCAACCAGGCCGTGCAGAACTGGAACACCGCCGTGCACAACGTGCACTTGGAGCCGGCGAGCACCGGCGCCTCGGCCGACTACGTCTACAAGGCGACCAGCGGCTGGCCGCAGACCACGCTGGGGCCGATCTTCCCCGGCGGCGGCGGTGAAGTGCAGTTGGGCCAACAGGCGGTGGACCAGGGCTACGACACGACCCGGATCGTCGCACACGAAACCGGGCACATCCTCGGACTGCCCGACGACTACAGCGGCCCCTGCTCGGAGCTCATGTCCGGCCACGGCCCCGGCCCGTCCTGCACGAACGCCAAGCCGAACACGGCCGAGGCGGCACAGGTCGACAAGAACTACGCCGGCGGCGGACCGGCGGTGCGCTCGCATCGTCACCAGGTAGTGATCGACATCTGGTCCGGCCGGGTTCCCGCCGGCTCGCACTGACGGGCCATCAGCCCACCTGCCGCAGGGGACGGCTGCGGCAGAGGGCCGGCCGGATGGCGGGCGCCGCAACACCCGCCGTCGGCACAGCCGCGGACGTCGCAGGAGGGGCGGCGCGCGACTCGGCACCCACTCCCCCAAGGCACCGAAGACTTTGCGCCCGTACCCGGCCAGGACCCGATCGGCGATGTCGCCATCCAAGCCGGGGTTGTACGTCAAGCACTCTCCCTCTAGGGTTAGTTCGATAGTTGTCGTACAAAAGGAGTGAGTGCTGTGCGCGCGATCGGCCTGACGGAGTTTGGTGGACCCGAGGTGCTGCGGGTGATGGAGCTGCCGGATCCGGTGCCGGGCCGCGGCGAGGTGCGCATCCGTGTTCACGCCGCCTCGGTCAACCCCACCGACACCATGCTGCGCTCCGGCACCACCAGCGGACGGTTCAACGGCCGCCCGGGGCCGTACGTACCGGGCATGGATGCGGCCGGCGTGGTCGACGCCATCGGACCGGGCACCCCCACCTCGCTCCAGCAGGGGGATGCCGTGATCGCGATCGTACGCCCCTACGAGCAGCGCGGCGGCGCCTACGCCGAATTCGTCGTGGTGCCGGTGGAGTCGGTGGTGCCGATGCTCCCCGGCGTGGACTTCCCGGCCGCCTCGACGCTCCTGATGAACGCCCTCACCGCCCGTCTCGGGCTGGACCTGCTCGACGTGCCAGCCGGCGGCACCGTAGCGGTGACCGGGGCGGCCGGGGCCTTCGGTGGGTATGCGGTGCAACTGGCCAAGAGCGATGGACTGCGGGTGCTGGCCGACGCCTCGCCGGCCGACGCGCAGTTGGTTGCGGACCTGGGCGCGGACGAGGTGGTGTCGCGCGGTGATGACGTCGCCGATCGGTTCCGCGCGCTCGCGCCCGACGGGGTGGACGGTGTGCTCGACGGCGCGATGCTGCACGAGTTGGTCCTCCCGGCGATCCGGGACGGTGGTGGTATCGCCGTCATCCGTGGTTGGGACGGCCCGGTGGACCGCGGTATCCGGGTGCATCCGGTCTGGGTCAACGAGGTGGCCACCGACCACGCCCGGCTGCTCCGGCTGCGCGACCAGGCCGAGGCGGGCGAACTGACCCTGCGCGTGGCCGACGTCCTGCCCGCCGACCAGGCAGCCGAGGCACACCGGCGACTGGCCAAGGGCGGCCTGCGGGGCCGCCTCGTACTGGACTTCACCACCCTGTAGCTGCCTGGCAGCCGCAGTTCGAGCGAACGACGCCTTCCGCGCCCACGACACGGTCGGCGCGACAAGGCAACGCGACAAGGCGATGTGCCCTAGGTCCTGTCGTCAAACTCCCGTCGTTCGCCCGGAGGGCGGGCCGGGCGGTGGTCGGTGCGTGCTCTCGGCGTGCCGGGCGATGGCCCCT
>NZ_JBHVJX010000033.1:0-87082 GCF_042798755.1 Streptomyces sp. NPDC057743
GGCACACACGCACCCGCACGCAACCACGGCGTACGGGCCCGTGCCTCGGTCAGCATCGCCGCAAGCTGCACCGGCCCGCACGTCCGCTTCTCGCCGGTAGCCCTGTTGTGCTGATGGACGGCCTTGGACTTGGCGACGCACTCATTCCAGACCCAGCGGCACCGGTCCCACTCGGCTTCGAGTGCGCGCCGGGCCGACGTCGACAGGCGCACACGGAAGGTGTACCGGGCATACCCGGCTTCCCCGCTGATCGCTCCTGTCGTCATGCATCCGAACCTACCCGGGAGGACTGTCAGTTGAGAGCACCTGACTCCTGTAGACGCCCTCACGCCCTCATGGGGTGGACACCGATCCGCCCTGACGCCGAATCGAATATCCCTGCCCCGCTCACGCGAGAGCTTCAATTCCTCCCCCACCTCAAGGTGGGGGTATCCACGAAGGGGACCCGATGACCCAGCATGTGTGGGGTTACCTGCCGGAGTACGACAAGGAACGCGCGGACATTCTCGACGCGGTGGACACGGTGTTCGGCTCCGGGCAGTTGGTGCTGGGGAAGAGCGTCAAGGGCTTCGAGCGGGAGTTCGCCGACTACCACGGCCTCGGCCACTGCGTCGGTGTCGACAACGGCACCAACGCCATCGTCCTGGGCCTGCGCGCCCTGGGCGTCGGCCCCGGGGACGAGGTGATCACGGTCTCCAACACCGCGGCGCCCACCGTCATCGCGATCGACGCCGTCGGCGCCACCCCGGTCTTCGTCGACGTGGACCCGGACACCTATCTGATGGAGGTCGACCAGGTCGCCGCGGCCCTCACCCCGCGTACCCGCTGCCTGCTCCCGGTGCACCTGTACGGCCAGTGCGTCGACATGGCGCCGCTCAAGGAGTTGGCGGCCAAGCACGGGCTGGTCGTCCTGGAGGACTGCGCGCAGGCGCACGGCGCCCGCCACCACGGCCGGCTCGCCGGCACGATGGGCGACGCCGCGGCGTTCTCCTTCTACCCGACCAAGGTGCTCGGCGCGTACGGCGACGCCGGTGCCACGGTGACCGACGACGCGGCGGTCGACGCCCGGCTGCGGCGGCTGCGCTTCTACGGCATGGAGGACCGCTACTACGTCGTCGAGACGCCCGGCCACAACGCCCGCCTCGACGAGGTGCAGGCGGAGATCCTGCGCCGCAAGCTCACCCGACTCGACGACTACGTCGCCCGCCGCCGGTCCATCGCCGACCGGTACGCGGCGGCGTTCGCCGGCACCGACCTGGTCACCCCGGTGACCGCGCCCGGCAACGACCACGTCTACTACGTGTACGTCTGCCGCCACCCGCGCCGGGACCAGCTCCTGGAGGGCCTCAAGGCCCACGACATCGCGCTGAACATCAGCTACCCGTGGCCGGTGCACACCCAGTCAGGCTTCGCCCACCTCGGGTATGCCAAGGACGCGCTGCCGGTCACCAGCCGGGTCGCCGAGGAGATCTTCTCGCTGCCGATGTACCCGTCGCTGACCGACGCGGAGCAGGAGCGGGTCATCGACGCGGTGTTCGACGTCATGGGAAGGCTCTGACCGAGGTGAGCCTTCTGTCCACCGCCGAGTTCCACGCCTGGTGGGCCGAGCGCCGCCGGGCGGGCGGGTTCTCGGTGGAGCGCATCCCCTTCCACGAGCTGGACGCCTGGGAGTTCGACCCGGGGACCGGCAATCTCGGCCATGCCAGCGGGCGGTTCTTCACCGTCGAGGGGCTCCGGGTCCGCGCCGGCGGCAACGCCGGCCCGGAGCTGTGGTCCCAACCGGTCATCAACCAGCCGGAGATCGGCATCCTCGGCATCCTGGTCAAGGAGTTCGACGGCGTCCTGCACTGCCTGATGCAGGCCAAGATGGAGCCGGGGAACGCCAACACGATCCAGCTCTCGCCGACCGTGCAGGCGACCCGCAGCAACTACATGAAGGTCCACCAGGGCGCCGGCACCCGGTACTTGGAGCACTTCACCGGGCCGCAGCGCGGCCAGGTGCTGGTGGACGTGCTCCAGTCCGAGCAGGGTGCCTGGTTCTGGCGCAAGCGCAACCGGAACATGGTGGTGCTGGCGACCGGGGACGTGCCGCTGCACGAGGACTTCTGCTGGCTCACCATGGACCAGCTCCGCGGGCTGATGGCGGTGGACAACCTCGTCAACATGGACGCCCGCACGGTGCTGTCCTGCCTGCCGTTCATGCTCCCGGACGAGACCGAGGGGCGAAGCGGCGAGGCGTTCCACGACGCCCTGGTGCGCTCGTACCAGTACCAGTACCAGTACCGGGGCGCGGCGCGGAGCCCCTTCGTGCCGGACAGCGCGGGCTCCATCCTGAGCTGGTTCACCGAGGCGAAGACCCGCTGCGACTGGAGCGCCCGGCTGGTGCCGCTGGCGGACGTCGCCGGGTGGAAGCGGGACGACTGGGAGATCACCGACGAGGGCGCGGAGAACTTCCGCATCATCGCGGTGCGGGTCGCGGCCGGCACCCGGGAGGTCACCCGCTGGACGCAGCCGCTGCTGTACCCGCGGGGCGAGGGCCGGGCGGTGTTCCTGGCCCGCGCCATCGACGGGGTGCTCCATCTGCTGGTGCGGGCCCGGCCCGAGTACGGGCTGATGGACCAGGTGGAGATGGCGCCGACCGTGCATCTGCACCCCGGTCAGGGCCTGGACGCCGTCCAGGAGGACGTCCTGCGGGACGCCCTGCGGCCCGGTGGCGGCACCGTCCGCTACGACCAGGTCCTCTCCGAGGAGGGCGGGCGGTTCCACCACGCGCTGACCCGCTATCAGATCGTCGAGGTGGACGAGGACTTCCCGCTCGACGCTCCGCCGCATCTGTGCTGGATGACGGCGCGGCAGCTGACCGACCTCCTGCGCCACGGCCACTACCTCAACATCGAGGCCCGCTCGCTGCTCACCTGCCTGCTGAGCCTCGCGTGAGCGGGCGGCGGCCGAGCGATGCGTAGCGATTCGACTCCTAGCGACCCCTTGAGAGCGGTGGGCCATGTTTGATGCGGCACGAGTTACCGAAATGTCAATCAAGGGGGCGTACCGCATCGTCCCCAACAAGATCCCGGATCTGCGCGGTTCGTTCTTCGAGGCGTTCCGCGCCGAGACGCTCACGGAGATCATCGGCTATCCGTTCACCGTCGGGCAGGCGAACTACTCCGTCAGCCGCCGCAACACCATGCGCGGCATCCACAGCACCTTCCTGCCGCCCGGCCAGGCCAAGTTGGTCACCTGCGTGCGCGGTGCGGTGCTGGACGTCGCGGTGGACCTGCGGGTGGGCTCGCCCACCTTCGGCGCCTACGACGTGACGCCGCAGGACGAGGAGTCGGGCACCGCGGTGTACCTGGCGGACGGCATCGGTCACGCCTTCTTGACCCTCACCGACAACGCCTGCATGAACTACCTGTGTTCCACGGCGTACGTCCCCGGCACGATGATCGAGGTCAACCCCCTGGACCCGGACATCGGCATCCCCTGGGGCCTTTCCGAACCGCCGGTCATGTCGGAGAAGGACGCCACGGCGCCCACCCTGGCCGAGGCGGTCGCGCAGGGGCTGCTGCCCACCTATGAGGAGTGCCTGGCCCACTACGCGGCGCTGGGAAAGCGCTAGGGCGCCGCCCCCCTTCTTCCCATCCCACGCTTCCCACGCTGAGCGGAGTTCTCCCACATGTTTAAGAGCACGAGCGATCGACTGCGCATCGGGGTCATGGGGTGTGCGGACATCGCCTGGCGGCGGACCCTCCCGGCCATGGAGGGCAACCGCGCGGTGCGGATCACGGCGGTCGCCAGCCGGGAGCGGCGGTCCGCGGCGCGCTTCACCGACCGGTTCGGCGGCGCGCCGCTGGAAGGCTACGACGCCCTGCTGGAGCGGGACGACGTCGACGCCGTCTACATCCCGCTGCCCGGCCTGCTGCACGCCGCCTGGGTCGAACGGGCCCTGGGCGCCGGCAAGCACGTCCTGGTCGAGAAGCCGCTGACGGCCGGCCACGAGGACACCCGTCGGCTGCTGGCCCGGGCCCGCGAGCGGGGCCTGGTGCTGCTGGAGAACTACATGTTCCTCTACCACTCCCAGCACACCGCCGTGCACAAGGCGCTGGCCGAGGACGCCATCGGCGAACTGCGCGGCTTCTCCTCCGCGTTCACCATCCCGCCGAAGCCGGTGGGCGACATCCGCTACCAGCGCGATGTCGGCGGCGGCGCCTTCCTGGACTTCGGGGGTTACCCGGTGCGGGCGGCGCAGTTCTTCCTCGGCAGCGAACTGAAGGTGGCCGGCGCGGTGTTCCGGCACGACCGGGAGCGCGGCGTGGTGATGTCCGGCAGCGTGCTGCTCTACACGCCCGAGGGCGTCCCGGCCCACCTGACGTTCGGCATGGAGCACTCCTACCGCAACACCTACAGCCTCTCTGGCAGCACCGGCCGCCTCACCCTGGACCGGGCGTTCACGCCGCCGGAGACCTACCAGCCGCTGATGCGGATCGAACGGCAGGACCACTCCGAGCAGTTCGTGCTGCCCGCCGACCACCAGTTCGCCAACGTCATCGACACCTTCGTCGGCGCGGTCCTCGGCGAGCGGGACATCACCGAGCAGCAGGAGGGCTCGCTGCGGCAGGCCGCGCTGATCGAGGAGATCCGCCACCACGCGCTGCTGGTGGAGATCTGACCGCCGCGGCCGGGACGCACCGGCCCGAACGCCGACTGCCGTGCCCCCCATGACGTGGACGGGGGCACGGCAGTCGGCGTTGCGGCGGGCGGTGCGGACCGACCCTACGGCAGGAAGCCCTCGATGGAGGTGCCCAGGCCGTCCGCCCGGGCCCGGTCGCGGATCCAGCGGGCCAGGGCGAGGTCGAGGATGCCCAGGCCGAAGGGGGAGAAGACCGCGGTCCGCTGCGGGTCCCGGCGGAACGGGACGGTGCCGCGCAGCAGGGCGCCCAGCGGGGCGTCGATGAAGTCCCGGTTGCCGGTGGCCAGTTCGGCCAGGTGGAGGCTGGTGCGCTCGCGGCACACGTGGTCGGCGTCGTCGACCACGTTCTGGGCGTCGAGGACCGCCTGCACGGTCAGGTCGCGGAGCGAGACGTGCAGCACGGTGGCGCCCGGCTGGCAGGCGGCCAGCTCCAGGTGGGGCTCGCCCGCGGAGGTCGCGAGGGAGATCAACGGGTGGCTGGCGAGGGCCTGTTCCGCCCGGTCGGCGACGGTGACGGTGAGGTCGGGCGCCAGCTGGCCGGCCCGGTCTGCGAAGGCCGCGGCCCGCTTCGGGTCCAGGTCGAAGACCACCGCCTCGCGCAGGGAGGGGAGTTGGGCCTTGGTGAAGCGCAGCACCTCGTGGTTGATCGGGCCGGTGCCGATCAGGGCCATCCCGCGCGGCGCCGGGTCGGTGACGAGGTGGGAGGCGGCCAACGCGGCGGAGGCCGCGGTGCGTTGGGCCGAGATCAGCGACGCCTCGATCAGCGCCTCGGGGGTGCCGTCGGCCATCGAGTTGAGCAGCATGGCGGCGCTGGCGCGGGCCCGACCGTCGGCAACGTTGCCGGGGAAGCTGGCGATCCACTTCATCCCGGCGACGGCGTCGGCGCCGCCCACGTAGGCGGGCAGGCCGATGATCCGGTCCCGGGGGCGGTCCGGGAAGCGCAGGAACACCGAGTGCGGCAGGGCGGTTTGGCCCTCGTCGTGCAGCCGGTAGGTCTCGTTCACCAGGGACAGCACCTGCCGCTCCTGGCCCCGCAGCAGGTCGGCGACCTCGCCATGGCGGATGATCAGCAAGGGACGGTCTCCTTCGCGTCGGGCGAGGCCGGTTGTGCCCACAGGTGCGAGACCTCGCCGAAGTGGTGACGCACCCAGGCGTCGGAGTAGATGGTGTCGAGATAGCGGTCGCCGCCGTCCGGCAGCACCAGCACGCAGGTGGCCCCGGGCGGGATGTCCGGCGCGGTCTTGGTCAGCGCGGCGACCAGGGCGCCGGAGGAGCCGCCGGCGAGCAGCGCCTCGTGGCGCACCAGTTGGCGGCAGCCGACCACCGCGTCCAGGTCGCCGACGTGCACCACGCGGTCGGCGGCCGTGGGGTCGAAGAGCGCCGGCACCACGGCGGCGCCGTGCCCGGGGATGAGTCGTGGGCAGGCCACCGGCGAGCCGAAGATCCGGCTGCCCACCGCGTCCACCGCGACCACCGTCGTCGGCAGGGCGTGCTGCCGCACGTAGGCGGCGCAGCCCTTCAGCGTGCCGGTGGTGCCGGCCGCGCAGAACAGGTAGTCCACCGCGCCGTCCAGGGCCCGGTCGATCTCGCCCATGGTCTCCAGGTGTGCCCGGGGGTTGAACGGGTTGCCGTACTGGCCCGGCACATAGGAGTCGGGGAGCGCTGCGGCCAACTGCGCCACTCGGCGCAGCCGTTGCGGCAGGTACTCGCCGGACGCCGGGTCGGGCTCGGTCACCACCTCGACCTCGGCGCGGTAGGCGCGCAGGATCGCCAGGTTCTGCTCGGTGGTGCGGGCGTCCACGACGCAGATGAACCGCAGTCCGTAGTAGCAGCAGATCTGGGCGATGCCGATGGCGAGGTTGCCGGAGCTGGACTCGATCACCGTGGTCCGGCCGGGCACCACCTCGCCGGTGCGCAGGGCCTCGCGCAGCATGCTGAGCGCGGAGCGGTCCTTGATGCTGCCGCCGGGGTTGAAGCGCTCGACCTTGGCGAACAGCCGGAACGGGAAGTCGTGCGCCGCGGTGAACTGGGTGAGCTCCACCAGCGGGGTGCTGCCCACCGTGGCGAGGATGCCCTGGAGCGGTTGCGCGGTCACCGCGTCAGCCCCCGGTGGCCAGGCGCGGCAGCTCCTCCGGGCCGAACAGGTCCGGCCGGGTCCAGCCGTCGAGGTCGTACTCGGACAGGCACTGGTCGGCGAACCCCTTGAGGGTGTCGGCCTGGCCGCGCGCCTGGTAGCTCAGCAGGGTCTGCACGCGGATGCCCTCGTGGTCGCCGCCGTAGTTCCGCTCGTACAGCTCGTGCCGGCCGGCGAACTCGGTGCCGACCGCGTCCCACAGCAGCTTCAGCAGCTTGACCCGGTCCACCGCCTCGACGCCGCGCGAGCCGCGCAGATAGCGGTCCAGGTACGGGCGGATCTGCGGGTTCTTCCAGTCGCTGGAGTGCGAGTTGAGGTAGATCAGGCCGCTGCCGACGGTCTGCTGGATGATCTCCTTGATCCGCGGGTAGCCGATGCCCATGAACGTCCGGTACGCCAGGCCGTAGTTGAGGTTGGGCTGGACGGCGCCGCCCAGCCACGGGGTGGGCGACTTCGCCATCGCGTCCGACATGCCCCAGAACATGTCGCGCCAGTTGAGCACCTCGCCGATCTGCGCCTGGACGCCGCGGAAGCCGGAGGTGCCGGTGACCTCGACGGCCTTCAGCAGGCACCCGGCGATGAAGTCCAGCTTCACCGCGAGCCGGGTGCAGCCGTGGAAGGTGAAGCGCTCCAGGAAGCCGGAGCGGGTGGCGAAGGCGTTGGCCGACACCGCGTCGTAGGCGAAGACGTTCTCCCAGGGGACCAGCACCCGGTCCAGGACCATGATCGAGTCGTTCTCGTCCAGCCGGCTGGAGAGCGGGTAGTCGAAGGGGCTGCCCAGCAGGGCGGCGTGCATCTCGTAGGAGGTGCGGCAGAACAGCTTCAGGCCGGGGGCGTTCATCGGGACGGTGAACATCGCGCCGAACCGCTTGTCCCGCAGCGGCAGGCCCATGTGCGCGATGAGGTTGGCGTTGGTCAGCGCCGAGGACGTCGCCACGACCTTGGCGCCGGACACCACCAGCCCGGCGTCGGTCTCCTCCTCCACGTGCACGCAGACGTCGGCGGTCCGGTCGGCGGGCCGGTCGCGGTCCACCGGCGGGTGGACGATCGCGTGGTTGAAGAAGAGCACCTGCTCCTGGGCCCGGCGGTACCAGTCCAGGGCGTTGTCCTTGAACGGTCCGTAGAAGTCCGCGTTGGCCTGCAACGTGCCGAAGAACGCGGCCTTGTAGTCGGGGGTGCGGCCCATCCAGCCGTACACCAGGCGCTGCCAGGCGACGATCGCGTCGCGGGCGGCGAGCAGGTCCTCGGCGCTCCTGGCGGTCTTGAAGAACGGGTGGGTGAAGCCGCCGTTGCCGGTGTCGGTGGGCACGCTCAGCACGCCGCGGGACTCCGGCTCGTGCAGCACGTCGTAGAGCTGCGCGAGCGAGCGGGCGCTGTTGCGGAACGCGGGGTGCGTGGTGACGTCCGCGACCCGTTCGCCGTGGAGGTAGACCTCGCGCCCGTCCCGCAGGGACTCCAGGTAGCTGGCACCGGTCATCGGACGGGAACCGTTATGTGCGTCTTTATTAGGACCTGGCGCTGTGGTCAACTCGGCCTTCTCTCGCGGAAAAGGGCAGCCGGCCTGCGGCGGCTGCCTCGGCGGCGGGGCATGGGGGAGCATCCGGACGGCCGGCACCCGCGGCGGGCGGTCGGCGCACAACGGCCGGCCGCCACACCGGACTTGGGGTCCTGGTGGGGCGCGCCACGGGTCGGGAACCGGGAGCGGAACGAGAGCGGAAACCCCCGCCGGGCCGCTTGGGCACGAGGCCGGCCCGTCCCGCCGGCGAGACGGGGACGGGCGCCCGCGAGGCCGCCCCGGGGAGCTGCCCGAGACTAAAGTCTCCGACGGTCCGACCAAGGTATCGTCCACCGCCCGACCCGTCCTTCGGAAGGGATCACGCCGGTAAAGTCCGAAGCGTGCCCGACTCCGTGACCGCTTCCGTGCCCGTCCGGCGGAGTCCACGGGACTGGACCGTGGACACCGCGTTCTTCCTGCTTGCGGTGGCCTACGGCGTCCTGACCGCCAAGGGCCGGGGGCAGGCCGACCTCGGGCTCGGCGTCAACTGGTGGTACGTCGAGCAGCTGGCCGGGGTGTTCGGCTGCGTCCTGCTGTGGCTGCGCCGGCGCAAGCCGGTCGAGGTCGCCTTCGTGCTGATCGGCCTCTCGGTGCTGTTCGAGATGGTCGCCGGCGCGATGCTGGTCGCGCTGTTCTCGGTCGCCGTGCACCGCTCCCCGCGGACCACCGCGGTGGTCTACACGGCCAGCCTGCTGCCGGTCGTCTCCGATGTCTTCATCCGTCCCGACGCGGCCCTGCCGGCCCTCCACTTCTTCCTCTTCGGCACCATCGTGCAGGCCGGCGCGGTCGGTTGGGGGCTCTTCATCCACCACCGGCGGAAGCTGCTGGTGCAGGTCGCGGCGGAGGCCGCGCTGCGCGCCGAACAGGTCCAGTTGCGGGCCCGGGAGGAGGTGGCCCGGGAGATGCACGACGTGCTGGGCCACCGGCTGTCGCTGCTGGCGCTGCACGCCGGCGCCCTGGAATACCGCCCCGACGCCCCCAGTGCGGACGTCGCCCGGGCCGCCGGGGTGATCCGGGAGAGCGCGCACCAGGCGCTCCAGGACCTGCGCCAGGTGCTGGGCGTGCTGCGGGCCCCGGCCGGTGAACTGCCCCAGCCGACCCTGGCCGACGTGCACCGGCTTGTCGCAGAGTCGTGTGCGGCGGGAATGCGGGTGCGGCTGCTCAAGGAGGTCCCGGAGGCCGCCCCCGACCTGGTCGGCCGCACGGCCTACCGGGTCGTGCAGGAAGCGCTCACCAACGTCCGCAAGCACGCCCCCGGGGCGAGCGCGCGGGTCGAGGTGACCGGCAAGGCGGGGGAGGGGCTCAGGGTCGAGGTGGCCAACGCCGCGGACGGCGGCCGGCCCACCGGCCAGGCGGCGGGCGATGCCGCCGGGCAGGGGCTGGCGGGGCTGGCCGAGCGGGTGGCGCTGGCCGGCGGACGACTGGAGTACGGCCCGGCCGCGGACGGCGGTTGGGAGGTCACGGCGGCGCTGCCGTGGCCGCGGGAGGCGTAGGGCGCGGCCGGCGGCCGCCGCCGGGCCGGAGCCGGCCGGGCCGTGCGGACGGACGGGCCGCGCGCCGCACGCGCACGGACTTTTCTTTTGTCAAGGGGCGCCCCCGCGCGGGGAATCCGAGCAACGAGTGGGAGTGATCTAGCTGTGCCGAAAGAGCTGAACCCGAAGACCGACCAGCCGACGGTGGTCGCCGAACCGATCCTGGGCCAGGTGCTCGTCTGCGTGGTGTTCGGGCTGATCGGGGCCGGGCTCGGCTGGCTGCTCAAGGTCGTCGCGAAGTGGCTGGTGACGCTGCCCTGGGCGCCCATGCAGGGACCGGCGAAGCTGCTGTCCTCGATCCCCGAACCCGGGCTCACCATCGGGGTGGTGGCCGCAGGCGGCCTCATCGGGCTGATCGGCGGGGCGATCATCAAGTTCAGCGAGCTGTCGGTCAGCGTCGACGACGACCGCGTCATCCTCACGCGCAAGGGCGAGCCCCGGGAGTACGCCGGCGCCGACGTCGCGATGGCCTTCCTCGACGGCAAGCAGCTGGTGCTGCTCGGTCACCGCACCGAGGAGCTGGCCCGGGAGGACTGCGACCAGGACCGCCGCCGGCTGGCCGTGGCGTTCGCCGCGCACGGCTACAAGTGGGCCGAGGAGGACCCGTACAAGAAGGAGTTCCAGCTCTGGGTGCCGGAGAGCGGGAAGCTGCCCGCACAGGCGCACGCGCTGTTCCGGGCCCGCGAGGAGCTGCTGAAGAAGCCCGGGTCCGGCGACCAACTCCGGGAGCTGCGCGGGGAACTCGCCCAGGCCGGCGTGGTCGTGCGGGACAAGGACAAGCGGCAGTACTGGCGCGCGACGCAGCGCTGAGGCCGGCGGGGCGGCACCGAAGCCGCCCCGCGCCCCCTCAGCCGCGCGCCGCGGCCACCCGCTCGGCCAACTCCCCGGCCACCGCGTTGGCGTGCGGCACATCCAGCAGCTCGGCCCGCAGCTCCCGGGCCCGCTGCGGGAAGGCGGGGTCCGCCAACAGCCGGAGCACGGCGGCCCGGACGCCCGCCCCGGTGGCCCGGGTGGCGTGCGTGGTGAGGCCGGCGCCGTGCGCGGCCAGCCGCGCCGACAGCAGCGGCTGGTCCACGTCCCAGGGCAGCGCCAACTGCGGTACGCCGTAGAACGCCGCCGTGGTGAGGGTGCCGACCCCGGCGTGGTGGATGACCGCCGAGCAGGTCGGCAGCAGCGCCTGCATCGGCACGTACGGCACCAGGCGGGCGTTGTCCGGGACCCGGGCCAGGCGCTGCCGGGCCGCGTCGCTGACCGTGGCCACCAGCTCGATGTCCAGGTCGGCGACGGAGTCCAGGACGTCCTGGATGTCGACCGGGTAGGGCAGGCCGTGGTCGCTGACCGTGAGCCCCAACGTCAGGGCCACCCGCGGGCGTTGCGGCGGCTCCCACAGCCAGCGGGGGACGACCGCGGGCCCGCCGTAGGGGGCGAACCGCAGCGAGCGGTAGTCGAGCCCGGGCGCGTGGACCTGGAGCGACGGCGGCAGCAGGTCGATGCTGAACTGGCCGGTGACCAGCGACTCGCTGAACTCCCCGCCGTATCGACGGGCGTAGCCGGCCAGCCAGGACCCCAGCGGGTCGTCGGCGCCCCCGCCCACACCCTGCCCGGACAGCCGCAGGAAGTGCTGCCGGGCGATCCCGTACACGTCCGCGCCGATCAGCATCCGGGCGTGCGCGGCGCCGGTCGCCTCGGCCGCGATGGCGCCCGCGAAGGTCAGCGGCTCCCAGATCACCAGGTCGGGCTTGAAGTGCCGGGCGTACTCGGTGAGCGCGCCGGCCAGCGGCGCATTGGTCATCTTGTGCGCGGCGGTGACCCGGACGCGGTAGGCGTCCCGCAGCCAGTCCAGGGTGATGTCCTCGGGCGCGCGCTCCGCGGCGTCGTACGGCTCGGCCAGGCCCGGGGCGAGCCGCGCACCGGCGCCGTTGAGCCGGCCGGCGACCTGCCACAGGTCGCGGTCGCTGCCGACCGGCACCGCGGTGAGCCCGGCCTGGGTGACGGCCGGGGCCAGCTTCGGTTGGCAGGCCACCCGCACGTCGTGGCCCGCGGTGCGCAGCGCCCAGGCGAGCGGTGCCATCAGCAGGAAGTGGGTGCGCTCGGGATAGCAGGTGAACAGAATGCGCATGGTGGGTCGGATCCGTCTCCTCGTCGGCGCCGCGGGCGCCGTCAGCGGTGGTCGTGCGGGGCGCCGGTGCGGTGCCGGGCGGTGAGCTCTTCCAGGCGGGGGACGAGCTGGTTGGGGGTGGGCAGGGCGAGCGTCTCGTCCCGGAGCGCGGCGGCGCGGGCGGTGAACCGCGGTTCGGCCAGCAGGCGTTGGACCGCGTCGCGGATCGCCACCCCGGTCGCCCCGGTGTGCGGGAGCTCCAGGCCGGCGCCGTGCTCGGCCACCTTCCGGGCCAGCAGCGGCTCGTCGAAGCTGTACGGGATCGACAGGTGCGGGACGCCGTAGCGGGCGACGGTGCCCAGCGTGCCGGGACCGGCGTGGTGGATGACGGCCGCGCAGGTCGGCGCCAGCGCGTGCAGCGGCACGAACGGGAGCAGCCGGGCGTTGTCCGGGACGCGGCGCAGCGTGGCCCGCACGGTGTCGGCGAGGGTGGCGACGACCTCGACGTCCAGCTCGCCCAGGGCGTCGAGCACCTCCTGGGCGCCGATGGTGTAGCCGTCGAAGAGGTCGGTGGCGGTGAGCCCCATGGTCAGCGCCACCCGCGGCCGGGCGGGCCGGGACCACAGCCACCCCGGGACCGTCGCCGGACCGTTGTACGGGACGAACTGCATCCGCAGGTAGTCGAGTTCGGGCGCCTCGATCTGGAGGCTGCGGGGGAACTGGTCGACGGTGAAGTGGCCGGTGACCATGGCCTCGGTGAACTGTCCGCCGTACTTGCGGGCGTAGCCGCCCAGCCAGTTCGCGAGGTGGTCGGCCCGTTCGTCGGCCGGCCGCTCGGCCTTCAGCCGCAGGAAGTGCGCGCGGGCGACGCCGAACACATCGGCGCCGAAGAGGAGTCGGGCGTGTGCGGCGCCGGTGGCGGTGGCCGCGATCGGGCCGGCGTAGGTGAGCGGGTCCCACAGGACCAGGTCCGGCCGCCAGTGCCGGGCGAACTCCACCAGTCCGGCGATCATCGGGAAGTTCTCCGGCTTGTGGCCCTTCTCGACCGCGTCGTAGTAGCCGTCGCGCATCGGCTCCCAGCGCGCCTTCAACGGGTCCTCGGCCGCGTCCCAGGGGGCGTGCAGCCCGACCCGGGCCGCTTCGAGCTCCTCGGGGTCCCGCCGCGCCATCCGGAACACGTCGCTGTCCCGGCCTACCGGCACGGCGGTGAGCCCGGCCTGGGTGACGACCGGTGCGAACGAGGGCTGGCAGGCGAAGCGGACCTCGTGGCCCGCGGTGCGCAGCGCCCAGGCCAGCGGCACCATGCTCAAAAAGATCGTCTTTTCCGGGATGACGGTGAACAGGACGCGCATCGTGGGTGCCCTCCAGGGGTCTTCAGGCGGGGGTGGTGCGGTGGCGGGCGGTGAGCTCTTCGAGGCGGGGGACGAGCTGGTTGGGGGTGGGCAGGGCGAGCGTCTCGTCCCGGAGCGCGGCGGCGCGGGCGGTGAATTGCGGTTCGGTCAGCAGGCGTTGGACGGCCTCGCGGACCGCCCGGCCGCTCGCCTGGCTGGTGTGGAGGTCGAGGCCGGCGCCGTGGGCGGTGAGCTTGTCGGCCAGGATCGGCTGGTCCCAGTGGTAGTGCAGGGACAGGTGGGGGACGGGGTGGCGGGCGACGGTGGCGAGGGTGGCGGCTCCGGCGTGGTGGATGAACGCCGCGCAGGTGGGGGCGAGGTGGTGGATCGGGACGTAGGGGACCAGGCGGGCGTTGTCCGGGACGCGGCGCAGCTTGGCCTGCTCGGCGTCGGCGACGGTGGCGACCAGCTCGATGTCCAGGTCGGCCAGCGCGTCCAGCACCTCCTGGGTGTGGACGGTGTAGCTGTCGTAGACGTCGGTGGCGGTCAGCCCCATGGTGAGGGCCACCCGGGGGCGCTCCGGCTGCTTCCAGAGCCACTGGGGGACGGTCGCGGGGCCGCCGTAGGGGATGAACTGGGTGCGGACGTAGTCGAGTTGGGGCGCCTCGATCTGGAGGCTGCGGGGGAACTGGTCGAGGGTGAAGTGGCCGGTGACCATGGATTCGGTGAACTGTCCGCCGTACTTGCGGGCGTAGCCGCCCAGCCAGTCGGCCAGCGGATCGGTGCGCTCGCCGGCCGGCCGCTCCGCCTGGCGGCGCAGGAAGTGCTCCCGGGCCACGCCGAACACGTCGATGCCGAAGAGGAGTCGGGCGTGCGCGGCGCCGACCGCGGTGGCCGCGATCGCGCCCGCGTAGGCGAACGGTTCCCAGATCACCAGGTCCGGCCGCCAGTGCCGGGCGAACTCCACCAGGTCCGCGATCATCGGGAAGTTGTCCTCCCGCAGCGAGCTCACGGCCAGCTCGTAGCCCTCCCGCAGGTGGTCCCAGGTCGCCCGCGCCGGATCCGCCGCGACGTCCCAGGGGGCCGGCAGCCCGACCCGGGCCGCGGCGATCAGCTCGGGGTCGACGAAGTCCAGCATCCGGAACGGGTTCCGGCGCGGCCGTCCGACGGGGACGGCGGTGAGCCCGGCCTGGGTGATGGTGGGGCAGAAGGCGGGTTGGCTGGCGAAGCGGACCTCGTGTCCTGCGGTGCGCAGGGCCCAGGCCAGTGGTGCCATGTACTGGAAGATGCTCTTGTGCGGGTTGGTGGCGAACAGGACGCGCATGGCGTGGGCCTCACTGGGTTCGTCGGGCGGGGGAGCGGAACTCGGCGGTCAGCCGCTCCAGTTCGGGCACCAGCGCGTTCGGCGTCGGCAGCGCGGCCAGCTCGTCCCGCAGGGCGGCCGCCCGCTCGCGGAAGCCGGGCTCGCCCAGCAGCCGCAGCACCGCCTCGCGCACCGCCGCGGGGGTCGCCCGGTCGGCCCCGATCACCAGCGAGCCCCCCTGGGCCGCGGCCTGCCGGGCCAGCGTGGGCCCGTCGAAGTCCCAGGGCAACAGCAGCTGCGGCACGGGGTGTTGGGCCATCGTCAGCAGCGTGCCGAAGCCGGCGTGGTGGATGGCCAGGCTGCACGTCGGGGCGAGGGCGTGCAGCGGGATGTAGGGCACCAGGCGGGCGTTGTCCGGGACGCGCGTCAGCTTGCGCTGTTCGGCCTCGGGGACGGTGGCGACCACCTCGATGTCGAGGTCGGCCAGTGAGGCGAGCACGTCCTGGACGCTGAACTCGTAGCCGGCGCCGTGGTCGGTGGCGCTCACGCCCATGGTCAGCGCCACCCGGGGCCGCTTAGGCGGGGCCCACAGCCACCGGGGCAGCGTCGCCGGCCCGCCGTAGGGGACGAACCGCATCGGCAGGGTGCGCAGCGAGCTCGCCAGCCGCAGCGACGCCGGGAGCTGGTCGACGGTGAAGTGGCCGGTGACCAGGGACTCGGTGAACTCCCCGCCGTGCAGCCGGGCGTAGCCGCCCAGCCAGTCGGCGAGCGGGTCGGTGCGCTCGGCCGACGGCTGCTGCGCGCGCAGCCGCAGGAAGTGGTCGCGGGTGACGCCGAAGGCGTCCACGCTCCACAACAGCCGGCCGTGCGCGGCCCCGCACGCCGCCGCGGCGATCGGGGCGGCCATCGCCAGCGGCTCCCACAGGACGAGGTCGGGCTGCCAGGCGCGGGCGAAGCGGACCAGGTCGGCGATCATCGGGAAGCTGGCCGGCTTGTGCCACAGGCGCACGATCTCCTCGTAGCCGGCGGTCAGATGGGACCAGGTGGCCCGCCCGGGGTCGTGCGCGGCGTCGTAGGGCGCGGGCAGGCCGAACTCCGGGCGGTAGGACCAGTTGGGGAGCGTGTGCATCTGGCGGCGCAGCAGCTCCCACAGGTCGTAGTCCCGGCCGACCGGCACGGCGGTCAGCCCGGCCTGGGTGATCACGTCGGTGAACCAGGGGGTGCCGGCGACCCGCACCTCGTGGCCCGCGGTGCGCAGCGCCCACGCCAGCGGCAGCAGCGGCAGCACGTGCGCCTTCTCGGGGT
The DNA here is from genome assembly GCF_042798755.1 of Streptomyces sp. NPDC057743. Classification (NCBI taxonomy): domain Bacteria; kingdom Bacillati; phylum Actinomycetota; class Actinomycetes; order Kitasatosporales; family Streptomycetaceae; genus Streptomyces; species Streptomyces sp. NPDC057743. The sequence continues at coordinate 15,946 of NZ_JBHVJX010000033.1, forward strand.
TGGCGACGAACAGGACCCGCACGGCGTCAGCCCCCGTTCACGGTGGCGGTCGCGGCGGGTTCCCGCCGCTCGGCGACGAAGTGCTCCAGCGTGGGCACCATGGCGTTGGGGGTGGGCTGGGCGAGCATCGCGTCCCGCAGCCCGGCCGCGCCCTGCCGGATGCCCGGGTCGGACAGCAGCGCGAGCACCGCCTCCCGGACGTCCGCGCCGGTGGCCTCCTTGGGGTTGAGCCGCAGCCCGGCACCGACCCGGGTGACGCCCTCGGCGAGCGCCGGGCCGTCGTTGTCCCAGGGCAGGGTCAGTTGGGGCAGGCCGCGCAGCGCGGTGGTGGCGAGGGTGCCGAAGCCGGCGTGGTGGATGACCGCGTCGCAGGTGGCGGCGAGCGCGTCCAGCGGCAGGAAGGACGCCACCGTGGTGTTGTCCGGGACGCGGGTCAGCTTGCGCTGCTCGGCCTCGGCGAGGGTGGCGACCAGCTCGATGTCCAGGTCGCCGAGCGCGTCCAGGACGTCCTGCACGCCCACCGCGTACTCCCCGCCGTGACCGGTGGTACTCAGCCCCAGGGTGAGCGCCACCCGCGGCCGCTCGGGTGGGCGCTGCAGCCAGGCGGGGACGGTGGCGGGGCCGCCGTAGGGCACGTACCGCAGCGGCAGGTAGGTCAGGCCGCCGGCGCGGCGCTGGAGGCACTGCGGGACCAGGTCCACGGTGGCCTGACCGGTGATCAGCTCCTCGCCGAACTGTCCGCCGTACTTGCGGGCGTAGCCGCCCAGCCAGTCGGCCATCGGGTCGGTGCGCTGGTCCTGCGGCTGTTGTTCGCGCAGCCGCAGGAAGTGCTCGCGGGCCACGCCGTACATGTCGATGCCGAAGAGGAGCCGGGCGTGGGCGGCGCCGACGGCCTGGGCGGCGAGCGCGCCGGCGTAGGTCAGCGGCTCCCACAGGACCAGGTCCGGCTGCCAGTGCCGGGCGAACTCCACCAGGTCGGCGATCATCGGCACGTTGCTGGTCTTGTGCCAGCGCTCGACCTGCGCGGCGTAGCCCTGGCTGAGGTACTCCCAGGTGATCTCCTCGGCCGGCCGGTCGGCCACGTCGTACGGCAGCGGCATGCCGCCCCGGTCGGACTGGCCCAGCCAACTCGGGTCGCGGGCAAGGAGTTGCCACAGGTCCCGGTCCCGGCCCACGGGGACGGCGGTGAGTCCGGCCTGGGTGATCTCCCCGGTGAACTTCGGCTGGCTGGCGAAGCGGACCTCGTGGCCGGCGGTGCGCAGCGCCCAGGCCAGGGGCGCCATGAGCAGGAAGTGCGTGCGCTCCGGATAGGCGGTGAACAGGACTCGCATGGGTGGCCTTCCAGGGTCTTCCGGTGGGGTGCGGCGGTTCGGGCGGGTGGTCAGGCGGGGGTGGTGCGGTGGCGGGCGGTGAGCTCTTCGAGGCGGGGGACGAGCTGGTTGGGGGTGGGCAGGGCGAGGGTCTCGTCGCGCAGTGCGGCGGCCCGGCCCGCGAACCGGGGCTCGGTGAGCAGCCGTTGGACGGCGGTGCGGACGGCCTGCCCGGTGGCGCGACTGGTGTGCAGGTCGAGGCCGGCGCCGTGGGTGGTGAGCTTGCGGGCCAGGATCGGCTGGTCGTAGTGGTAGTGCAGGGAGAGGTGGGGGACGGGGTGGCGGGCGACGGTGGCGAGGGTGGCGGCTCCGGCGTGGTGGATGAAGGCGGAGCAGGTGGGGGCGAGGTGGTGGATCGGGACGTAGGGGACCAGGCGGGCGTTGTCCGGGACGCGGCGCAACTTGGCCTTCTCCTCGTCGGCGATGGTGGCGACGAGTTCGATGTCGAGGTCGGCCAGGGAGTCCAGCACCTCTTGGGTGTTGACGGTGTAGCCGTCGTAGATGTCGGTGGCGCTCAGGCCCATGGTGAGCGCGACGCGGGGCTTGGCCGGCTGCTTCCAGAGCCACTGGGGGACGGTCGCGGGGCCGCCGTAGGGGATGAACTGGGTGCGGACGTAGTCGAGTTGGGGCGCCTCGATCTGGAGGCTGCGGGGGAACTGGTCGAGGGTGAAGTGGCCGGTGACCATGGATTCGGTGAACTCGGCGCCGTACTTGCGGGCGTAGCCGCCCAGCCAGTCGGCCAGCGGATCGACCTGCTCGGCCGCCGGCTGCTGCGCCTTCAGCCGCAGGAACTGCCGGCGGACGCCGCCGTGCACGTCGATGCCGAAGAGCAGCCGGGCGTGGGCGGCGCCGACCGCGGTGGCCGCGATCGGGCCGGCGAAGGTCAGCGGGTCCCAGATCACCAGGTCCGGCCGCCAGTGCCGGGCGAACTCCACCAGGCCGGCGATCATCGGGAAGGCGGTCTGGCGGTGCCGATCGGCCACCGCGCGCGCCATGCCGGGCGCCAGGTACTCCCAGGTGTCCTTCCCCGGGTCGGTGAACGCGTCGTAGGGCTCCTCGATGCCCGCCCGGCCCGCGTCGAACCCGTTCCTACTCGCGCGGGCCGCCCACAGCTTGGCGTGGTCGCGCCCGACGGGGACGGCGGTCAGGCCGGCCTGGGTGATGGTGGGGCAGAAGGCGGGTTGGCTGGCGAAGCGGACCTCGTGTCCTGCGGTGCGCAGGGCCCAGGCCAGTGGTGCCATGTACTGGAAGATGCTCTTGTGCGGGTTGGTGGCGAACAGGACGCGCATGGCGTGGGCCTCACTGGGTTCGTCGGGCGGGGGAGCGGAACTCGGCGGTCAGCCGCTCCAGTTCGGGCACCAGCGCGTTCGGCGTCGGCAGCGCGCGGAACTGGTCGCGCAGCTCCGTGGCCGCCTGGCGGAAGCCCGGCTCGCCCAGCACCCGCAGCAGGCTGTCCCGCACCGCCTGGCCGGTGGCCCGGTCGGCGCGGACGGTCAGCACCGCGCCCTGGGCGGCCGCCCGCCGGGCCAGTTCCGGCTCGTCGAAGTCCCAGGGCACGGCGACCTGGGGGATCGGGTTGAGGGTCGTGGTCAGGAAGGTCCCCGGGCCGGCGTGGTTGATCACCGCGCTACAGGTCGGCAGCAGGGCGTGCAGCGGCACGTACGACACCACCCGGGCGTTGTCCGGGATCCGCCGCAACTTGCGCTGCTCGGACTCGGCGAGGGTGGCGACCACCTCGATGTCCAGGCCGTCCAGCGCCTCCAGGATGTCCCCGACGTCGGCGATGTGGCCGGCGAAGCGGCTGGTGGCGGCGATGCCCAGGGTGAGCGCCACCCGGGGCCGCTCGGGCTCGCGCCACAGCCACTTGGGGACCTGCGCGGGCCCGCCGTAGGGCACGTACCGCATCGGCACGTAGCGCACGCCGTCCGCGACCATCCGCAGCGAGGGCGGGAACTGGTCCAGGGAGAAGTGGCCGGTGGCCAACTCCTCGGTGAACTCGCCGCCGTACTTGCGGGCGTAGCCGCCCAGCCAGTCGGCGAGCGGGTCGGCCTGCTCGGCCGGCGGCTGCTGCGCCTTGAGGGCCAGGAAGCGGCTGCGGGTCAGGCCCAGCACGTCGATGCTCCACAACAGCCGGGCGTGGGCGGCGCCGACGGCCTGGGCGGCGAGCGCGCCGGCGTAGGTCAGCGGCTCCCACAGGACCAGGTCCGGCTGCCAGTGGCGGGCGAACTCCACCAGGTCGGCGGTCATGGGGAAGTTGTCGGTCTTGTGCCAGTGGCCGACGACCTGCTGGTAACCGGCCTTCAGCGTCGGCCAGTCGAGCGCCTCAAGCGGCGTCTCGGCGGCGCTGTAGGGGGCGGGCAGGCCCTTGCGCTCGGCCTCCATCCGCTCCGGGTTGAGCTGCGGCAGCCGCCAGATCGGGCGGTCGCTGCCCACCGGGACGGCGGTGAGCCCGGCCTGGGTGATGACGGGTGCGAACTTCGGCGGGGCGGCGACGCGGACCTCGTGGCCCGCGGTGCGCAGCGCCCACGCCAGCGGCACCATCTGCTGGAACAGGCTCTTGTCCGGGGTGGTGGTGAACAGTACTCGCATGGTGTCCCTCGTCGGTGGCGATCAGGCGGGGGTGCGCTGCTGCTGCGCGACGGCGGCGGCGATCCGGTCCAGCCCCTCGTGGAGCGGCACGCGCGGGGCCCAGCCGGTGACGTCCCGGAACGCGGGGGAGCGCAGGACGAAGTCGATCCGGTCCGTCGGCATGGCGTACGCGGCCGGGGCGCTCTCCACGACGGGCACCGGCGGCCGGCCGGTCTGCCGGGACACCGCGTGCGCGATCGCCGCGAACAGCTCGGCGACGCTGGTCTGTTCACCGGTGCCGATCTCCCAGGCCCGGCCCGCGACCGCGTCCAGTGCGTCCAGGGCCGCGGTGAACGCCCGGGCCGCGTCGTCGATGCCGAGCAGGTCGCGCTTGGCGGTGCCGCCGTGCCAGACGGTGAGCGGCCGGCCCTCGACGGCGCGCCGGGTCATGCTGGCGACCACCCCGCGGTCGAGGTCGGCGGGGTCGGTGCCGAGGCTGTAGAGGGTGGACAGCCGCAAGGTGCTGCCGCGCACCAGGCCCTCGGCGGTGGCGTCGGCGATCGCCCGCTCCGCGGCCAACTTGTGCCGGTCGTAGGCGGTCAGCAGCTCCTCGGGCCGGACGCCGGCGGCGGCCAGGGCCGCGGGCACCTGCGCGGACTGGGAGAGCGAACCGGAGAACAGCAGGGCCGGCGGGCGCGCCGGGCGCCGGGCCCGGACGGCGTCCAACACGTCATGTACCAGGCCGAGGTTGACCCGCTCGGCCAGCTTGTCGCCGTCGGCCACCCGCCAGGTGCCGGAGCCGGAGATGTGCGCGACGAGGTGCACCACGACGTCCGCGTCGGCGATCGCGTCGGCGACCGCGCCGGGCTCGGTGAGGTCGACCCGGCGCTGCTCGATCCGGGCGGCGGGGTGCGGCGGCAGGGTCACCGGGCGGCGGCCGACGAGCCGGAGACGGACCGGCCGGCTCGCCAACTCCCGGCTGACGGCCGTACCGAGCAGGCCCGAGGCCCCGAGGACGGTGATCAGCGGTCCCGTTCCGTGACCTGGCACTGGTTCTCCTTGAAGTCCTGTTGCGGTGGGTGGCGGCGCCGCGCGGCGGGCACCGGACGGTGGGGCGGTCGGGGTCACGCGGCGGCGGGCGGGCGGTTCGGGTCGGTGCGCCAACTCCGGCCGGGACCCAGGACGTCGTCGAGGTCGCCGTCGACGTGCCGCTCCCACTCGGCCCGTTCGAGCTGGAAGGTGTGCAGGTCCCAGTGGCGCCCGCGGAAATAGAGGAAGTCGCTCAGCACCGCGGTGGCGGTGTCGTCCTCGGGCGCGATGCCGACCGAGCCGAACGTGGCCGCGGTGGTCTGGGCGATCACCTTGTCGATGGCGAACATCGCGAAGGCGTAGTTGATCGTCAGGTAGATCGCCTCGGAACCGACGCCGAGCCGGGCGCGCTCGGGGTCCAGATAGACCCCGGCCTTGACGTGCCCGGCCTGGTCGAGCCCGTGCAGCGTGCTGAAGCCCAACAGGTCGCCGCTGCCCCGCCGAGTGACGAGGAAGGCCGCGTCACACGCGGACAGGTCGCGGTTGCCCGCGCGCCCGCTGGGGCTGACGCTCTCGATCCCGGTCCGCAGCATGGTGCGGATCAGGTCCGCGTGGTCCGCGGCGGAGGCCGGGCGGAAGGCGAGGCGGCGGGACGTGGTGTGCGGGAAGAGCACGGTGGTCGTCCAATCTTCTGCGGTGGGGGCCTAGTTCGCCGGCCGGGCGTCGGTGGCGTCCGGGGCGTCGGCGGGGCCCGGGTGGTCCTCCCGGAGGCGGTCCCAGTGCATCTCGCCGACGGCCGTCGGCAGGGTGTCGAGCCGGTGCAGCTCCTCGGCGGTGAGCCGCAGTTGGGCCGCGGCCACGTTCTCCTCCAGCCAGTGCAGGTGCCGGGTGCCGGGGATCGGGACGACGTCCGGGCCCTGCGCGAGGGCCCAGGCGATGGCCACTTGGGAGGGCGTGGCGTCGTGGCGGGCGGCGATCTCGCGCAGGCCGTCCAGGATCGCCTCGTTGGCGCGCATCGCCTCCGCCCCGAACCGCGGGTCCCGGACCCGGGAGTCGCCCGCGTCAAGACGCTCGGGGGAGACCCGGCCGGAGAGGAACCCGCGCCCTATCGGCGCGAAGGCGAGGAAGCCCACGCCGTTGCGCCGACACCACGGCAGGATCTCCCGCCTGCTCCCCGGCGCCCACACCGACAGCTCGTACTGCACCGTGGTGAGCGGGAACACCGCGTGGATCTCGTCCAGTTCGGCGCGGGTGGCGTGCGAGATGCCCAGCGCCCGGACCTTGCCCGCGGTGACCAGTTCGCCCAGCGCGCCCCAGGTCTCCGCGAGCGGCACCGCCGGGTCCACGCGGTGCAGTTGGTACAGGTCGATGGTGTCGGTCCGCAGCCGCCGCAGCGAGGCGTCGCAGGCCCGCCGCAGATGCTCCGGCCGGCCGTCGCGCCGGAACCGGCCGTCGGGCCGGGTGACCATCCCGCACTTGGTCGCCACCACCGCCCGGTCCCGTCGCCCGTGCAGCGCCCGTCCGATCAACTCCTCGTTGGTGAACGGTCCGTAGACATCGGCGGTGTCGAAGAGGGTGACGCCCAGATCCAGCGCCCGGTGGATGACCCGGACGGATTCGTCGTCGTCCCGCGGGCCGGTCTCATAGCCGTAGGACATCGAACTGCAGCCGAGGCCGAGGGCGCTCACGGAAAACCCGTCCGCCAGTTTGATCTCCCACATCTTTTGCGTACTCCAAATATCCGGTGTCGACGATTCGGGCGGCCGGGAAACCGAGGGATTTCCGCGGCGCACATCGAGAGGGCGCACATCGAGCGGGCGCGCATCGAGCGGGCGCGCATCGAGAGGGCGCACATCGAATGAGGTCCGGGATAGCCACGCCGCCTGGCATCTTTCCGTATCCGCCCGGCGATACGGGAGTTGTCGCCGGGGAATTACTCGACGGGCCCGGTGGAATTGCGTCCGGGCGCCGGCCGGAGAAACTCGGCGAGCAGCTCCGGGGCGGTCTCGTCGGCGAGCGTCATGAACTGTTTCACCGTCATGTCCGGTGCCTGGTAGAAGCGCAGCCCGGCCGCGGTCGGCACGCCCAGGCTCACCAGCCCCCACCACCGCTGCACCAGCGACTGGCGGACCTTCAAACCCAGCACGGCCTCCCGCGACAGCGCCGCGGTCTCCCGGCGCAGCACACCGTGTCGCAGCACGAGGTAGCGGCCGGCGCGGGTGTGCCCCAGCGTCCGGTAGCCGACCACCGCCAGCGCGGCCGCCAGCGGCGCGGCCCACAGTGGGAGCGTCCAGAGCCACCCGGGCACCACGTGTGTGGCGCCGAGCCAGGCCAACAGGCCGCTGAGCGCGGCGCAGCAGACCGCCGCCCACAGCAGCCGCCGGTACAGCGCGGCGCGCGGATGGCGGCGCAGCGGCTGCTCCAACGGCCGTACCGGGCCCGGCAGTACGAGGGAGGCCACCCGCCGGGCCTCGGCGATCGGGCCGCGCGGCAGGATGCTGCTGGCCGGCTCGCTGGTGAGCGACCAGCTCGCCAGGCCGGTGGCGATCACGGCCGTCTCGGTGAGCCCGATCCAGCGCCAGAACAGCGGCTCGCTCAGGTGGATGCCGCGCAGCCGCCGGTCGTCGCGGTGCACCTCCCGGGTCGACAGCAGCCCCTGCCGGGTGACCAGCGAGGTGCCGTCCTCCTTTGCCCGGCGGACGAGTTGGAAGTGCCAGTTGTCCTTGACGAAGCCGCTGGCCAGGGCGGCGAAGCCGAGCACGGCGACCACCGCGGCCCACAGCGCCCAGCGGCCGGCGCGGCCGGTGGCGAGGCGGTCGATGAGGTGCCCGAGGGCGCCGGTGAGGTCGACGTTGACCAGGTCCAGCAGCCCGTCCAGGCTCCACAACAGCAGCCCGCCGACGAGCATCCCCCAGATGTTGATGACGTTGTAGAAGATCCAGTACCAGCGCGCCCGGGCCAGCACGGTCTCCTGCGCCGCGCCCTCTTGGGCCTCGTCCCCGGCCTCGTCCGGCGCGCCGCCGGGCATCAGCTCGCGGCGCAGCGCGCCCGCCATGTCCGTGGAAACGGCGTCGAGTCGGAGCGCGGGCCGGGTCCGCCCGGAACTGATGACGACCACCCGCAGCCCGGCGAGCCGGTGCCGCAGCTTGGCCTTGTGGTCCACCGCCCGGATCCGCTCGCGCGGGACCTGGCGGTAGACCCGCACCAGCCGGCCCGTCTTGATCTCCACCAGCTCGTCGGTGATGCGGTAACGGGTGCGCAGCCACCGCACCACGTCGGCGACGCTGAGGAACATGCCGATGCCGGTCGCCACCATCGCCGGCCACAGGTCCGACAGGTGCCGCCCGGTGCCGAAGAAGACCATCGAGAGCACGGTCGGCAGCGTGGAGAGCACCAGCCGCGCCAGATTGACCCAGATCAGCCGGCCGTTGAGGCGCTGCCAGGGCACCTCGGAGTCGGGCGGCCCGGGCGCGGGGGCGGCGTGCTCCGGGGCGTCCACGGTCGTCATGTCGCGTCCCCCGGGGTGGCCTGGGTGAGCGCGGTGAGCTCCGCGGCGGCGGCCGCCACCACGTCCGCATCCAGGCCGACGATCTTGACGTGGCCCTCGTGCGACGCGGTGACGACCCGGAGGGTGGCCAGGCCCAGCCACTGCTGAACCGGGCCGCGCGCCACATCGACGCTCTGGATGCGGGAGATCGGGACGATCCGCCACTCCCGCACCAGCCAGCCCTTGAGCTCGTAGACGGCGAGGTCGGTGCACTCCCAGCGGTGCACGCGGTAACGCCAACTCGGCATCACCGCGCCGGTCACCACGTGCGCGGCCGCCACCGCGACCAGCACCGGACCGACCCAGGTCCGGGACGCCTCCCACAGCCAGTAGGTGATCCCCAGGCCACCGACCAGCACGACCATCGACAGGGCGACCCGGATCGTCCACCACCACACCGCCCGGCGCTCCACGCGGTGGCGGGGCGGGCGGAGTTGACGGTCGCCGGCGCCGGCCGAAAGCGCCAGGGGCGGCACCTTGAGTCCAGTCATGCCGCCATCGTGCCCCGGCTTTCTCGGGAAACGCGATGATGTCGGGCGAATTACCGCGGTATCAGCCGCTGTTGATGGCCGGGGTGGATTTCGAGGCGTCGTCGAGAACCGCGGTGATCCAGGTCAGCAGGTCTTTTCCGGTGTGCAGCGCGGCGGCCTGCCAGAGTTCGCGCTGACCGTCGTCCGGCTTCATTTTCAACTGGGCCGCGCGCGAGGTGCCGGTGATTTCCTTCTGGGCCCTTACCTGGCGCCGCAGTTCGTTACGGGACCAGCCGTGTTCGGCGGCCCGGGCCAGCCACTGCCCGCGCTCCTCCTGGGGCAACCCGGCGACCTCGGCGTGGTGTTGGAAACTCAACCGCTCGTGCCGTTCGTGCGGTTCGAAACGCCGGGCGACCCAGGCGTAGTTGCGCAGCGTCTGATAGTCGAGCGAGGTCTGCGCGATGGCGTGTTTGTAGCGGTTGGGGAATTCGGCCTGACCGTAGAGCAGCCAGTCACCGAGCCACCAGGCGGACGAACTGGATATCTCCTGGAGCTGCCGGCCCAGGCTCCGCCAGGAATCGAGGGACATCCCCCGTGGGATGCAGAGGGCGGTCCGCCTCCGCATCGCCCGTCCCGGCGCCGCCGTCAGGTTGGTTCGCGAGTCGTCCCCCTTGGTCGCGACGACCGGGCTCACCGACTTACGCAGAGCACCATCGAGCACTCCCCTCACCGCCTCTCGCTGCGTGGCATTGCGTTAATAGAACACGGCGGCCACCACTGGCTCCTTGATGGGATCTGGACGCCCTCCAAACGCCCAGGTTGAGTCCGCTGTGACGGCGCCGGGTGCGGGCGGGGCGGGGGAGTTCGGCGTCCCGCCGGCGGGACGGAAACCGGATCGCGGGCCGGATCAGGAACCGAACCCGCACCATTCGCGCGGCTTGTGCCAAGTCCTGCCGGTAGATAAGGGCGTGCACCGGAGCGCGGCTAATTGCTGGGCTATGATCACGCCGGAGGGGAGTAGGAGGGGGAAACGCATGCCTGCCTCTCTGACCGCAACGCTGCTCGGCCCCGTATGGGCGATACGGGACGGAAGCCATCTGGAGCTCGGGTCGCCGACCCAGCGGACGATCTTCGCCGTGCTCGCCACGCACGCCAACCGCACGGTCAGCCGTGACGAGTTGGTGGAGGCGATCTGGGGCGACAACGCCCCGGCGACGGCCGTGAACAGCGTCTACACCTATGTCTCGCGGCTGCGGAATTCCCTGCGGCCCAAGGACGGCGGCGACCAGCCGGAGTTACTGGTCTCGGACCGCTCCGGCTACACGCTGCGCGTCGCGCCCGAGGGGGTGGACGTCCAGCGGTTCGGCACCGCCCTCGCCACCGCGCGGGCGCTGCGCGCCGAGCAGGCCGCGCCCCGGGCGGTCCGGGAGTTGGAGGGGGCGTTGGCCCTGTGGCGCGGCACCCCGTACGAGGGCGCGATCGGCCCCTTCGTGCACGCCGAGCGCGCCCGGCTGGCCGAGGTCCGGCTGTTGGCGCTGGAGGACCGCGCGGAGCTCCTGATGGAACTGGGCCGCCCGGTCGCCCTGGTCGGCGAGCTCTCCGCGCTGGTCCACCACCACCCCCTACGGGAGCGCCTGCGCTACCTGTTGATGCGCGCCTACGTCGAACTCGGCTGGCACGCCGACGCGATCAGGGAGTACCACGCCCTGCGCAAGCTGCTGGTCGAGGAGCAGGGCATGGAGCCGGGCACCCAACTGCGGACGTTGTACGAGCAGGTGTTGCGCGGCGAGACCGGCACCGCGCCGGCGCCCGAGCCCCCGGCCCCGGTGCCCGCCGCGGACCGCCGCCCGCCGGGCGCGCTGTCCCAACTCGTCCGGGACGTCCCGGGTTTCACCGGTCGCACCGCGGAGCTGGCGCGGCTCAACCGGCTGGCACAGGAGGCGGCCGCCGAGCCCACCCTGCTGTTGGTCACCGGCGGCCCCGGAGTCGGCAAGACCGCGCTGGCCACCCGCTTCGCCCACGCCAGCGCCCACCGCTACCCCGACGGCCAACTCCACGTCGATCTGCACGCGGTCGGCACCCGGGAGCAGAAGACGCCCGAGGCCGCCATCCGCCACCTGGTCGCGGCGATGGGCCAGCCCCCGCCGTCCGAGAGCATCGACGCCCGGGCGGCCTACCGCAGCCTGGTCGCCGACCGCCGCCTGCTGATCGTCCTGGACAACGCGGCCAGCGCCGAGCAGGTCCGCGCACTGCTCCCGGGCACGCCGTCCTCCCTGGTGGTCGTCACCAGCCGGAACGGCCTCGCCGGGCTGATCGCCAGGGACGGCGCGCGGCGGATCGCCCTCCAGGGGATCGGCGCGGAGGACGGCCTGCGGCTGTTCAGCCGGATCGTGGGCGAGCCGTTCACCGCCCGCCACCGCCCCGCCGTGCAACGGCTGGTGGCCGCGTGCGGCGGCATGCCGCTGGCGCTGCGCATCGCCGCGACCCGGATCAAGGTGGCGCCCTCGCCCGACGACGCGCTCGCCTGCTTCGAGGACGGCGACCCGGTCGACTTCCTGGAGCTGCCCGGCGACCGGGAGTCCTCGCTGAGCACCGTCATCGGCTGGTCCTACGCCGCGCTTCCGCCCGAGGCCGCGCACGTCCTCATGGCGCTCGGCCTGCAAGACGCGCACCTGGTCACGGTGGCGCTGGCCACCGCGCTCAGCGGCCTGGACCGGGCGGAGTGCCAGTACGGCCTGCGCGCCCTGGTCGACGCCGGCCTGCTGCACGAAGTGGCCGCCGACCGCTTCCGTTTGGACAACCTGATTCTCGCGTACGCGCAGTGGCTGGGGAAGCCGAAGGGCCTGGTTCCCCGTCAACGCACCGCCGTCTGCGCGCGATTAGCCACGATCACCAGGATCGAGCCGAGCACCGAGAGCGAGAGGTTGCAGATGATCTCGTAGCCCTGGAGCGGCGCGATGTGCGGGATGACGTAGCGGTTGACGAAGTTGAGCACCGGACTCAGGAAGGGTTGGGTGGCCAACTGGTCGACGGTGCCGCTGATTCCGGCGACGACCAGGAAGAGTCCGAGGAGCTGCACCAGCTTTGCCATGCGGCCACGCTAGGCGGCCGCGGCCGGCCGGCGGATCGGCCATCGGTACCCCGGGCGGCGACCGAAGTGCCGCCGTCCGGGCACCGCGGCCGACCAAAGTACCCACCGGCCACCGACTTCGGTCCCGACCGGCCGCGCAGGGGGCACCGGTTACCCTGACCGCATGACCCCAGCCGAGTCCGCCACGCTGGCTTCCTCCACGGTCGACGTGCTGATCGTCGATGACGATCCGCTGGTCCGCGCGGGCCTGTCGGTGATGCTGGGCGGTGCCCCGGACCTCCGCGTCGTCGCCGAGGCCGGCGACGGTGCCGAGGCGATCGGGCTGGTCCGGCAGCACCGTCCGCACGTGGTCCTGATGGACGTACGGATGCCGGTCATGGACGGGCTGGCCGCCACGGAGGCGCTGCGGGCCCTGGACGACGCCCCCGAGGTCCTCGTCCTGACGACGTTCGACGCCGATGAGTACGTGCTGCGCGCGCTGCGCGCCGGCGCCGCGGGGTTCGCGCTGAAGGACACCCCGCCGCCGGAGATCGTCGCGGCCATCCGACGGGTGGCCCAGGGGCAGCCGGTGCTCTCGCCGGCGGTCACCCAGCGGCTGATCGAGAAGGTGGTCTCGGCGCCGGACCACTCGCGGCGCCGCCGGGCGGCCGCCGAGCGCCTGGCGCTGCTCAACGACCGCGAGCGCGCGGTGGCGCTCGGCGTCGGCCAGGGAAAGTCCAATGCGGAGATCGGCGCCGCTCTCTACCTCGGCGTTTCCACGGTCAAAACGCATGTCTCCGCCATCCTCACCAAACTCGGCCTCAACAACCGCGTCCAGGTGGCGCTGTTGGTGCAGGACGCCGGCGAGCTGGACGACCACCGCTGAGCGGAATGGGCCCCTTGGCACGGAAGTCGCGAAGGCGCTCTACGGAACGCGTCAAGGAACCCCGGAAGTTAAAGAACGGGTATAGACAGGGCCCGGTCGTGGCTGGATAGTGGTGCCTGCGATCAGTCGTCAACTGACCAAGCACGACAGAGGCAGTTCATCATGGGGGAAATGCATGTACGGGCCCGTTCCCGTGCAACGATGCCGGCCGCGCCGAAAGGTGCGGGCAAGCTGTCCAGGTCCGCGGAGAAGGCCACCGCGCGCCGCACGACGCTTGAATTGCCGTCCGGCATTTCGTTGGACGATTGGCAAAGAATAGGCAAACAGCTCTATGTCGCCGCGGATTCCTCGGCCTGGTGGCTCGGCGACTGGCTCATCTACGGCCGGTCCGCCTATCCGGACCGCTACCAGCGGGCCGTGGAGGAAACCCAGCTCGATTACCAGACCCTGCGCAACTACGCCTGGGTGGCCCGGCGCTTTTCGCCGCTGCGCCGCCGTTCGGGACTGAGTTTCCAGCACCACGCCGAACTCGCCAGCCTGCCGGAAAGCGAGCAGGACTACTGGCTGGATCGCGCGGAGCGGCTCAGCTGGTCCAGGAACTTCCTGCGCGCCCGCGTCAAGGCCGCCCGCGAGGGCCGCCCCGACGACCTGGTCGCCCAGGACGCCGAGCGCATCACCCTGCGAATCCAGGTGAACGTCTCGCGGGACCGGCGCCAGCGCTGGGCCCAGGCCGCGGCCGACGCCGACCAGGACCTCCAGGGCTGGGCGATGTCGATCCTCGACTACGCCGCCGCCGCGGTCCTGAAGGAGTAACGCCGCCACGGCCCCGACCGACCTCCACGGCACCGTCCCTGATCTGCCCGTACGGCGGAACGGGGGCGGTGCCGTGCGGCATCGGGGGCCGATTCCGCTGGCGGGGGCGCCCGGATGGGGGCACGGTCGGTGGGCGGGGCTGTTCCGAGCGGCCCGAGGGGGCATAGCTGACGCAGAGGGCAGTGGCGGCGTCTGTGGCCGAGCGACAGGAGGCTCCCGGTGGTGCACAGAGCGTTGCGTATCCGGCGGCGGTGGCGGCTCGCCTCGGGCGCGCTGGCGTTCCTGGTGACGGCGGCGATGGCGTCGTCCGCGCTGGCGTCCGGGCCGGAGGGCCGTCAACAACTGGCCACCCGGGGCGGATCGGTGGTGACCATCCGGGCCGGGCACCGCACCCCGTTCGTGATCGCCCACCGGGGCGCCTCCCGGTACGCGCCGGAGAACACCCTCGCCGCCGTCGACGCGGCACACCGCCGGGGGCTGGTCTGGGTCGAGAACGATGTGCAGCGGACCAAGGACGGCCGCCTGATCGTGATGCACGACACCACGCTGAACCGCACCACCAACGCCGCCAAGGTCTTCCCGCACCGCGCCCCCTGGCGGGTGCGGGACTTCACCGCGGCCGAGATCGCGCGGCTGGACGCCGGGAGGTGGTTCGGCAAGCGGTTCGCCGGCGTGCGGGTGCCCACGCTGACCGACTACCTGCGCCGGCTCGACCGCAATCACCAGGGGCTGTTGCTGGAGCTCAAGGTGCCCGAGCAGTACCCGGGAATCGAGGCGCAGACCCTGCGTGAACTGCGCGCGCGGGGCTGGCTGGACGGTGCCCACCTCCGTCAGCGGCTGGTGATCCAGAGCTTCTGCGTGCGCTGCGTGAAGCGGGTGCACAAGCTGATGCCCCAGGTGCGGACGGGGATTCTGGGACGGCCGTCCATCGGCAAGCTGCGGCGCTACGCCCGCTTCGCCGACGAGATCAACCCCCGGATGTCCCAGGTCAGTTCGCGATGGGCGCGGGCCGTGCACCGGCTGCGCGGGCCGCACGGCCGCCGGTTGGAGATCTACGCCTGGGACGTGGGCGCGGACGCCAGCGTGCGGGCGGTCCGGACCCGGGCCGTCGAGGGCGTCATCGACTGACCGCCGCGCGCGGACCGCACGGCCGGCGACTTGCCGGATCCCTTCCTCCGTGCCGGAGTTGCGCCGGCTCGCCCCGGTCCCGCGGGTGTAATCTCCCGCCCGTATTTTGCGGCATTTTGCCCGGGTCGACGGCGGAGTGATGCGGTATCGCGGCGCGAAGTGCGGGCACGGCGGGGCGGGATTTACGGGATTCCGTCGCCGCGGCTAGGGTGCCTGGGATGTTCGACGCCACGACCCCCGTAAATCAACTAAGACGCCGGATTTGGCTTTTGGGTTCCGTTGCGGGGCCCGGCACGTCTCGGCGTCCGGTTCCCCGGGCAGACGCGTTCCGGGAGGACCGTTGACCGAAGAGATTCCGGCGTACGGCGAGCGGCGGGTCCCGCTGCCCCGCCAACTGCCCAAGGACGGGGACCGCGCACCGGGCGCGGAGGGCGCGGTCACCTCGACGGCCACCCTCCCCACGGTGGCCGCACCGCCCACCGGGGCGTCCCCCGAGGCGACGGACGGAAGCGGCCGTGGACGGGCCGAGCGGCGCGCGGACAAGGCGGCGGCCGGCGCCGGGGCCCTGTCCCGCGACGCCTTCTTCGACAACGCCAAGTACCTGGCCATCGTGCTGGTGGCGATGGGCCACTCCTGGGAGCCGCTGCGCGACGGCAGCCGGCCCGCGGCGGCGCTCTACCTCACCGTCTACGCCTTCCACATGCCGGCGTTCATCATCATCTCCGGCTACTTCTCGCGCAGTTTCGACCTGCGCAAGGACCGGTTGCAGCGGCTGATCACCGGCGTCGCGGTCCCGTACGTGCTCTTCGAGGTGGCCTACACCTTCTTCAAGCGCTGGGCGGACGACGATCCGGGATACCCGATCAGCCTGCTGTCGCCCTGGTACCTGACGTGGTTCCTGGTCGCGCTGTTCATCTGGCGGCTGACCACCCCGCTGTGGCGGATCGTGCGCTGGCCGCTGCCGCTCGCGCTGACCCTCGCGGTCCTGGCGTCCCTCTCGCCGGAGATCGGCGACGACCTCAACCTCCAACGGGTGCTCCAGTTCCTGCCGTTCTTCGTGCTGGGGCTCAACCTGCGGCCGGAGCACTTCGCGCTGGTCCGCCGCCGCTCGGTGCGGATCGCCGCGCTGCCGATCGCCGCCGCCGCGCTGGCCTTCGCCTACTGGGCCGCGCCGCGGATGAACGCCGCCTGGTTCTACCACCGGGACAGCGCACAGGAGTTGGGCGCCCCCTGGTGGAGCGGCCCGGTGATGACCTTCGCCATGTTTGGCTGCTCGCTGGTGCTGGTGGCCTGCTTCTTCGCCTGGGTGCCGGGCCGCCGGACGTGGTTCACGGTGCTGGGCGCCGGCACCCTCTACGGCTATCTGCTGCACGGCTTCCTGGCCAAGGGGTCGCGCTTTTGGGGCTGGTACCACCACCACTGGATCCACACGCCGTGGGGCCAGCTGCTGGTGACGCTGCTCGCGGGCACGGTCGTCACGCTGCTGTGCACCCCACCGGTGCGGCGGGTCTTCCGGTTCGCCATGGAGCCCAAGATGAACTGGGCGTTCAAGCCCGATCCGGCGGACGGGGCGCGCGGGCGGCGGTGACGGACGCCGGGACCGGCCCGCGGCGCGCCGCCGGCCCCGGGTTGGTCGGTCGCGGGTCCTAGTCCCCGCGCCGCCGGGCCTGGTACCGACGGCCGATCCGCCCCGCCGGGGCCGCCTCCTATGCTCCTTGACGGCCCTGCACCGGCAGGCCACGACGAACGGGGAGCGCACCATGACCGCCACCACCTGGGGCAGTGAGCAGCTCGATCTGGACGCCTACCTGGCGCGCATCGGCTACGACGGCGACCGCCGGCCGAACCTGACGACGCTGCGGCAGCTGCACGCCGCGCACAGCGCCGCCATCGGTTTCGAGAACCTGGAGATCGTGCTGGGCCGCCCGATCCTGCTCGACCTGGACTCCCTCCAGGCCAAGATGGTCCGGCAGCGCCGCGGCGGCTACTGCTACGAGCAGAACCTCCTCTACGCGGCCGCGCTGGAGCGGCTCGGCTTCCGGGTGTCCGGGCTCGGCGCCCGGGTCCGGATGGGCGAGGACATCGTGCGGCCGGTCACCCACGCCCTGCTGCGGGTGGAGCTGGACGGCGAGGACTGGATCACCGACGTCGGCTTCGGCGGCGAGGCGCTGCTCGCGCCGCTCCCGCTGCGGGACGGTGTCGAGGAGCGGCAGGGCGCCTGGACCTTCGGCCTGGCCTACGAGAAGGAGACCGCGTCCTGGGTGCTGCGCTCGCGCCACGAGGACGGCTGGTTTGACCTGTACTCCTTCGGGACCGAGCAGCGCTTCGCGGTCGACTACGCCGTCTTCAACCACTACATCTCGACCCACCCGCGGTCCCCGTTCACCGGCAAGATCGTGGTGCAGAAGCCGGGGCTCGACCAGCGTCGGACGCTGGTCGGCCGGGAGCTGACCCGGGTCGGCGCCGACGGGTCGCGCGAGGCGCGCGAGGTCGCCCCCGAGGAGATCCCGGCCCTGCTGGCCAGCGACTTCGGGATCACGCTCGCCCCGGCGGACGCCAAGGCCCTGGTGGCGACGTACCAGCAGTGAACGGGACCGGGCCGCGAGCCGTCAGAAGCGCCCTAGCGCACCACCGCGATGCCCTCGATCTCCACCAGGGCCGGCTCGTCCCACAGCCGGCTGGCGCCGATCACGGCCATGGCCGGGAAGTCCGTGCCGACCAGGCGCTTCCACACCCGGCCGAGCTCCTTGACGTGCCGGCGGTAGTCGGCCACGTCCACCGCGAAGACGGTGAGCTTGACCAGGTCGGACGGGCCGGCCCCGGCGGCGGCCGCCGCGTCGAGGAGGTTGCCCAGCGCCCGCTCGAACTGCTCGACGATGCCGTCCCCGACGATCCGGCCGGCGCCGTCGAGGGCGGTCTGCCCGGCGAGGAAGACCAGGGTGCCCGGGGCGGCGACACGGACCGCGTGGCTGAATCCGGTCGGTGGCGCGAGGTGCGGCGGATTGATCCGCGCCAGGTCGGCGCTCCCCGCGCCCCCGGGCCCCTCGGCGGTGCCCCGCCCCTCGTCCGCGCTCATCCCCGCCGACTCCCCTCCGTCGCCAACTCGTATCGCACTCCCAGGGATTGAAGCGCGTCCCGCTCCTCCTGGGGAAGGTGTTCATCGGAGATGACGAGATCGAAGTCGGCCAGCGGCGCCAGCTCGTAGAGCGCCTGACGGCCGAACTTGGAGTGGTCCACGAGCAGCACCTTGCGCCGGGCGGCGGCCATCAGCGCGCGCTTGACCAGGACGTTCTCCTGCGCCTGGTGGTAGCAGTGGCCGTTGTCGACCGCCGAGGTGGACAGGAAGGCGATGTCCGCGCGGAAGCTGCGGGCGATGTCGGCGGTGGACATACCCAGGAAGGCGTTGAACGCCGCGTGGTACTCGCCGCCCAGCGCGATGACCCGGATGTCCGGCTCCTCCGCCAGCTCGTTGATGACCTGGAGGGAGTTGGTGATCACGGTGAACGCGCCGCGCGCGGAGAGCGAACGGGCCAGCGGCAGCGCCGTACTGGAGTCGTCGATGATCACCGCCTGGCCCGGTTCGGCCATCGCCAGCGCGGCCGCGCAGATCGCCTCCTTCGCCGCCACCTGCTCGTTGCCGCGCCAGCGCGCGGTGGACTCGAAGAGCGCGCTGGGGGTGGCCGTGGCCCCGCCGCGCACCTTGCGCAGCCAACCCTGGTGCTCCAGCGCGTCCAGATCGCGGTGCACCGTCATCTGGCTGACGCCGAGCTCCTGGACCAGGTCCTCGATGGTCACCTGGCCCTCGGCCAGCACCCGGTCGGTGATCCGCTTGCGGCGGTCCTTGGGGCTCAGCTTGGTGACCGGCGCCTCGCTCGCGACCGGGGCGTCGGCCCCTTCGGTGTCGGTCAACGCTGTCCCTTCGCGGCTCGGATGGCGGCCGTCCGCCTGCGGACGGCTCCCTACCCGGCGAGTTTAGGGCGTCACCGGCCCTGGCGACCGCGGTCCCGGCTCCCCGGCCTGCCCGACCCCGACCCATCGGACAGACCCTGGAAGTGCCCGTGCAGCGCCGCCCGCAGATGCCCCGCCCAGTGGGCCGTCACCTCCGCCGCGAGCCGCGTCTCGGGGGCGTGGAGCGCGAAGCCGTACCAGGCACCGGGCACCTTGCGGACCGTGACCGGCACCCCGGCGCCCATCAGGCGCCCCGCGTACGCCAGCCCCGCCTCGCGGAGCGGGTCCAGGTCGCACACCAGGACGTACGCCGGCGGCAGGCCGGACAGGTCGGTGGCCCGGGCCGGTGCGGCGTACGCCTGTGGCGCGGCCCGCTCGGCGGACCCGTCCTCGGGGAACGCGCCCTCGGGGAGGTAGTGCCGCCACGCCAGACGGACACAACACTCGACAACAGGCGCCACATGCCCCTCACTTGGCATCCGCATAGCACTCCACCACCGCCGTGGTGAACGGGAACCGTACCGGCGTCGGCCCGAAGGCGATCCGGCCCGCGGTGGCGGCCGCCGTCGCGATGGCCTCGGCGACCGTGGCGGCCTCGTCCTCGGGGCAGTGCACGATCACCTCGTCGTGCTGAAAGAACACCAGTTCGGCCCGGAGGTTCGCGCGGGCCATCGCGTGGCGCAGCGCGCCCAGCACCAGCAGCGCCCAGTCGGCGGCGCTGCCCTGCACCACGAAGTTGCGGGTGAAGCGGCCGCGGGCGCGGGTCGCCGAGGTGCCGCCGTGGCCGCCGGGCCGCTCCTCCTCCTGGGGCAGGCCGGCCTCGTCGGGCGGCGCCATCGAGACGGGCGGGCAGGTGCGGCCCAGCCAGGTGCGCACCAGGCGGCCCTCCTCGCCGGCCCGGGCCGCCTCGTCGACGTAGGCCACCGCGGCCGGGTAGCGACGGCGCAGATCGGCCAGGTGCGTCAGGGCGTCGCCGGACGTCTGGCCGTAAATGGCGCCCAGCAGCGCCAACTTGGCCTGCTCGCGGTCGCCGCCGAAGGCGCGGGCGGCCAGATCCGCGTAGAGGTCCGCGCCGGTGCCGGCGACCTCCATCAGGCCCCGGTCGCGGGAGACCGCGGCCAGCACCCGCGGCTCCATCTGGTCCACGTCGGCGACCACCAGGCGCCACCCCGGGTCGGCGCGCACCGCCCGCCGGACCACCTTGGGGATCTGGAGGGCGCCGCCGCCGTTGGTCGTCCAGCGCCCGGAGACCGTGCCACCGGGGAGGTACTCGGGGCGGAACCGGCCGTCGTGCACCCACTGTTGGAGCCAGGACCAGCCGTGGGCGGTGTAGAGGCGGTAGAGCGTCTTGTACGCCAGCAACGGGGCCACGGCCGGGTGGTCGATCCGTTGGAGCTCCCACTTCCGGGTCGACGACAGCGCGATCCCGGCGCCGGCGAAGGCGCGGATGATGTCGCCCGCCAGGTCGGGCCGGACCCGCACGCCATCCCCGAAGGCTCGCGACACCTCGTCGGCCAGCTCCGCCATGCGGCGCGGCTCCAGCCCGCCGGGAAACCGCTCGCCGAGCAGGTCGTCCAGCAGCGCGCGGTGCACGTCCGCCCGCCAGGGGATCCCGGTCCGGGACATCTCGGTGGCGACCAGCATCCCCGCCGACTCGGAGGCCAGCAGCAGCCGCATCCGGTCCGGGTGCTCGGCCCGCGCCGTACGGGCCAACTGGCCGGCGTAGACCTCCAGTAGCGCGCCGAACTCGTCGGTGCCGGACGGCAGCGGCACCGGACCGGGCTCGAAGAGCGAGGGCTGGGTCTCCGCGGCCCGCGCGGGCGCGTCCGCCGGCACCGGCAGGCCGTGCAGCCGCGCCCAGGCGGCCGCCAGCGAGCGCGGCTGACCCGACTGCCCCTCCTCGTGGCCGATCAACAGCGCCTCGGCGGCCTCCACGTCGTAGCACCGCTCGACCCGGACGCCGGCCGCCAGCAGCCGCCGGTAGATCTCGCCCGTGGACCGCCACACCCACCGCTCGACCTCGGGCCGCGACCGCACCGCCTCGGCCAGCGAGGGCTCCCGCACCACCGGCCCCGCCGGCCGCCCGTCCTGGGCGAGCGGGCAGAGACGCGCACCCCCGTCGCCCGTCTCCGCTACCGCCCATCTCATGCCCCCGAGTCTCCCAGGAGGGTCTGACAACGCCCCCGCCCCGCGCCCCCGCCTCCCGCCCCGCACGACGCTCCGTGCGCACCCGGACACGGACAATCGCCGGCAAACGAGCCCCGACGTGCCACGATGGCGGGACGAGGACCGCCGCCCCCCCAACGGCCGGCCGCCCCGCACCCCACGAACCCCGCCGCGGCCACCACGGGCTTCCCGTACGGCAGTTGTGATCAACCATCACCCGTTTGGCCCGCTACTTTTGCCCGCTTTGTTGCGTTGAACTGCTTGTCGCTCCAGGCGGCGCGCACAGAAACCTGAATGCTGCTCAGTGAAGAGGTTCACCGTGAAGTTTGTCTCCAAGGCCGTCGTCCTGTCCGCCGCCGCGGGCATCGCCGTCGTGGGAGGGGCCGGTATGGCCAGCGCCCACGACCACGGGGGTGCCAACGCCGCTGGTGGTTCCGTGGGTTCGCCCGGTGTGATCTCCGGCAACGTCATCCAGGTGCCGATCCACCTCCCGGTCAACGTGTGCGGCAACTCCATCAACATCATCGGCCTGCTCAACCCGGCCTTCGGCAACACCTGCATCAACAAGTAAGTGCCGAATGGCACTTGAGGCCCGTCCCGACAGGGGCGGGCCTTTCATATGCCTAATTCCCGTACCGCGCAGGGGACTTGCGAAATCCTGTGCACCACAACCCTTGTCGCGCACGGCCGTTGCCGCCCTAATGCAGTGATATGTGTCTATGGTTGCGCGGCATTAGGGTGAATCCGCGAAACCGCATCCTCAGAAGCGAGTTGACCAGTGCGCTCCGGATACGGGCACTCCGCTTCCAGAAGGGTCAACAGTGTTCAAGAAGATCCTGGCCACAACGACAGTAGCCGCTTCCATGGTCGGCATCTCCGCGACGGTCGCCCCCCCGGCGATGGCCACGGGTAACCACCACGGCACCTCCACGGTCAACGGCAACGGCTCCACGAGCGCGTTTGGCAACTCCACCACGCGCGGCAAGATGAGCCCGCAACTGGAGCTCATCTCCGGGACGCTGAACAAGCTCTGCCTCGGCATTCCGATCAAGGCTGACGTCCAGTCCCTGATCGCTCTGGTCAACGTCGGCGTACAGGACATCCCGATCCTGTCGGCGCCGCAGAACCAGCAGTGCACCGAGAACTCCACCCAGGCCAAGGGTGACGAGCCGCTGTCGCACATCCTGGACGACATCCCGGTCCTCTCGGCCAACGGCGTCGGCAACCACTGAGCCGACCACCCGTCGCAGGCCCGGACCGCCGGCCATCGCGCCCGGACAGCCTCGGGCCTGCGGCACCGCGTTACGAATCGCAGGGCCGGTAATTCGCGTTTCCCTTATCGGTAGGAATTCGTATTCGGCGGGTGCCTCGTCCGTTCGAACGGCGGTGTTGTTTCCGCGTTGTATGCGCGGGAGGTTCCAAGGAATGCCACTGCGGCATTCGGGCGATTCCTCCGAAAACTTCTCCGTGAGAGTTTCGTCGGCGAGGAGAAATCGTTACCAATATCGGCGGCGGAGTTACGGGCGGCAGATCCGCGCCCGTGCGACACGACGGTCGTGTGCGCTTCGGACCCCGCTGCAGGAAGGGCTGAAAGTGAAGTACGCAAAGGTCGCAGCCGTCACTGCCGGCACGCTCATGGCGGTGGGCGCCGCTGCGCCGGCATTCGCCGACGCGGGTGCCGCGGGCGGTGCCAAGGGCTCCCCGGGTGTCATCTCGGGCAACGCCATCCAGGTCCCGATCCACCTCCCGATCAACCTGTGCGGCAACACCATCGACATCATCGGTCTGCTGAACCCGGCGTTCGGCAACAACTGCCTCAACCACTGACCGAAGAAATTCGAGCCGTGTCGTTGTGACTGGCCCCGGCTCGCCTTCGCCGCGCGTCGGGGCCGACGACTTCCGGCCCTTTGTGGCCACGTCTCCGACGGCCCGGCCGTTTTCTGTCGGGGTACCCGAGGAATCGGAACACATGAGTTTCTCCGGGCGACGGCGCTCGTTAGTCAGATGGAAAGCGGTGATCCGAGCAGCGAAGTGATTGCTCGCGCGGCACGAGGTGTCGCGATCCCATCGAGCACCGCACCAGAAGGGACAGTTGGAAGTGAAGTACGCGAAGTCTGCCGCGGCTGTTGCCGGTTCCGTCATGGCGCTGGGCGCGGCGGTGCCCGCTTTCGCTGCCGACGCCGGTTCGCACAACATGGCCTCCCCGAACATGAGCCTCAACGGTGGGCTGATGGACGCGTTGAGCAACAAGCAGTTGGACAGCCGCCAGATCACGCCGGTGGTCGACACCGTCCGGGGTGCGGAGAAGACCGTCGGGCACCCCAAGCAGCTTCTTAGTGGCGCCACGGGGGCCACCAAGGAGGTCCCGCTGCTGGGCGGTCTGCCGCTCGGCAAGTAGCGGGTCAGCGCAGCGTATTTCTCTGTCCCACGGGATCGCCCGGGGAATTCGGCGCGGCCGTGTGAAGCCTCAGCCGCCGGACCGTAAACGTGCCAACTAACCGTTATCGACGGTTGGTTGGGCGGTCCGGATGGTGGATCACGGCCGTGCGTTTTCCGGACGGGGTACCTGATCGGACAAGAAAAGGTCAGGACGCCAGCTCATTTGAGTGAATGAGCACAACCAAATGCGCCCTTGTGAGTTGGTCAGATTGCCCGGCCCAAGGGCATCCCGAAACACGAAGGATCGACAATGATCAAGAAGGCTCTGGCAACCGCAGCCGCGGCTGCGTCCATTGTCGGGGTAGCCGCAGCCGCCGCTCCCCAGGCGATGGCCACGGGTAACCAGCACGGCACGTCGTCCGTCAACGGAAATGGTGCCAAGCAGATCTACGGGAACTCCACCACCTACGGTTACATGAGCCCGCAGATCGGCCTGATCCAGGGCTCGCTCAACAAGCCCTGCATCGGCCTGCCGGTCAAGGCGGACATCCAGTCCATCCTGGCTCTGGTCAACGTCGGCATCCAGGACATCCCGATCCTGTCGGCGCCGCAGAACCAGCAGTGCACCGAGAACTCCACCCAGGCCAAGGGCGACGAGCCGCTGTCGCACATCCTGGACGACATCCCGATCCTCTCGGGCAACGGAGTCAAGAACCACTGACCCGACCAGTGGCGCCCCGGGCCGTCCGGAATTCCTTTCCGGACGGCCCGGGTTTTTCATTTTTACCGCCCGCCCGGCCCGGGAATTGTTATTCGCCCGTGACCGCTGTCGACCCCGGCTAATCGTTAGGAATGGTGTGTGGAGGGACGCATGCCAATGCCCTTGCGAGATTGATGGGGTTGCCAGGGCATTGGCATGGCGGCCGGAAATGAGCACAGGGTCCGGGAAGCCTTCTCATGGTTTCCCGGACCCCGTGGTGTGCTGTGGGCCCTTTCTGGATCGGATCGCCATCTATTCGGGTGATGGTGCAGAACTCGGGCGCCTGTGGCCTGTTGTTCAAACAGGGCTCCCGTATCCGGGAGTTCCTTCTCCTGAAGGGTTTAGCGCGATGAAGAAGATGATGGCGGCCGCGACGATCGCGGCGTCGCTCGTCGGAATTTCGGCCGCGGCGGCTCCAGAGGCCCTGGCGGTCGGCAACCAGGACGGCACCTCCACGGTCAACGGCAACGGGTCGAAGTCCATCTACGGCAACTCGACGACGCACGGCAAGCTCAGCACCCAGCTCGGGCTGGTCAGCGGCACCCTGAACGACCTCTGCCTCGGCATTCCGATCAAGGCTGACGTCCAGTCCCTGATCGCTCTGGTCAACGTCGGCGTACAGGACATCCCGATCCTGTCGGCGCCGCAGAACCAGCAGTGCGCCGAGAACTCGACGCAGGCCAAGGGTGACGAGCCGCTGTCGCACATCCTGGACGACATCCCGGTCCTCTCGGCCAACGGGGTCAAGAACCACTGACGGCCATCGGCCTCGGCCGATGCACCGCTTGCGGTACCGGGCGGTCGGCGGGCGCGTGCGCTGCCGGCCGCCCGGTCGTGCGAGCACCACGGGGGGTGCGGGCGCGACGCCCGCCGCTGAGGACTGCGGAGTGAGGAGACATGCGACAGAGCCTGAAGACATGCGTGCTCGTTGCGGCGGCATCAACGGTGCTGGGGGCGGGCGCCGGTCCGGTGTTCGCGGACACCGGCGCGGCGGGGGGTGCCGCGGACTCGCCCGGCGTGCTGTCCGGGAACAGCGTCAAGGTGGAGCTGAACGCGCCGGTGAACGCGTGCGGCAACTCGGTTGACGGGGTGGGGTTGTTGAACCCCGCCATGGGCAACGGGTGCGGGAACGGTTCGGCGCCCCGGCCGCCGATGGCCGCCCCGCCGCCACCGGCGCCGGTCGCGGCGCACGGGGCCCCTGCGGCGCCGCACCGGACCGCTCCGGAGCCGCACCACAAGCCCCGGCCGGCCCCGCCCGCGCGGGGCGCCCAGCAGGCCGCGCAGGCCCGTCCCGGGCACGACCCGCGGGTGGGCGAGGTGGCGCGGGCCGGGAAGTCGGCGGGGGAGGCGCTGCTGGCGTCCAGCGGGGCGGAGCGGCTGGGGCTGGCGGCCGGTGCGGGCGGCGGGCTGCTGCTCGGCGGGGCGATGCTGCTGCGCCGGGCCCGTAAGCGTCGGGTGTGAGCGACGGCCCCAGGGGCCGACGGTGTCCTTGGGGGCCGGTGGCCGGCCGAGCGGATGCGGTGGGCCGCTCGACCGGCTTCCCGGTCAGGGCGGCGCCGTGCGCGCCGGTGGCCCGACCGTGGCCGTCGCGCGGCGCTGCCGGGCGACGCTGCGGCTGGAAGCCGCCCGGGGGCACGACGGATCGAGCGGATCAACGCGTGATATCGGCGCTCGGCACGGGAAGGATCGTTCTTTCGCTCGTTGGTGGGATGCGTCTTAACGGGATCTTTGGGGAAGAATCCGGAGAAAGGCCGTAAAGCCTATGAGACGTAATTAATCTAGGGGGAGTGGGGCCATGCTCATCGCGCTGGCGCAGACGGACTGCGTGCTGGGGGACGTGCCGGAGAACCTCCGGATCGCTCGGGAGCAGATCGAGCAGGCTGCGGCGCACGGCGCGGATCTCGTGGTCTTCCCCGAACTCAGCCTGCACGGCTACCACTTGGGGGCGTTGAAGCGGGACGAGTCCGTCGAGGTGAGCGATCCCCGGTTGCGGGAGCTGAGCACCTTGGGGCCGGACGTGCTGGTCGGCTTCCACGAGCACACCAGTCTGCGCGCGTACAACACCTCGGCGTACTACGGGGACGGTGCGCTGTTGCATGCGCACCGCAAGCTCTACCTGCCCAACTACCTGGCCTGGGAGGAGCGCAAGCACGTCAGCCCGGGGCAGTCGCTGCGCGCGTACGACCTGGCGAAGTCGCCGAACAGGGGGCGGGGGGCGACGCTGGTGTGCAACGACGCCTGGCAGCCGGTGCTGCCGTGGCTGGCGGTGCAGGACGGGGCCGAGGTGCTGTTCGTGCCGACCAACAGCGCGGCGAGCCTGGACCCGGAGGCGATGGACACCGGGCTGTACTGGGACACCCTGCTGTCCTATACGGCGCGGATGTTGCAGTGCTGGGTGGTCTTCGTCAACCGGGTCGGCAACGAGCACGGCGCCGCGTTCTGGGGCGGCTCGCGGGTGGTGGACCCGCGGGGTGCGGTGGTGGCGCAGGCGCCCAAGTGGGAGCCGGCGCTGGTCACCGTGGAGATCGATCCGTCCGAGGCGCGGCGGCAGCGGCGCGCGGTGCCGCTGGTCGCGGAGGCTCAGCTGGGGCTGGTCGACCGCGAGGTGCGGCGGCTGATCGACGAGGGCGGCGACAGCTGAGCGGCCGGGGCCGGCCCGGTTAGCGGCCGGCGGGCTGCTCGTTGGGGGCGGCGGGAGCGGCGGCCGGGGTGGTGGCCTCGGCGGTGCGCTCGTCCTTGAGGGCCTTGGCCTCCGACTTGAGGATGCGCATCGAGCGGCCGAGGCCGCGCGCCATGTCGGGGAGCTTCTTGGATCCGAAGACCAGGACGAGGGCGACCACGATCAGGATGAGGTGCCAAGGCTCCAGGGCGTTGCGCAGCATGGGCGCTCTCGCTTTCGTCGGGGTGCCTGCGGAGGTCTGTCCAGTATGACCCGAGCGTCCCGGCCGTCCGCCCCAGGGGTCGCACCCGGGGACGGACGGCCGGGCGACGGCTACCAGCTGGACTTGGTGACGCCCGGCAGATAGCCCTTGTGGGCCTGGTCGCGCAGGTTGACCCGGGAGAGGCCGAAGGCGCGGAAGTAGCCGCGCGGGCGGCCGTCGACGCTGTCGCGGTTGCGGACCCGGGTGGCGCTGGCGTCCCGCGGCTGGCGGGCGAGCTCCTGTTGGGCCGCGAGGCGCTCCTCGTCGGAGGCGCGCGGGTCGCGGATGACGGCCTTGAGGACGGCCCGGCGGGCGGCGTAGCGGGCGACCGTGGCGCGGCGCTGCTCGTTCTTGGCGATCTTGCTCTTCTTGGCCATCAGACCTTTTCCCCTCGGGCGCGGATGCGGGCGACGGCGGCCTCGATGCCGATCGCGTCGACGGTCTTGATCCCCTTGGTGCTCAGGGTCAGCCGGACGTGGCGGCCCTCGCTCGGGAGCCAGTAGCGCTTGCGGTGGACGTTGGGGTCGAAGCGGCGCGGGGTGCGCCGGTGCGAGTGCGAGACGGTCTTGCCGAAGCCCGGCTTGCGGCCGGTCAGTTGGCAGTGGGCGGACACGGTGCGGTGCCTCCGGTGGTCGGGGCCTCTGCGGCCTTATTGAAAATGGAAACCATTTACGTATACTACCCGGCATGGCCCGCAACGAACTACGCCCGGTCGTCAAGCTCCGGTCCACCGCCGGCACCGGCTACACCTACGTGACCCGCAAGAACCGCCGTAACGACCCCGACCGCCTGCACCTGCGCAAGTACGACCCGGTCGTCGGTCGGCACGTCACCTTCCGAGAGGAGCGCTGAGGTCCGATGCAGCACGGAATCCACCCCCCGTACGGGCCCGTCGTCTTCCGCGACCGGGCCGGGGACTTCGCCTTCCTGACCCGCTCGACGATGACGAGCGACAAGACGATCGAGTGGGAGGACGGCCGCACCTACCCCGTCGTTGACGTCGAGATCTCCTCGGCGAGCCACCCCTTCTACACGGGCACCGCCCGGGTGCTGGACACCGCCGGCCGGGTCGAGCGGTTCGAGCGCCGGTACGGCAAGCGCGGGGCCCGCTGATGGAGCGGCTGAGCGTCGTGCTGGTGGGCGGGCTGCACGCGGACGCCCGGCGGGCCGTCGTCGAGCGGCTGCTGCGGACCGTCCCCGGCAGCGTCGCCCTCCACCACGACCTGGCCTCGGCGGCCGACGGCACGGTGCGCCGCACCGTCCGGGACGCCGGCGGCATGCTGGATGCCGGCGAGGCGCCGCTGGTCAACGACTGCGCCTGCTGTGCGCTGCGCGAGGACCTCGTGCCCGAGCTGGAGCGGCTGGCCGCGGGCCGGACCTGCCGGCTGGCGATCGTCGAGCTGTGGGACTCGGTCGAGCCGAAGGCGATGGCCGAGGTGGTCACGGCGTGCGGCAGCGAGCGACTGGCGCTGACCGGGGTGCTGACGGCGGTCGACCCGGCGCTGCTGCTGCCCTACCTCGCCAACGGGGACGACCTGGCCGAGGCCGGCCTGGCGGCCGCCGCCTCCGACCAGCGCACGGTCGCCGACACCTGGGCGCGCCAGCTGGAGTACCCCTCCGTGCTGGCGCTGGCCGAGGGGGAGGAGGCCGCGGACGAGGCCGACCGCGCGCTGCTGGCGCAGCTGCACCCGATGGCCCGCAAAGTTGCCGTGGACTCCCCGGAGTTGGCCGCCGCCGCGGTGGCCGGCTTCGACGTGGAGGCGGCCGCGCTGCGGCAGCACCCGGCCTGCGCGCTGCTGCCGCAGGAGGCCGACGCGGCCGGCGTGGCCACCTACGTCTGGCGCGGCGACCGGCCCTTCCACCCCGGGCGGCTCTACGCGGCCCTGGAGGACCTGAGCTGTGCGGCGGCGCGCAGCCGCGGCCGCTTCTGGCTGGCCGACCGGCCGGACACGCTGCTGTCCTGGGACGCCGCGGGCGGGGCGCTGTGCGTGGAGAACGCCGGGCCGTGGCTGGCCGCGCTGCCGGACGCGGCCTGGGAGATGGTGCCGCCGATGCGCCGTGCCGCCGCCGCGCTGGACTGGCACCCCGAGCACGGGGACCGCGGCCAGCACCTGGTCTTCACCTCGCCCGGACTGGACCGCGACGGGCTGCGCGACCTGTTGGAGTCCTGCCTGCTCACCGACGCCGAGTACGCCGGCGGCCCGACGGCCTGGAAGAGCCTGCCGCCCGCCTTCGACGAACTGCTCGACCCCGTGTCCTGACGCCCCCTCGCCCCTGGGTCGTCGTACGCCGTTTCGTGTCAACTCCCCCGTGAACCGGCCGATTTCCCGCCCGGAACCGGACCCTCCGCCCGTAGTAACCCGCAGTAGCCCGTAGAAGGAAGCCCCGTCATGCCCCGTCGCCACGACCCGCGCCGCAAGGCCGGGCCGCGTCCCAACCCGCTGGACGCGGCCGGCATCACCTACATCGATTACAAGGACACCGACCTGCTGCGGAAGTTCATCTCGGACCGCGGCAAGATCCGCAGTCGCCGGGTGACCCGGGTCTCCGCCCAGCAGCAGCGGCAGCTGGCCCGCGCGATCAAGAACGCCCGGGAGATGGCGCTGCTGCCGTACTCCTCGCGGTGACCTGAGCCTCGCGAGGGACCGCCCCCGGCAGCCGGCGTCACCCCTCGCGACCGGTAGGAGTTTCCCTACGTTTGACACGTAGGGAAACTCCTACCTATTTTTGCGGGTGTGAACGCCGCTCCCGTACCGCCGCGCACCGCCCCGTCCGAACCGGACCAGGACCGGGTCTTCGCGGCGCTCGCCAACGCCACCCGGCGCGAGGTGCTCCGCCTGCTGCGCGACGACGGACCGCAGCCCGTCCAGCGGCTGGCCGCGCACTTCGCGATGAGCCGGCCGAGCCTGTCCGAGCATCTGAAGGTGTTGCGCCAGGCCGGCCTGGTGAGCGAGCAGCGGGCCGGTCGGCAGCGGATCTACCGCCTGGAGGCGGCGCCGCTGAGCGAGGTGCAGGACTGGCTCGGACCCTACGAGCGGTTCTGGCGCGCGAAGTTGGCGGGCCTGGCCGAGCTGCTCGACCGCATCCCCCACGAAGAGGCGCAATGAACACCCACGGTTTCCCGGCCCCCGACGACGACCCGGCGGACGCGACGACGCTCCGCCTCGACCACTTCCTGCCGCATCCGCCGGCCAAGGTCTGGCGGGCGCTGACCGAGCCGGAGTTGCTCGCCCAGTGGATGATGCCCGGCGATTTCCGGCTGGCGGTCGGGCACCTCTACGAGATGCGGACGCTGCCCCGGCCGAACAGCAACTTCTCCGGCACGGTCGTCGCCGAGGTCGTCGCCTTCGAGGCCGAGCGGATGCTGCGGCTGCGCTGGCGGGACGCCGACGAGGGGCAGGGCAACCGCGCCGACTGGACCCTCACATGGACCCTGGAACCCGAAGGGCGCGGCACGCGTCTCTTCCTCGTCCACGAGGGCTTCGACCCCGATGACCCGTACCAGGTGCAGGCGCACCGCATCATGGGCGGCGGCTGGCGGTCGATTGTGACGGACGCTTTGGGGAAGGTGCTCAACAAAATGTGACCGACCCGGCACCGGCTGTCGTGCACGTGCATCTGCGCATGCATCGGCATGTGAACGCAGCTATGATCCCGGGCAGTTGACACCGTTACCGCCGCGTACACCACCGGGAGAGCCCTGTGCCCCACGCATACAACGGCATGGCCGCAACGGATCTCCGGGACGTGCGCTGGCAGAAGAGTCGGCACAGCAACTCCCAGGGATCCTGCGTGGAGTTCGCGAAGCTGCCCGGGGGCGACATAGCGGTACGCAACTCCCGCTTCCCGGACGGCCCGGCGCTGGTCTACACGCCGGCCGAGGTCGAGGCGATGCTGTTGGGCGTGAAGGACGGGGAGTTCGACCACCTGGTGCGCGACTGACGCACACGAAAGCGGGCGCCCGCCTTATGGCGGGCGCCCGTTGTGCCAGGGGCCGGCGGTCCGCGCCGGGCCGGCGTCACGGCAGCCGGAAGAGAGCCCACACGATCTTGCCGGGGCGGCCTCCGGGGAGCCGGTGCCAACCCCAGCTGTCGCTGAAGGAGTCCACGAGATAGAGCCCGCGGCCCGATTCGTCGGCGGAGTCCGCCTCGCCGGCCTCCGGCGAGGCGTCGCTGGGGTCCCGCACCGCGCAGACGAGCCGGGAGGACCAGCGCATCAGGTGGAGTCGGGCCGGCAGGCCGTTCGTCGCGAAGTCGGTGCCGAAGTCCGGGTGTTCGGGGACGGCGAGGACCGCGTGCCGCAGCGCGTTGGTGACGAGCTCGGAGACCACCAGGCCGACGCCGTCGAAGAGGTCCTCCAGGCCCCAGCCGGCGAGTGTCTCGCGGGTGAACTTCCGGGCGCCGCCGACGGATTCGTAGTGCGGCGGGAGCGGGCAGGACGCGGAACCGGAGGCGGCCAAGGGGTCGACGGGAGGGAAGCCCTGCCATAACGGCTCGAAATCGAGCATGGTCGAAACCTTGGTCCCCATGCGAGGCACTCCTGGCGTTCGCGGACGTCATGACCCAGGCCGGTCAGCCGGGGGATCTGGCGGATCTTTCACGAGCGTGCATGCGTGCGACGCCCATGGTTCCCAATGCGTAGGACAGATGCAAGGGCAGATGCACGTGCAGCTGACGTGATTGCGTAGGGCTGGCCGCATAAGCGCCGTATTCTTCCTGTGTTTTCTTGTGGAGGGCTTGCGGGAGCCGCACATATCAGTAACCACATGAGCACTGAATGAAGCCTGGACATGGCAGACTGCGCCCCACTGTTGGACGGGGTGGGGTCACAGGAGGGTCAGAGAGGTGTCCGCAAGTGAGTCGGGCGGGTCGGTGGTGCGGCGGATCCTGCTCGGATCCCAGCTCCGTCGGCTGCGTGAGTCGCGCGGGATAACCCGTGAAGCGGCCGGCTACTCGATCCGTGCGTCCGAATCGAAGATCAGCCGCATGGAGTTGGGCAGGGTGAGCTTCAAGGCACGCGATGTCGCAGATCTCCTCACGCTCTACGGCGTGAGCGACGAGCGGGAGCGCGAGGCGCTGCTCGCATTGGCCAAGGAGGCGAACGTCGCGGGCTGGTGGCACAGTTACAGCGACGTGCTCCCCGGATGGTTCCAGACGTATGTGGGTCTGGAGGGGGCGGCCTCCCACATCCGCGTCTACGAAGTGCAGTTCGTCCACGGGCTGTTGCAGACCGAGGAGTACGCGCACGCGGTGGTCTCGCGCGGCATGCAGGGCGCGTCGGCGGCCGACATCCAGCGCCGGGTGGCGCTGCGCCAGGAGCGGCAGAAGCTGCTGATATCGGAGCGGGCGCCCCAGCTGCACTGCGTCCTGGACGAGGCCGCGCTGCGCCGCCCGTACGGCGGACGGGCCGTGATGCGGGGCCAGTTGAAGCATCTGATCGACATCTCGGAGCAGCCCAATGTGCGGCTCCAGGTGATGCCGTTCAACTTCGGTGGGCATGCGGGGGAGAGCGGGTCGTTCACCATGCTGCGCTTCCCGGAGTCCGATCTATCCGACGTGGTCTATCTGGAGCAGCTCACCAGCGCCCTCTATGTGGACAAGGCGGAGGAGGTCGCCCAGTACGAGCGGGCGATGGATCAGCTCCAGGAGGACAGTCCGAACCCGTCGGAGACCCGGGATCTGCTGCGGGGACTCCTCCAACTCACGTGACCCAGCAGTAGGATGACGCTGGATCAGCCCCCCCCCGCAGAGCAGTGCCGCACAGAGTAGGGATGCCATGTCCTTCTTCGCAGACCTGGCCTACCAGTTCATCGACGGTGAGTGGCGGGCCGGCAGTGGCTCGTGGGACATCATCGATTTCAACCCCTACGACCAGGAGAAGCTGGCGTCGATCACGGTCGCCGGCGTGGACCAGGTCGATGCGGCCTACCGCGCTGCCGAACGGGCGCAGCGGGACTGGGCGTTGCGCAACCCCTACGAGCGGCGGCAGGTCACCGAGCGGCTGCTGCGCCTGATCGAGGAGCACGAGGACGAGATCGCCGACGCGCTCGTCCTGGAGCTGGGCGGCACCCGGATCAAGGCCCAGTACGAGGTCCGGCTCGCCAAGGAGTTCGTCCGCGAGGCGATCCAGCTCGCGCTGCGGCCGCAGGGCCGGATCCTCCCCTCGCCGGTGGACGGCAAGGAGAACCGCGTCTACACCCGGCCGGCCGGGGTGATCGGGGTGATCAGCCCGTTCAACTTCCCGTTCCTGATCTCGATGAAGTCCGTGGCGCCGGCGCTGGCGCTGGGCAACGCCGTGGTCATCAAGCCCAACCAGAACACCCCCATCACCGGCGGTGGGTTGATCGCCAAGCTGTTCCAGGACGCGGGGCTGCCGGCCGGTTTGCTCAACGTCCTGGTCACCGACATCGCGGAGATCGGGGACGCGCTGATCGAGCACCCGGTGCCCCGGGTGATCTCGTTCGCCGGGTCGGACAAGGTCGGCCGGCACGTCGCGGCGGTCAGCGCCGGGCACTTCAAGCGGGTGATCCTCGAACTCAGCGGCAACAGCGCGCTGATCGTGATGGACGACGCCGATGTCGACTACGCGGTGGACGCCGCGGTCTTCAGCCGCTTCGTCTACCAGGGCCAGGTCTGCATGGCCGCCAACAAGGTGCTGCTGGACCGTGCGGTGGAGGCCGAGTTCACCGAGAAGTTCGTGGCCAAGGTGGCGGCGCTGCGGACCGGCGACCCGCGCGATCCGCGCACCCAGATCGGCCCGCTCATCAACACCTTCCAGGCGGAGTCGCTGACCTCGCTGGTCGACCGGGCCGTCGCGGAGGGGGCCACCGCGCTGCTGCGCGGCCGTACGGAGGGCAATCTCGTCGAGCCGACCGTGCTGGCCGGACTGCCGACGGACTCCGCCCTGCACGGCCAGGAGCTGTTCGGGCCGGTGGCGCTGCTGGTGCCGTTCGACGGCGAGGACG
Source organism: Streptomyces sp. NPDC057743 (assembly GCF_042798755.1). NCBI lineage: Bacteria > Bacillati > Actinomycetota > Actinomycetes > Kitasatosporales > Streptomycetaceae > Streptomyces > Streptomyces sp. NPDC057743. Next base: position 49,965 of record NZ_JBHVJX010000033.1, read on the forward strand.
AGGCGGTGCGGATAGCCAACGACACCCCCTACGGGCTCAGCGGGGCGGTGCACACCGCCGATGTGGAGCGCGGGGCGCGGATCGCCCAGCGGATAGAGACCGGGATGATCCACGTCAACGACGGGACGGTGCACGACGAGCCGCAAGTGGCCTTCGGCGGCGAGAAGTTCTCCGGGATCGGGCGGCTGAACGGCGAGTCCACGGTCGAGGCGTTCACGACCCAGAAGTGGGTGTCGATCCAGCACGGGCGGTCGGTATTCCCGCTGTAGCAGGCCGCCCCGGGACAGCAGGCCGCCCGGATATAGGACACGTCCCGTCCTAGGCGGTCCGTAGCGTGCGGAGTGCCGGAAGGCGGCCGGGCGGTTCGGTACCGGCCCACCGCGACGCCCGAGCGGCCGGCGCTACGAAAGGTGATCCCATGCCCACTTTTGTCCCTGCCGAGGCCCCCGGTGACGAGCGCGGCGCGCTGCTGGCCTTCCTTCAGGCGCAGCGCGGCGGGGTGCGGCGGGCGGCCCTCGGGCTGACCGACGAGCAGGCCAACCAGCGGCCCAGCGCCAGCGAGTTGTCGGTGGGCGGGCTGATCAAGCACCTCGCGGAGGTCGAGCAGCGCTGGGTGGGGATGGCGCAGGGACAGGAACCCGTCATCCCGCGCGATCAGAGCAACTGGCATCTGAGCTTCCAGCTCCAGGACGGCGAGACCGTCGCGGGGATGCTGGCGTTCTGGGACGAGGTCGCGGTCGGCACGGAGAAGTTCATCCGCTCCGTGGCGAGCCTCGACGACACCTTCGCGCTGCCCGAGGCCCCGTGGTACCCCAAGGGCGCCCGGCAGTCGATGCGTTGGCTGCTGCTGCACCTGATCGAGGAGACCGCCCGGCACGCGGGCCACGCCGACGTCGTCCGGGAATCCCTGGACGGCGCGACGGCCTTCGAGCTGGTGGACCGGGAGCGGGCGGCCCGGGAGGGGTGACCGGCGGCCCCCGCGGCCGGCGCTCTAGGCTGGCGGCAGGGCGCGTGCACGAGGCGCTCCCGGATTGGGGTGGTGATGTCGGCGATCCGGCTGCTGGTGCTGGGGGCCGTGCGGCAGCACGGCCGGGCGCACGGCTATCAGATCCGCAACGACCTGGACTTCTGGGGCGCGCACGAGTGGTCCAACGCCAAGCCCGGGTCGATCTACCACGCGCTGAAGCAACTGGCGAAGCAGGGGCTGCTGCACGCCCACGACGTGGCGCCCAGCACCGCCGGCGGTCCGCCGCGCACCGAGTACGAGCTGACGCCCGAGGGCGAGGCGGAGTACTTCGCGCTGCTGCGGGCGGCGCTCTCCCAGCGCGACCCGAGGACCGACCTGATGAGCGCCGGGATCGGCTTCATGGTCGATCTGCCGCGGGACGAGGCGGTGGCGCTGCTCAAGGAGCGGGTCCGGGCGCTGACGGAGTGGCGGGCCACCGTCACCTCGTCCTACCTGCCCGAGGAGGGGCCCGAACGGCTCGGCCACATCGGCGAGATCATGCGGATGTGGGTGCACGGCTCGGACAGCGGCGCGGCCTGGACGCGCGGGCTGATCGAGCGGATCGAGGGCGGGGCGTACGTCTTCGCGGGCGAGGGGGAACCGTTCGTCGGCGTGCTCGCGGAGGGGGAGCGCAACCCGTACGCGACGGGGGACGCGGACGCGGACTGACGGGCGGGAGGGGCCCGCGGGGCGTCAGTGGTGGAAGGCCGTGGCGACGTTCTCCGGGCGGCCCAACGGGCTTGGCTGGCGGCGGAGTTCGGTGAGCAGCTGCTCCAGGTCGGCGATGAAGAGGTCGGCGAGGTCCATGGAGAAGCCGTTGCGGCAGACCACCCGCAGCACCGAGAGGTCCTGGCGGTCGGGCGGGAAGGTGTAGGCGGGGATCAACCAGCCGCGCTCCTTCATCCGCCGGGACACGTCGAAGACGTCGAAGGCGGTGACGCCGTCGGCGGTGGTGAAGGCGAAGACCGGTAGTTGGTCGCCGTGGGTCAGCAGCCGGAAGTCGCCCAGCGCCGCGATCCGTTCGGCCAGCGAGCGGGCCACGTCGCGGGTGGCCTGCTGGACGGCGCGGTAGCCCTCCCGGCCCAGCCGCAGGAAGGTGTAGTACTGGGCGGCGACCTGGGCGCCGGGGCGGGAGAAGTTGAGGGCGAAGGTGGGCATCTCGCCGCCCAGATAGTTGACGCGGAAGATCAACTCCTCGGGGAGCGCGTCCTGGTCGCGCCACAGCGCCCAGCCGACGCCGGGGTAGACCAGGCCGTACTTGTGGCCGGAGGTGTTGATCGAGGCCACCCGGGGCAGGCGGAAGTCCCACACCAGGTCCGGGTCGAGGAACGGGGCGATCATGGCGCCGGACGCGCCGTCCACATGGACCGGGACGTCCAGGCCGGTGCGCTCCTGGAGCGCGTCGAGCGCCCCGCAGATGTGTGCCACCGGCTCGTAGGAGCCGTCGAAGGTGGACCCGAGGATGGCGACGACGCCAATGGTGTTCTCGTCGCAGAGCGCGACGGCCCGCTCCGCGTCGAGGTGGAACCGCTCGCCGTCCATGGGCACTTGGCGAGCCTCGACCTCCCAGAAGTTGCAGAACTTCTCCCAGCAGACCTGGACGTTGGCGCCCATGACGAGGTTGGGGCGGGCGGCGGCGGGATAGCGGTCGCGGTTGCGGGCCGCCCAACGGCGCTTGAGGGCCAGGCCGGCGAGCATGCACGCCTCGCTGGAGCCGGTGGTGGAGCAGCCGATGGTGGCGCTCGGGTCGGGCGCGTGCCACAGGTCGGCGAGCATCGCCACGCACCGCCGCTCCAGTTCGGCGGTGCGCGGGTACTCGTCCTTGTCGATCATGTTCTTGTCCCGGCACTCCGCCAGCAGGACGTCGGCCTGCGGCTCCATCCACGTGGTGACGAAGGTGGCGAGGTTGAGCCGGGCGTTGCCGTCCAGCATCAGCTCGTCGTGGACGAACTGGTAGGCGGCGTGCGGCGCGAGCGGGCCGTCGGGGAGGGTGCGCCGCGGCGGCTCGGTGTCCATCCCGGCGACCGGGTCGGCCTCCCCGTAGAAGGGGTTGACCGGGTGGGTGCGCCGGCGGTCGCGGTCCAAGGCGCCTTTGTGGAGCGTCATCTGCTGCGGCCCTCTCTCAACTCGCGGCGTGCAGGCCGGCCTTGATGGCCTTGGCGAACTTCACCACGCGCTCCGCCTGGACGCGGGCGGCGGTGCGGGCGGGGGCGTCGAGCGGGGTGTCCGGGCCGCCGACGTGCGAAGTGCCGTACGGATTGCCGTCGGTGAACTTCGCCGGGTCCGTGTAACCGGGGGCGATGAGGATGCCGCCGAAGTGGTGGACGGTGTGGTAGAGCGCCAGGAGGGTGGACTCCTGGCCGCCGTGCTGGGTGGCGGAGGCGGTGAAGCCGCTGTAGACCTTGTCGGCCAGCCGGCCCTGCTGCCAGAGGCCGCCCAGGGTGTCCAGGAACTGCTTGAGCTGGGAGGCGACGTTGCCGAAGCGGGTGGGGGAGCCGAGCAGCACCGCGTCGGCCCAGAGCACGTCGTCGTGGGTGGCCTCCAGGATGTCCGCGGTGGCGGTGACGTTGGCCGCCCAGGCGGGGTTGGTGTCGATGGCGGACTGCGGGGCGAGCTCGGCGACCCGGCGCAGCCGCACGTCGGCGCCCGCGTGCTCGGCGGCGTCGGCGAGCAGCCGGGCCAACTCGGCGACGGTGCCGGTCGCTGAGTAGTAGATGACGGCGACGTTGACGTCGTGCACGGGCATGGACGCACCTCCTGAAACCCGACAATAGGGGCATAGGGGGTGGCCGGCCTCCAGGGTTCGCCCAGTGGAAGCGCGAGCGGGCCGGGCCCCTTGGACCCGGCCCGCTCGGGGCTTTGCGTTCCTTCGCCGTCAGCCCGCGCTGGCCAGCGACAGCTTCGCGGCGAAGCCGAGGAAGGCGGCGCCGGCGCCCGCGGACAGCCCGGCCGTCAGCCGCTTGCGGCGGCGGAAGGTCGCCGCCAGGTACGTCCCGCCGAAGATCAGCAGCGACAGATAGCTGAGGCTGAACAACTGCGCCCAGGCGCCCAGCGCCAGGAACGACAGCACCGGGTGCGCATAAGAGGGGTCGACGAACTGCACGAAGAAGGAGATGAAGAACAGGATCGCCTTCGGGTTGAGCAGACTGACCACCAGCGCCCGGCGGAACGGCCGTTCGGCGGCCGCCTTGGGCGCCCCGTCCGCCCCCTCCGTCGCCCCGGTGGCCTGCTCCCGCAGGGCCCTGCGGGACGCCCGACCGCCGCGCCACAGCGACCAGGCGCCGCGCAGCATCCCGACGGCCAGCCACGTCAGATAGCCCGCGCCGGCGAACTTCACGACGCCGAACAGCACCGGACTGGCCTTCAGCAGCGAGGCCACCCCGCCCGCGGACAGCGTCATCAGCACCGTGTCGCCGCACACCACGCCCGCCGCGGCCCGGTACGCGACCCGGCGGCCGCGCCGGGCGGCCACCGAGACGACGTACAGCGAATTCGGTCCCGGCAGCAGGATGATCAGGGCGAGGCCCGCCAGATACGTGGGCAGATCCGTTATTCCGAGCATGCGCGGAGGATCTCACCCGCCCCTCGGCCGCCTCACCGGCTTTTCACCATCCGGACTTGCACCTCACGCGGCGTGAGGACCCATCGTGAAGCGCGTACCGACGACCGACGAGGGAGCGGAAGTGAGTTATTCGGTAGGCCAGGTCGCCGATGTCGCCAACGTCACGGTGCGCACCCTGCACCACTACGACGAGATCGGGCTGTTGGTCCCCGGCGAGCGCAGCCGCGCCGGTCACCGGCGCTACGGCGACGCCGACCTGGACCGGCTCCAACAGATCCTGTTCTACCGGGAATTGGGCTTTCCGCTCGACGAGGTGGCGGCCCTCCTGGACGACCCGGCCGCGGACCCGCAGGAACACCTGCGGCGCCAGCACGAGTTGCTGAGCACGCGGATCGAGAAGCTCCGGAAGATGGCCGCCGCCGTCGAACACGCAATGGAGGCACGCAGGATGAACGTACGGCTTACTCCGGAGGAGAAGTTCGAGGTCTTCGGCGACTTCGACCCCGACGCGTACGCCGCGGAGGCGGAGCGGCGCTGGGGCGGCACCGACCCCTACAAGGAGTCGCAGCGCCGGACCGCGGCGTACACCAAGGAGGACTGGCAGCGGCTGAAGGAGGAGTTCGACGCCATCCACCAGAAGATGGCGGGGCTGCTCGCGCGGGGCGTACCGGCCGAGTCCGAGGCGGCGATGGACGTCGCCGAGGAACACCGGCGGTTCATCGGCCGCGGCTACTACGAGTGCAGCTACGAGATCCACACCGGGCTCGGCGAGATGTACGTCGCGGACGAGCGGTTCACCGCCACCTACGAGGCGATCCGGCCGGGGCTGGCGGTCTACATGCGGGACGCGATGCTGGCGAACGCGGTGCGGAACGCGTGATGGTGTGCGGTGCGCAACGCGTGACGGCGGGCGTGTGCGACGGCGGGCGCGTGTGACGGGCCGAACGGCCGGCGTCAGCCCTGGGGTTCCAGGACCACGGCCGTGCCGTAGGCGCAGACCTCGGTGCCGACGTCCGCGGCCTCGGTGACGTCGAAGCGGAACATCAGGACCGCGTTGGCGCCGCGGGAGCGGGCCTGTTCCACCAGCCGCTCCATGGCCTGGTTGCGGGTCTGGACGAGGGTCTTGGTGAGCCCGCGCAGCTCACCACCGATCATCGACTTCAGGCCCGCGCCGATCTGGCTGCCGAGGTGTCGGGAACGGACGGTGAGGCCGAAGACCTCGCCGATCACCTGCTTCACGTGAAAACCCGGCACGTCGTTGGTCGTCACGACCAGGACGTCCGACTGCGCCAGTTGTCCGCCGCCGTACTCCTCGATGCCCATGACCCGTACCTTCCTGTCGTTGCGGCCAGGATCACCTGGGGTGGCGGGGCCAGCCAGCGGTCGGGGGCGGTCGGGTGGGGCGCCGGTGCGGGGCGTCGGGGGCGGTCGGGGTGGCCCGGGGCGGTGTGGGGCCGGGCCGTGGGGTGGGTGGCCCGGGTGCGCGGCTGGAACCACGAGGCGTCATAGTGCGTTGATAGCTTTGGGCCGCACACTGCGCCTGCCCCTTGCTTCCGCTCGTCGCACCGCGCGAGCCGGGCGCCCTCGACCCAGGAGCCTTCACCCCGTGAATACTCTCGCGCTCGGTCCCCAGTGGCTGAACTCGGACTTCTTGATCGCGAATTTCGGCCTGATCGGCGTCCTGCTCATCGTCTTCGCGGAGTCCGGGCTGCTGATCGGCTTCTTCCTGCCGGGTGACTCACTGCTGTTCACCACCGGTCTGATGGTGACGGCGAACAAGCTGGACAAGCCGCTGTGGCTGGTGTGCGTGCTGGTGGTGCTGGCGGCCGTGCTGGGTGACCAGGCCGGATACCTCTTCGGGCGGAAGGTCGGGCCGTCGCTGTTCAAGCGGCCGGACTCCCGGCTGTTCAAGCAGGAGAACGTCGAGAAGGCGCACGCCTTCTTCGAGAAGCACGGCCCCAAGTCGTTGATCCTGGCCCGTTTCGTGCCGATCGTGCGGACGTTCACGCCGATCATCGCGGGCGTGAGCGGGATGAACTACCGCTCCTTCATCACCTTCAACGTCATCGGGGGGACGTTGTGGGGGGCCGGGGTGACGCTGCTGGGCGCCGCGCTGGGCAACGTCGAGTTCGTGCACAAGAACATCGAGCTGATCCTCGTGGCGATCGTGCTGATCTCCGTGGTGCCGGTGGTCATCGAGTTTCTGCGGGCGCGGAGCAAGGCGAAGAAGGCGCCGGCGGGTGCGGTGGCCGAGGCGCCGGCGGTCGCGGGACGGTCGCAGGGCCGGGGGCGGCACGCCAAGCGGTGACGCTGCGCTGGGCCCGTGATTTTTTGGGCCCGGCTTTCTTTTTGGCTTTCCCGTCGTGGGTGGCTTGTTTGGCTTGATTGTTTGCCTGCGGCTTGGTGGGGGCGGGCCCCTTGCGGGTTCCCTTACGGGGTGGGGCCGGAGGGGCTGTCCCGGGGTACGTCCTCGGTGCGGGCGCCTCTGGTCTGTAGATGAGGAATGCCCGGGGCTTTGCTCCAGATCCTGCGGGCGCACCCCGGGACATCCCCTCCGGCCCGCGCCGTTGCCGACTTTCCGCCGGTGGGTCGGTCCAGCCGTCAGATAGCTGTCGGCCCGTCCCGTCCGCCGGCTCTCCGGCTGTCGGCGTGCGTCGTTGCCGGCTTGCCGTCCGTGGGCCGGCCGCCGAGTTCGTACGTACTCCGGCTACATGTCCGGTACGTCTGGGGGTACGCGGAGGCCGTTCGGCGGGTGTCCATCGATAGAAGGACTTTGGGCGGGGCGACGGCTGCGGGGGCCCAGGTGGGCGGTTCTGCAGGGGAGTCGGAAAGGGGGAGGGGCCCCGGGGGAGCGCGGTGTCCCGGGATGCGGCATCGTGTGCATGACCCGTCGGCGGGAGGCGTAGGAACGAGGAGCGGAGAGACGTGGCGTCGGATTCACCACGCAGCAACGGCAACGGCACCTCGGAGGAGGAGCGCAAGCCGCAACCGGACGAGGTGCGCAGCGCCTTCACCCCGCCGCTGGGCGTTCCGTTGCCACCGCCGCCCGAGGAGGAGCACCCCACTTCGGAGTTCGCACTGCCGGAGGGGCTGCTGCCGGAGACGCCGGCCGAGCCCGAGGGGTCGGCGTTCGCGCGGCCGGGGAGCACCACCGGGCAGTCGCTGTTGCCGGCGTTCACGCCGCCGCATGGCATCCCGGTGCTCAGCCTGACCAAGGAAGCGCCGTGGCAGGACCGGATGCGCACCATGCTGCGGATGCCGATCCACGAGCGGCCGGTCCCCGAGCGCGTCGAGCGGGTCGAGGAGGAGGGTGGTGGCCCCGCCGTCCCCCGTGTCCTGGACCTGACGCTGCGTATCGGGGAGATTCTGCTGGCCGGCGGCGAGGGCGCCGAGGACGTCGAGGCGGCGATGTTCGGCGTCGCGCACGCCTACGGGCTGGAGCGGGTCGAGCCGACCGTCACCTTCACCCTGCTGTCGATCTCGTACCAGCCGTCGCTGATCGACGATCCGCTCACCGCCAGCCGGACGGTGCGGCGGCGCGGGGTGGACTACACCCGGCTCTCGGCGGTCTTCCGACTGGTCGACGAGATCACGTCGGAAGGGATCAGCCTGGAGGAGGCGTACCGCGGGCTGGCGGAGATACGCCGTAATCGGCACCCGTATCCGAGCTGGGCGCTGACGGTGGCCTCGGGGCTGCTGTCCGGCGCGGCGTCCATGCTGGTCGGCGGTGGGCTGCTGGTGTTCGTCGCGGCGGCGATCGGCTCGATGCTCGGCGACCGGCTGGCCTGGTTGGCGTCGGGGCGCGGGCTGCCGGAGTTCTACCAGTTCGTGGTCGCGGCGATGCCGCCGGCCGCGATCGGGCTGGCCTTCGGGCTGACGCACTCCAACGTGCAGTTCTCCGCGGTCATCACCGGTGGGCTGTTCGCGCTGATCCCGGGGCGGGCGCTGGTCGCCAGCGTCCAGGACGGGCTGACCGGCTACTACATCACCGCCTCCGCGCGACTGCTGGAGGTCGGCTACCTGATCGTCGGCATCGTCGTCGGCGTGCTGTCCGTGCTCTACGTCGGACTCCAGGCCGACCCCGGCCTCCAACGGCTCCACCCGCAGCAGGCGTTGCAGGTCTACAACGAGCCGGTGGTGCAGATCGTGGCGTCGATGCTGCTGGCGCTGGCGTTCTGCGTGCTGCTCCAACAGGAGCGCCACACCGTGGCGTTCGCGACCATAAACGGCGGGGTCGCATGGGTGGTGTACGGGGTGCTGACCTTCCGGGCCGGCTTCAACGCGGTGCCCTCCACCGCCATCGCCGCCGGACTCGTCGGCCTCTTCGGCCAGTTGCTCTCCCGGTACCGCTACGCCTCGGCGCTGCCCTACGTGACGGCGGCGATCGGGCCGCTGCTCCCCGGTAGCGCGACCTACTTCGGGCTGCTCAATTTCGCCCAGGGCAACCTGCTGGAGGGCTTCTCGTCGCTGATCAAGGCCGCCTCGCTGGCGCTGGCGATCGCCGTCGGGGTCAACCTCGGTGGTGAGGTCGCCCGGCTGTTCCTGCGGGCGCCCGGGATCACCGAGGCGGCCGGCGGGCGCCGCGCGGCCAAGCGGACCCGAGGGTTCTAGCCCGACCCGCGACACGCACGACGGGCGGCCCCCAGATGGGGGCCGCCCGTTCGCGTACGGAAATCAGAGCGCGCCGGTGGGTGTGCCCCGCCGGATCGGCTCCGGTCGGGTCAGTGCCCGCCCTGCGCCTCGAAGCGCTTGTAGGAGCGCTCGATCTCGGCCTCGGCGTCGGTGCGGCCGACCCAGTTGGCGCCCTCGACGGACTTGCCGGGCTCCAGGTCCTTGTAGACCTCGAAGAAGTGCTGGATCTCCAGGCGGTCGAACTCCGAGACGTGGTGGATGTCGCGGAGGTGCTCGACGCGCGGGTCCGAGGCGGGGACGCACAGCAGCTTGTCGTCGCCGCCGGCCTCGTCCGTCATGCGGAACATGCCGATGGCGCGGCACTTGATGAGGCAACCGGGGAAGGTCGGCTCGTCCAGGATGACCAGCGCGTCCAGCGGGTCGCCGTCCTCGCCGAGGGTGTCCTCGACGAAGCCGTAGTCGGCCGGGTAGCTGGTCGAGGTGAAGAGTCGACGGTCCAGGCGGATCCGACCGGTCTCGTGGTCCACCTCGTACTTGTTCCGCGAACCCTTCGGGATCTCGATGGTGACGTCGAACTCCACGGGTGGCTCCTCCATGATCAACACATACGTCTGGTGATTAAGTGTCCCCCACGCAGGTGTGTGGTGGCGAAAGGGGCTGGTCCGAAGTGCCCGAGACCCGAATGTGGCAGGTCAGATGGCAATCGGCGCAGCGTTCCGCGCGGCTGGCGGCACGCCGGGCCGGGGGCTGCGCGCGCAGCGCGGCGCGGTCCGCACAGCGCACCGCGCACGCGACGTCGGACGCCGCCCGGCAGGCGTGGCAGGCCGCACCGCGGCACACGCGGCAGACCTGGCAGCTGACCGCGGTGTCCGCTGCCACCGGTCTGGCGGTCGCGGTCGTCGCGGTGGCGGCGGCCGGGCCGTGGGACTCCGGTCAGCGTACGGCCGAGCGGGCGGCCGCGGTCCCCGGTCCGGCGACAGGTGGCGAGCATCACGATGACGGCCGGGCACCCGGGCCGGCGCCCAGCGCGCCGGCCGTGCTGACCGCGCTCGGCGGGCCGGCGCGGGGCCCGGCGGGCCGCGGCGCGGCGCCGGTGCCCACCGACGCGGGGCTGGCCGACGCGCTGACGCCGCTGCTGACGGACCCGGCGCTGGGCCCGCTGCGGTCCGCGTCCGTCGTGGACGTCGCGGCCGGCCGGCAGGTCTTCGGCGAGCAGCCGGACGCCCCGGCCACCCCCGCCTCGACGGTCAAGCTGGCCACCGCGGTGGCCGCGCTCTCGCTGCGCGGTGCCGAGCACCGCATCGACACCGGCGTGGTGTTGGCCGGCAGGGACCGGATCGTCCTGGTCGGCGGCGGCGATCCGACCCTCACCGCCCGGCCGTCCCGCCCCGGCCCCGGCGAGCGACCGGCCAGCCTGCGCGACCTCGCCGACGCCACCGCCCGCGCCCTCAAGCAGCGCAAGCTCACCACCGTCGGCCTCGGCTACGACACCGGCGCCTACGCGGGCCCCGTCCAGCACCCCATCGGCCCCAACGAGAACCTCGCCCCGGTCACCGCCCTGATGACCGACGAGGCCCGGCTCGACGACAGCGACCACGGCCCCGCGCCGCGCTCCACCGACCCGGCCGCCGACGCCGCCCACACCTTCGCGGACCTCCTCAAGGAGCGCGGCATCACCGTCAGCGGCGACCCCGAAGAGGCCCGGGCCCCCAAGAACGCCGGCCGGATCGCCGCCGTCCACTCCCTCCCGCTCTCCGCCCTCGTCGAGCGGATGCTGACCTACAGCGACAACGACATCGCCGAGGCGCTGGCCCGTCAGGCCGCGCTCGGCGCGCACCAGCCCGCCAGCTTCGACGGCGCGGCCAAGGCGGTGCACAACGCGCTGGCCGCCCAGCATCTCCCGCTCGCCGGCGCGGTCTTCGAGGACGGCAGTGGCCTGAACCGCGACGACAAGGTCTCCGCGAACCTCCTCTCCCACCTCCTGCTGCTCGCCGCCGCCCCCGCCAAGCCCGAGCTCCGCCCGGTCGTCACCGGCCTCCCGGTGGCCGCCTTCACCGGCACCCTCAGCGGCCGCTACGTCGGCGACACCGCCGGCGCCGGCACCGTACGCGCCAAGACCGGCACCCTCACCGGCGTCAACACCCTCGCCGGCACCGTCGTCGACGCCGACGGCCGCCTCCTTGCCTTCGCCTTCATGACCACCGGCACCACCGACCCCCAGTCCGCCCAGAAGGCCCTGGACCGCATGGCCTCCACCATCGCCAACTGCGGCTGCCGCTAAGCCCGTTCACCGAATCCCGCCCGGAGGCCCGTCCCCGCACCCCGACAGCCCCGCGCAGCGGCCCCCGCGCCGCAGGCGCAAGGACAGCAACCCCCACGGCGGCCACGCCGACGACGTGGGAAGCCGCCCGCCGCAGGCGACCGGCTACCCCGCAGCCCCCCACCCCCGTACGGTGAACCCATGACGAGCATCGGTGGAACCGAGATGGTCGACTGGAACCTCGCGGTGGCGACCGCGACCCGCTTCGTGCGGCCGGGGCCGGACGTCAGCCGGGACGAGGCGCGGGCGATCGTCGCCGAGCTACGTCGGCACGCCAAGTCGTCCGAGGCACACGTCCGCGGCTTCACCCGGATGGCCCCGCCGGGGGTGGAGGCGGCGCCGGACGGCGACGCGGCCACGACCGAGCCGTCCCCGCACGACACCCCGGTCCTGGTGGTGGACCGGCCCGGCTGGATCCGGGCCAACGTCGCCGGGTTCCGGGCGGTGCTGAAGCCGCTGCTCGCCAAGATGGAGGACCGGCGATCCTCGACGCCCGGTGGCGCGGTGCTCGGCGCGGTCGGCGGCAAGGTCACCGGCGTCGAGCTGGGCATGCTGCTGTCGTTCCTGGCCTCGCGGGTGCTCGGGCAGTACGAGACGTTCGCCCCGGCCTCGCGCAACCTGCCGGCCGGTACGCAGGGCGGCCGGCTGCTGCTGGTGGCGCCGAACATCGTCCACGTGGAGCGCGAACTCGACGTGGCGCCGCACGACTTCCGGCTGTGGGTCTGCCTGCACGAGGAGACCCACCGGACCCAGTTCAGCGCCGTGCCATGGCTGCGGGACCACATCGAGGGGGAGATCCAGTCCTTCCTCGCGGAGACCGACATCGACCCGGGGACGCTGCTGGAGCGGCTGCGGGAGGCCGCCCAGTCGCTGGCCGGCGCCAAGCCGGAGGGCGAGGCGGGCGACGAGAGCCGGTCGCTGGTGGACCTGGTGCAGACGCCCGCGCAGCGGGAGATCCTCGCCCGACTGACGGCAGTGATGTCGCTGCTGGAGGGGCACGCCGACTTCGTCATGGACGGGGTGGGGCCGGAGGTGGTGCCCTCGGTGGCGGAGATCCGGGAGAAGTTCCAGAAGCGGCGGGCCAGTGGTGCGGGCCGGCTGGACCAGGCGCTGCGCAGGTTGCTGGGACTCGATGCCAAACTCCGGCAGTACCGTGACGGCGAGCGCTTCGTGCGCTCGGTCGTCGAGGAGGTCGGCATGGACGGCTTCAACCGCATCTGGACGTCGCCGAACACCCTCCCCACCAAACAGGAGATCGCCAAACCGGCGGACTGGGTCGCGCGGGTGCACCGGAAGGCGGACGGGGCACCGTAAGCGCACGGCGCGAGCTGGGCACGCCGCGCGGCAGAAGAGCGCCCCTTCAATCACCCGTCTGAGGGACCGTGACCGATGGATAGGCGTGCAATGCTCGGGGAACTGCTCGCCTCTGTCACCATCTAGGCACTCTGTGTGACGAAGTGTCGTCCACGGCCCGAGGCTCGCCCCCCCCAGCTGAACGATTGGAAACGGACATGGGTCCCCATCCAGCGGTCGCCGCGATACGCCTGGCGGTCCGCCGCGTACTCCACGACGTGCTCAACCACCACTGCGCGCAGGACCGGCACGAGACGCCGCTCGTGCTCGTCGCCTGCTCCGGCGGCGCCGATTCCATGGCGCTGGCCTCCGCCCTCGCCTTCGAAGCCCCGAAACTGGGCGTCCGCGCCGGGGGCGTGACGATCGATCACGGCCTCCAGGAAGGCTCCGCCCTCCGTGCCGCCGAGGTCGCCCTGCGACTGCGAGCCCTCAAGCTGGACCCCGTCGACGTCGTCGGCGTCGAGGTGGGCCGGACCGGCGGCCCCGAGGCGGCCGCCCGGGACGCCCGCTACGCCGCCCTGGACGCCGCCGCCGACCGCCACGGCGCCAGCGCGGTCCTCCTCGGCCACACCCGCGACGACCAGGCGGAGACCGTCCTGTTGGGGCTGGCCCGCGGCTCCGGGATCCGCTCGCTCTCCGGAATGGCCGCGACCACCGGGACCGATGGCCGCTACCGCCGCCCGTTCCTGGACGTCGACCGGCAGACCGCCCGTACGGCATGCCTCATCCAGGCGCTGCCCGTCTGGGACGATCCCCACAACACCGACCCCGCCTACACCCGTTCACGACTGCGGCACGAAGGGTTGCCCGCCCTGGAGAAGTGCCTCGGCAAGGGCGTCGTCGAGGCCCTGGCGCGGACCGCCCAGCTCTCCCGTGACGACGCCGACGCGCTGGACGGCTGGGCCGCCGAGGCCGAGGCCGCGGTGCTCGACGAGGCCGGCACCCTCGACGTCGCCGGGCTCTTCGCGTTGCCCGCCGCGGTGCGTCGCCGGGTGCTGCGCCGGGCGGTCATCGCGGCCGGTTCGCCGGCTGGTTCGCTCTTCGCCCGGCACATCGAGGAAGTCGACCGGCTGATCACGGCTTGGCGGGGGCAGGGGGCCATCAACCTCCCCGGGCGCGTGGGTGTGCGACGGCAGGGTGGCAGACTGGTCATTCGGCAGGGCTGAGCCGCAGGAGATCGAGCCCTGCCCAGTGATCTCGCGACCGGTTCCCGCTTCGTGAGCTCACGCGGCAGATCTGCATACCGAACCGAACGAGAGTGGCACGGGTGGACGACAAGGACATGGGCGCCGACCTTCAGTCGGTGCTCATCACTAAGGAAGAGATCGACGCCAAGCTGGCCGAGCTGGCTGCGAAGATCGACGCGGAGTACGCGGGCAAGGACCTGCTCATCGTCGGCGTCCTCAAGGGCGCGGTGATGGTGATGGCGGACCTGGCGCGTGCGCTGTCCACCCCCGTCACGATGGACTGGATGGCCGTGTCCTCCTACGGCGCGGGCACCCAGTCCTCTGGCGTGGTCCGCATCCTGAAGGACCTGGACACCGACATCAAGGGCAAGCACGTCCTGATCGTCGAGGACATCATCGACTCGGGGCTGACGCTGTCCTGGCTGCTGTCCAACCTCGGCTCGCGCGAGCCCGCCTCGCTGGAGGTGTGCACGCTGCTGCGCAAGCCCGACGCGGCCAAGGTCGCCATCGACGTGAAGTGGATCGGCTTCGACATCCCCAACGAGTTCGTCGTGGGCTATGGCCTGGACTTTGCGGAGAAGTACCGCAATCTGCCGTTCGTCGGTACCCTCTCGCCCCACGTGTACGGCGGCTGAGAGCGTCCCGCGCTCGCCGGCCACCGTGCCGGACGAGCGCTCGGATGGCCCCTGTCGTCCGGCGGGAACCCTTCGGGGTTCCCCGCCGTTGGAGCAGGGGGAGGGGAATCCCCGGCTTCGTTGTTCACTGTCGGCACAGGCGCCGGGTGACAATGCTGGGGTACCGTCCGAAGGCAATCTGTTTTCGGGCGAGTAATACGACACCGTACGCACGACCAGCCCTCCCGAGGGCGTTGTGCCTCACTGTGGCAGGAGGGACGGGGCCTTAGGCGGCTCCGTGTGGATGGACGTGAAGCGATACTTCCGTGGGCCAGTCATGTGGATCGTGCTGGCCGTCCTCGCCGTGGTCGTGTTGATGCAGGTCGTCGGCTCGTCCGGCGGCTACAAAACGGTGGACACCGGTCAGGTCGTCAAGGCGATCGCTGACAACAAGGTGAAGTCCGCCGAGCTGACGACCGGCGACGAGAACAAGATCAAGATCGAGCTGACCGGCGACTACAAGATCTCCGGTTCCAACAAGATCCAGGCCAGCTACATCGGCGACCAGGGCGTTGACCTGGCAAAGAACCTGCAGGCCAAGTACCAGACCGGCGAGATCAAGGACGGCTACACCGTCTCGCCGTCGAAGCAGAACCCGTTCGTCGGCGTGCTGCTGTCACTGCTGCCTTTCGTGCTCATCGTGGTCGTCTTCCTGTTCCTGATGAATCAGATGCAGGGCGGCGGCTCCCGGGTGATGAACTTCGGCAAGTCGAAGGCGAAGCTGATCACCAAGGACACCCCGAAGACGACCTTCGTGGACGTCGCGGGTGCCGATGAGGCCGTCGAGGAGCTCCACGAGATCAAGGAGTTCCTCCAGGAGCCGGCGAAGTTCCAGGCCGTCGGCGCCAAGATTCCCAAGGGTGTGCTGCTCTACGGCCCGCCCGGTACCGGTAAGACGCTGCTCGCGCGGGCCGTTGCGGGTGAGGCGGGCGTGCCGTTCTACTCGATCTCCGGCTCCGACTTCGTCGAGATGTTCGTCGGTGTCGGTGCCTCCCGGGTCCGTGACCTCTTCGAGCAGGCCAAGGCGAACGCACCCGCGATCGTCTTCGTCGACGAGATCGACGCCGTCGGCCGGCACCGTGGTGCGGGCCTCGGCGGTGGTCACGACGAGCGTGAGCAGACGCTGAACCAGCTGCTCGTCGAGATGGACGGCTTCGACGTGAAGGGCGGCGTGATCCTGATCGCCGCCACGAACCGCCCGGACATCCTCGACCCGGCGCTGCTGCGCCCCGGCCGTTTCGACCGGCAGATCGCCGTCGACCGTCCGGACCTGCAGGGCCGGCTGGAGATCCTCAAGGTCCACCAGAAGGGCAAGCCGGTCGCGCCGGACGTCGACCTCTCGGCCGTCGCCAAGCGCACCCCCGGCTTCACCGGTGCCGATCTGTCCAACGTCCTCAACGAGGCCGCGCTGCTCACGGCCCGGAGCGACGAGAAGCTGATCAACAACCACTTCCTGGACGAGGCGATCGACCGCGTCGTGGCCGGACCGCAGAAGCGGACCCGGATCATGTCCGAGAAGGAGAAGAAGATCACCGCGTACCACGAGGGCGGACACGCCCTGGTCGCGGCGGCTTCGCCGAACTCCGACCCGGTGCACAAGATCACGATCCTGTCCCGCGGTCGGGCCCTGGGCTACACCATGGTCCTGCCCGACGAGGACAAGTACTCCACCACCCGCAACGAGATGCTCGACCAGCTCGCGTACATGCTGGGCGGCCGCGCCGCGGAGGAGCTGGTCTTCCACGACCCGACCACGGGCGCCGCGAACGACATCGAGAAGGCGACCGCGACGGCCCGCGCGATGGTCACGCAGTACGGCATGACCGAGCGGCTCGGCGCGATCAAGTTCGGCACGGACAACTCCGAGCCGTTCCTGGGCCGTGAGATGGGTCACCAGCGCGACTACTCGGAAGAGGTCGCCGCGCTGGTCGACGAGGAAGTCAAGAAGCTGATCGAGACCGCGCACAACGAGGCGTGGGAGATCCTGGTCGAGAACCGCGATGTGCTCGACAACCTCGTGCTGACGCTCCTGGAGAAGGAGACGCTCAACAAGGAGGAGATCGCCGAGCTCTTCAAGCACGTGGTCAAGCGCCCGGCCCGCCCGGCGTGGACCGGCTCCTCGCGTCGTACGCCCTCGACCCGCCCGCCGGTGCTCTCGCCGCGCGAGCTGGCCCCGGCCAACGGCTCCGTGACGGCGGCGCCCGGCACCGTCTCCACGGAGAAGAAGCCGGACGTCTCCGAGGATCCGCGCACCGAGGGCTGACGGGCGCCACTTCGGCCCCGGAATACCCGCCGCGCCCCCCAGGTTCTAGCCTGGGGGGCGCGGCTTTTCCGCGTTTCCGAGCGGGCCCGGAAGGAACGAGGCACCAATGACGGACCCTGTGACGCTGGACGTCGAGGGCGTGATCGGCACGTTTGACGAGAAGCGTGCCGAGAACGCCGTGCGCGAGCTGCTCATCGCGGTGGGCGAGGACCCCGACCGCGAGGGGCTGCTGGAGACGCCGGCGCGGGTGGCACGGGCGTACCGGGAGCTCTTCGCCGGCCTGTGGCAGAAGCCCGAGGACGTGCTGACCACCACCTTCGACCTCGGTCACGACGAGATGGTGCTGGTCAAGGACATCGAGGTGGTCTCGAACTGCGAGCATCACCTGGTGCCGTTCGTCGGCGTGGCCCACGTCGGCTACATCCCGTCCACCGACGGGAAGATCACCGGGCTGTCCAAGCTGGCCCGGCTGGTCGACGTGTTCGCCCGGCGCCCGCAGGTCCAGGAGCGGATGACCACCCAGATCGCGGACTCGCTGATGAAGATCCTGGAGCCGCGCGGCGTCATCGTGGTCGTCGAGTGCGAGCACATGTGCATGACGATGCGTGGGGTGCGCAAGCCGGGGGCGAAGACGACGACCTCCGCGGTGCGCGGGCAGCTGCGTGACCCCGCGACGCGGGCCGAGGCGATGAGCCTGATACTGGCGCGCTAGCTGACCAAGGCAAGGCGCGCGCCGGCTCGGGCACCGCGGTGCGCCCGGGCTCTTGAACGTCGAAAGCGGCCCGGGGCCCTGGCAGATGGTGCCGGGCCCCGGGCCGCTTGCCCGAGATGCGTGGGGCGGGTCAGGCCCGGAGGTGGCCGCCCATCCACTCCATCGCGGCCGGGATCTCCCGGCTCCAGGTGTTGAAGTTGTGGCCGCCGCTGTCGAGGATGATCGACGCGATGGTGGACGGCGTCTTGGTCCCCTCGATGAACTTCAGGGTGTTCTTGTAGTTGTCCTCGCCGTGCCGGCTGCTGGTGACCAGCAGGTTCACCTTGGGGGCGGGCAGGTTCCGCTGCCGCCACAGCAGGTCGTTCTCGCGCTTGAGCTGGGCGCTGCCGCCGAAGAGGTCGCCGGTGGTGGCGTCGATCGGCGCCTTGTAGTCGCCGGAGAGCGAGACCGCGGTGGAGTACGACTCCGGGTTGCGCATGGTCAGCTTCAGGGCGCAGTAGCCGCCGGTGGAGTCGCCCATGATCCCCCAGCTCTTGGCGTCCCGGCCCACGCGGTACTGGCCGCTGATGTCGTGGCGCAGGTCATGGGCGAAGAACGTCTCGGTCTGCGGGCCGCGGGGTATGTCCACGCACTCGGTGTCGCGGGGCGGCGCGACCGTGGGGCGCATCATGACCAGGACGGTCGGCTGGATGCGGCCCTGCTCCAGCAGGCTGTACTGCGTCTGCGGGTAGTGCAGCTTCTTGAAGAGCGCCTCGGCGGTGCCCGGGTAGCCGGTGAGCACCACGGCCGCGGGGAACTTCTTGTGCGCGTACTTCTTCTGGAAGTACTGCGGCGGCAGGTAGACGTACGCCGGGCTGGCGATGTCGGACTTCGCGCCGCGGATCAGGACCTTGTCCAGCCGGCCGGCCGTCGCCGGGACCGAGGCGCCCTGGATGCTCAGGCGCTCGGTGCCCAGCATCTTCAGGTTGGTGCCGTGCGGGCCGGTCTTGTACGTCGTGACCACGCCCGGCTGCTGCTCCTGACCGAAGAGGTCGGCCCAGGAGGCGTAGAAGCCGAAGGTGTTGTTGGCGAACAGACCGATGGCTGCGAAGAGCGATACCTGGGTGGCGAAGAGCAGTCCGATCCGGCCGAGGACCGCGCGCCAGTTGCCCTTCGACAGGCGCGGCCAGAGCCAGACGGTGAGGACGAACAGTGCCACCGCGACGAGCACGGTAAGAAGCAGCACTTTCTTGCTGGTGAGACCCATGTGGTGCTTTCTTCCGGGCGGCCGGGCCATCCGGACCGCAAGTGGAACCCCGAGCCCTGAGACGCCGTCATACAGGGCGCAAAAGTCCAGATGCTGCGACTAAGGCTCGCACGTTCTCTCGACCGGGGCGACGGGAAAGTGATGTCTGACAGGCTAGATGGGGAAAAGTCGGGGAAGGTTGCGTGGTCTGCGCCACGCTGGCTCCGCGGCCCGCGGCCGACGGCGGTCCCGGGGCTGGTGGGGACGGCGGGAGTCGTCGTCGGCCTGCTGAACCTGATGTCCGGGATCTTTCCGCGCTTCCGGCACAGCCGGGTGCACGCGGTGACCGAGGTGCTACCGGGGGCGGTCAGCCCGCTCGCGGCGTCCGCCTCGCTCGTCGTCGGCATCCTGCTGCTGCTCCTGGCCCACGGCCTCAAGCGGCGCAAGCGGCGGGCCTGGATCGCGGCGGTGGCGCTGCTGCCGGTGGGGATCGCCGCCCAACTCGTCTACCGGCACTCGATCTTCGGGGCCGTGCTGTCGTTGGCACTGCTGGGGTGCCTGATCCGGTACCGGCGGGAGTTCGCGGCGCTGCCCGATCCGCGGAGCCGCTGGAAGGCGGTGGCCAACCTCGTCGTTCTGGGCGGGGTCAGCTTCGGGATCGGGATGGTGATCGTCAGCTCCCATCCGCACAAGATCGTCGGCTCGCCGTCGTTCGGGGAGCGCGCGGAGCACGTGCTGTGGGGGCTCTTCGGCTTCGAGGGGCCGGTGGCCTACACGCACGGCGTGGACTACACCGTGGGCTACTCGCTCGGGGCGCTGGGCCTGCTGACCGTGTCCACCACCGCGTACCTCGCCTTCCGCCCCGAGCACCCCGCGGCCCGGCTGACGGACGAGGACGAGCAGCGGCTGCGGGAGCTGTTGGACAAGCACGGCAGCCGGGACTCGCTGGGCTATTTCGCGCTGCGCCGGGACAAGGGCGCGGTGTTCTCGCCGTCCGGCAAGGCCGCGGTCTGCTACCGGGTGATCTCCGGGGTGATGCTGGCCAGTGGCGACCCGATAGGGGACGTCGAGGCGTGGCCGGGCGCCATCGAGCGCTTCATGGAGGAGGCGCGGGCGCACTCGTGGACCCCGGCGGTGACCGGGTGCAGCGAGACCGGTGGCCAGGTCTGGACCCGGGAGACCGGGATGGACGCGCTGGAGCTGGGCGACGAGGCGATCGTGGACGTCGCCGACTTCACGCTGACGGGGCGGTCGATGCGCAACGTGCGGCAGATGGTCAAGCGGATCGAGCGCAACGGCTACACGACCCGGGTCCGGCGGGTGCGCGACCTGGAGCCGGAGGAGCTGGCGCGGATCCAGAAGGCGGCGGACGCCTGGCGGGACACCGACACCGAGCGCGGCTTCTCCATGGCGCTGGGCCGGATCGACGCGGTGGCCGACGGCGACGCGGTGATCGCCACCGCGCACCAGGCGCCGGCCGAGGGCGAGGAGCCCGGGCCGTTCGGGGACCTGAAGGCGATGCAGCACTTCGTCCCGTGGGGGCGCGACGGGATCTCGTTGGAGCTGATGCGGCGGGACCGGGGCGCCGACCCGGGGATGAACGAGCTGCTGATCGTCGCGGCGCTGCAGGCGGCGCCGGAGCTGGCGATCAAGCAGGTGTCGCTGAACTTCGCGGTGTTCCGCTCGTCCCTGGAGCGCGGCGAGAAGCTGGGCGCGGGGCCGGTGTTGCGGGGCTGGCGGGCGACGTTGATCTTCCTGTCGCGCTGGTACCAGATCGAGTCGCTCTACAAGTTCAACGACAAGTTCCGGCCACGCTGGGAGCCGCGGTTCGTGGTCTTCCGCAACAGCCGGGACATTCCGCGGATCGGGTTGGCGACGTTGCAGGCCGAGGGGTACCTGGAGCTGCCGCGGGTGCTGCGGCGCCGGCGGGCGGAGCAGCCGCGGCCGTGCGAGCACCTGGAGGAGTCGGTGTTGGCGGCCGGGGCGCTGGAGAAGGTGGCCTAGGGCCTGTCCGATGGGTCAGGTCCGGGTGCCTTTCGGGGTGGGCGTGGACGGCCCGTTGGCGGGCGTCGTGCGTGGCCGGCGGGGCGATCCGACCGGTCGGTGCACGGCCTACGCTGGTGCCATGAGTACCTTGCGCGGCCGGGTGGCCGGACTGCCGGACTGGGACCGCTGCGCGGTGATGGGCGTCGTGAACGTGACGCCCGATTCGTTCTCCGACGGCGGCGAGTGGTTCGACCCCGAACTCGCCGTCAAACACGGTCTGGACCTGGTGGCCCAGGGCGCCGACATGGTGGACGTCGGCGGCGAGTCCACCCGCCCCGGCGCGGCCCGGGTCGACGAGGCCGAGGAGTTGCGCCGGGTCGTCCCGGTGGTCCGGGAGTTGGCCTCGGCGGGGGTCGCGGTGTCCGTCGACACCATGCGCGCCGCGGTGGCCGAGCGGGCCGTGGAGGCCGGGGCGCGGCTGGTCAACGACGTGAGCGGGGGCCTGGCCGACCCGGCGATGGTGTCGGTGGTCGCCGAGTACCACGTCCCGTTCGTGGTGATGCACTGGCGCGGCCAGTCCATCGACATGAACAACCGGGCGGTCTACGCGGACGTCGTCGGCGAGGTGGTCGACGAGCTGCGGCTGAGCATGGAGCGGGCGGTGGCCGGCGGGGTGGATCCGGAGCGGATCGTGATCGACCCGGGGCTGGGCTTCGCCAAGGACGCCACGCACGATCTGGAGCTGGTCGCCCACCTGTCCCGGTTGCGGGCGCTTGGCCGGCCGCTGCTCGTGGCGGCTTCGAGGAAACGGTTCCTGGGCAGGGTGCTGGCAGGGGGCGAGGGCGCTGCCCCACCGCCGGCCCGGGAGCGGGACGCCGCGACGGCGGCGGTATCGGCGATCGTGGCGCGAGAGGGGGCCTGGGCGGTGCGGGTGCATGAGGTCAGGGCGAGCGCGGACGCGGTGCGGGTGGCCCGTGCCGTTGAGGGCGCGGCGCGGGCGAGTGGTGCGACGGCGACGACGACGGGGACGACGTGAGCGGCTTGGGCCCGCGGACGGACATCGAGCTGGTCGAGCAGGCGAACACGGCGCTGTACGAGACCATCGAGCGCGGGGACCACGAGGCGCTGTCCGAGCTGTGGTTGGACGGTCAGGTGAGCGTGGTGCACCCGGGGTGGCCGGTGTTGCGCGGGCGCGGGGAGGTGCTCCGCTCGTACGCGTTGATCATGGCCAATACCGAGTACATCCAGTTCTTCCTGACCGACGTGGAGATCGACGTCATCGGCGACACCGCGCTGGTGACGTGCACGGAGAACATCCTCAGCGGGGGACCGGCCGAGGACGACGGCTCCGTGGGGCCGTTGATCGGGCAGTTGGTCGTGGCGACCAATGTCTTCAGGCGGACCGAGGACGGCTGGCGGGTCTGGTCGCACCACGGCTCGCCGGTGCTCGCGGACCGCGAGGACGACGAGGGCGACGCCGACGAGGACGAGGAGGGCGGGCCGGCCGGCCGGGTGTGAACCGCGGTGTGCGGCCCGGCCGGTGTCCCGGTGCGCGTTCCGCCCGCATCCCAGTCCGCGGACATGTGAGTGGCTTCACAAGCCGCCCATGGAGGCAGGGGCGCGGGCCGGTGCGCCCGGCGTCAGCCTTCCGAGCGGGGCGCACCCGTTCGAGCCAAGTGCGGCCTGGGTAGGGGTGGGTGGGGCGCGTGGGGGTAAGAGGCCGCGCGGACGATCTCCTGCGCTCTGTAGGCTGCCCGCGCGACGCTGCCTAGCAGCAGAACGGGGCCTTGTCCATAGCCCCCATGGGCGAGCGCTGTCGGTGCTCGCAGGTAGATTCGAGTGGGGCAGTGTCGCCGGCCGACTTCAGGCGCCTGCCCGAATCCGACGAACAGTGGCGCCCTTAAGGCGCCGCCGGACCAGTGGGAGTGATTCGCGTGGATCGTGTCGCGCTGCGTGGGCTGAAGGCCCGAGGACACCACGGGGTGTTCCCACGGGAACGCGAGGAAGGCCAGACCTTCATCGTGGACCTGGTCCTCGGCCTGGACACCCGCCCGGCGGCGGCCTCCGACGATCTGGCGAAGACCGTCCACTACGGCATCGTGGCCGAGGAGGTGGTGGCCGTCGTCGAAGGCGAGCCCGTCGACCTCATCGAGACCCTGGCGGAGCGCATTGCCGACCAGTGCCTGAAGCACGAGGGGGTGCAGGAGGTGGAAGTGGTGGTCCACAAGCCGGACGCACCGATCACCGTCCCCTTCGATGACGTGACCATCACCATCACTCGGAGCCGAGTATGAAAACCACCCAGCAGCCGGCCCCCGCCCCCCGCACCTCCCACGCCAACCCCGTCAACGACCCGACCGTCCAGCCGGTGCCCGTCTCCGTGGTGGAGCAGGTGGACGCGGCGGACGTCACGCTCTCCAACCCCAAGCGCGCGGTGATCTCGCTGGGCAGCAATCTCGGCAACCGTCTGGAGACGCTCCAGGGCGCCGTGGACGCGCTGGAGGACACCCCGGGCGTCCGCGTGAAGGCGGTCTCCCCGGTGTACGAGACCGAGCCGTGGGGCGTCGAGGCGGGCTCCCAGCCCTCGTACTTCAACGCCGTGGTGCTGATCAAGACGACGCTGCCGCCGGAGTCCCTGCTGGAGCGCGGGCACGCCATTGAGGAGGCGTTCGAGCGGGTGCGGGACGAGCGCTGGGGCCCGCGCACCATCGACGTCGACATCCTCACGTACCAGAATGTGGTCTCCGACGACCCGCGGCTGACGCTGCCGCACCCGCGCGCCCATGAGCGGGCGTTCGTCCTGGTGCCGTGGCACGACGTGGACCCGGAGGCAGAGGTTCCGGGGCGGGGCGACGTGGCCTCCCTGCTGACCGAGGTCGGCACCGACGGTGTGAATCTTCGGACGGATCTGGAACTGCGGCTGCCCGAGTAGTCGTTAGGGTTGCGGGCCGGTCGTGCACGGCGACGATGCGCGGCGGACGCCGCGCGCGCTGATGTACTGGCGCGTGGACGTCGTCGGCCGCGCAGCCACGGGTGCGCGGGCGGACCCGGACGGACACACGGCGGCCGCGCCACTCGGTGCGGCCACAAGAGCAGATGCGGTCATCGCGGCAGGGGTGACCGAGACGGTGCGAGGGGCGATCGCTCGGTGAAGCAGCTACGGGTCAAGGTCCTGGGCGGGCTGTTCGTGGTGGCCGGGATCCTGGCCTGGGCGGGCGCCCGGTTGTGGGACTCGTTCGGCACCCTGCCCAGCGTGCCGGTGGCGGCGCCGATCGTGCTGGCGTTGATCGCCGTGGTGCTGGCTGCCACCGCCCTCTCCCTGCGGTCCCGGTTGAAGGCACAGCGCGAGCGGCTCGCCGAGGCCAAGGGCGTCGACCCGCTGGTGGCCGCCCGCGCGGTGGTCTTCGGGCAGGCGAGCGCCCTGGTGGCGGCGCTGGTCGCCGGGCTCTACGGCGGCGTCGGGGTGTTCCTGCTGACGTCGGGGGTGGACGGGGCGCGCCGCGCGCAGGCGGTGTACGCCGGGCTCTCGGTGCTGGCCGGTGCGGGAGTGGTCGCCGCGGCGATCTTCATGGAGCGGGTCTGCAAGCTGCCCGAGGGCGACGACGGGGAAGACGGGCCCGGGGCGACGCGGGCGTGACGCCGCCGCCCGGCCGGAGCGGTCCGGCCGGGCCTGTGGGGTCCCGTCAGGCGCTCGGGACGGTGTCCAGGGCGACCTCGTCGCGGGGCAGGTTGGCCGCGTCGGCGGTGGTCGCGCGGCGCAGCGCGCCGTGCAGTGCGGCGGGCGTGAGGACGCCCCGGTAGCGGTCGCCGTCGAGGACCGCGAGCCAGCCGGCGTCGTGCTGGAGCAGCGTGCTGAGTGCCTGCCGGAGCGGGTCGCCGAGCGACACGGTGGCGGGCATCGGGCGGGCCAGGTCGCGGACGGTGGGGGCGTCGGCGGTGGGGCCGTCGGGGTCGCCGAGCGCGTCGGCCGCCACCCAGCCGTACGGCGCCCCGTCGGCGTCCAGGACGACGGCCCAGGGGGCGTCGGCGAGCGCCTCGGTGGCCCGGGTGGCCGGGTCGTCCAGCCGGACCACGGGCGGCTCTTCGAGGTCGGCGGAGTCGACGGGGGTGACCGCGAGCCGCTTCAGGCCGCGGTCGGCGCCCACGAACTCCGCGGTGTACGGGGTGGCCGGGGCGCCCAAGACCGTTGCGGGGGCGTCGAGTTGCTCGATCCGGCCGTGGCCGTAGACGGCGATGCGGTCGCCGAGTCGGACCGCCTCCTCGATGTCGTGGGTGACGAAGAGCACCGTCTTGTGGAGCGTGGACTGGAGCCGCAGGAACTCGTTTTGGAGGTGCTCGCGGACGACCGGGTCGACCGCGCCGAAGGGCTCGTCCATCAGCAGCACCGGCGGGTCGGCGGCGAGCGCGCGGGCCACGCCGACGCGTTGGCGCTGGCCGCCGGAGAGCTGGTCGGGGTAGCGGTCGCCGTAGACGGACGGGTCCAGGCCGACCAGGTCGAGGAGTTCGGCGGCGCGGGCCCTGGCCTGCTTGCGCGGGCGGCCGAGCAGGTGCGGGACGGTGGCGGTGTTGTCCAGGACGGTCTTGTGGGGGAAGAGGCCGACCTGTTGGATGACGTAGCCGATGTGGCGGCGGAGTTCGACCGGGTCGGCGTCGGCGATGTCCTCGCCGTCGAGGAGGATGCGGCCGCTGGTGGGCTCGATGAGCCGGTTCACCATCTTCATCGTCGTCGTCTTGCCGCAGCCCGACGGGCCGACGAGGGTGATGAGTTCGCCCTTGGCGACCTCGAAGGAGAGGTCGTCGACGGCCGTGGTGCCGTCGGCGTAGCGCTTGGTGACGTGCTCGAAGCGGATCATGGAATCCCCCTGTGTGGACGGCCCCCATTGTGTACGCGTCCTGCACGGGTGCCGTGAACGCGGTGTTGCGAGTGGATGCCGGGTCGAACGATTGTCAGTGGTGGGGGTTAGGGTCGCAGACAGTCACCACGGTATCGGCGAGCGGGGGAGGTGACGGCGGTGGAGGCACCGGTGCGCGCGGCGGAGCTGCTGACGAGCGCGCAGTTGACCGGCGTCCAGACCATGGCGCAGGGGGGCGGCTCCGGCTGCCTGGAGCGCAACGACTGGATCTGCGGGGAGTATCTCCACACCCGGAGCCAGGAGTTGGTCGACGCCACGCTCCAGCACATCGGTATCACGGTGGTGTCGGTGCTCCTGGGGGTGCTGATCGCCTTTCCGCTGGCGCTGTTGGCCCGGCGCCGGCGGAGCGTGGCCGGCCCCGTCCTGGGGCTGACGACGGTGCTCTACACGGTGCCCTCGCTGGCGATGTTCGCCCTGCTGACGCCGGTCTTCGGGGTCTCGCCCTCGGTGGTCGTCACGGGCCTGGTGCTGTATTCGCTGACGATCCTGGTGCGGAACATCCTCGCCGGTCTGGACGCGGTGCCCGCCGAGGTGCGGGAGGCCGCCCGCGGGATGGGGTACGGGCCGGCCCGGCTGCTGTTCGAGGTGGAACTCCCGCTCGCCATACCGGCGTTGGTGGCCGGCGTGCGGATCGCCACGGTCTCGACGGTGGCGATGACGACGATCGGCTCGGTGGTCGGGTACGGCGGGCTGGGCAATCTGATAGCCAGCGGCATGGAGGGCTTCTTCAAGGCGGAGGTGCTGACCGCGTCGGTGCTGTGCGTGCTGCTGGCGCTGGTGGCGGATCTGCTCCTGCTGGGGCTGCAGCGGCTGTTGACGCCGTGGACGCGGGCGCGGTCCAAGGGCCGCCGGATGCGGCGCACGGCGGCCGTGGCGAAGGCGGTGGGGTGAGCGTGGACGCGATCACGGGGGCCTGGCAGTGGCTGGCCACGGCGGCCAACTGGGCCGGGGAGAAGGGGGTGTGGCACCGTCTCGGTGAGCACCTCTGGCTGAGCGGGCTCTGTCTGCTGCTGTCCTGCCTGATAGCGCTGCCGGTGGCGCTGTGGCTGGGTCACCTCGGCAAGGGCGGGACGTTGGCGATCAATGTCTCCAACGTGGGGCGCGCGGTACCGACGTTCGCGGTCCTGG
Organism: Streptomyces sp. NPDC057743; assembly: GCF_042798755.1. Classification (NCBI taxonomy): domain Bacteria; kingdom Bacillati; phylum Actinomycetota; class Actinomycetes; order Kitasatosporales; family Streptomycetaceae; genus Streptomyces; species Streptomyces sp. NPDC057743. Next base: position 76,926 of record NZ_JBHVJX010000033.1, read on the forward strand.
TGCTGCTGACGCTCAGTCCGTTGGGGAAGTACGGCGACTGGCCGACGATCATCGCGCTGGTGCTGTTCGCGGTGCCGCCGCTGTTGACCAACGTCTATCTGGGCATACGGGAGGCGGACCGCGATGTGGTCGAGGCCGCCCGGGGGATGGGGATGTCCGGGCCGCAGTTGCTGCGGCGGGTGGAGATACCCCTCGCCTACCCGTTGATCATGACGGGCCTGCGCTCGGCCGCGGTCCAGGTGGTGTCCACCACGACGCTGGCCGCGCTGGCCGGTGGCGGGGGCCTGGGGCGGATCATCACCGCCGGCTTCGGCAACTACGACACCGCGCAGGTGGTCGCCGGGGCGGTGGTGGTCGCGCTGTTGGCCTTGGCGGTCGAGGGGGTACTGGTGCTGCTGGACCGGGCCTTCGATCCGATGCGGGGGCGGCGGCGCGGGCCGCGCAAGAAGCGCCCGGCACTGGTCCGGCCCCGCCCCGAGACGTCTCAACCGACCTGATCCCAACGGACGGAGTGGATTTCCATGAGCAGCAGAGCACGCACCGCGCGCACGATACGCACCGCCTTCGCCGCCGGGACGGTGGTGGCGCTGGCGGCCGGGCTGGCCGCGTGCGGGGGGCAGTCCCTGGAGGAGAAGGGCGGCAAGGGCGGCGGGAAGGGCGAGGTCGTCATCGGCTCGGCGGGCTTCACCGAGTCGAAGGTGCTGGCCGAGATGTATGCGCGGGTGCTCGCCGATGCCGGTTACCACCCGCGGGTGCAGACACTGACCAATCGCGAGCTGTATGAACCGGCCCTGGAGAAGGGCCAGATCGATGTCGTTCCGGAATATGCCTCCACGCTCGCGGAATTCCTCAACGGGAAGAAGAACGGCGCCAAGGCGAAGCCGGTGGCGTCCAGCGACATCGACAAGACGGTGACGGCGCTGAAGAAGCTGGCCGAGCCGCGCGGGCTGAAGGTGTTGCCGGCGGGCGCGGCCACCGACCAGAACGCCTTCGCGGTCACCAAGGAATTCGCCGCCCAGCACAAGCTGAAGACCCTCTCGGACCTGGGGCGTTCGCAGCAGAAGATCAAAATTGCGGCGGGCGAGGAGTGCGAGACGAGGGTGTTCTGCAAGCCCGGTCTGGAGCAGACCTACGGCATCTCCGTCGCCAGCATCGACCCCAAGGGCGTGGGCACCCCCCAGGCCAAGCAGGCGGTCAAGGACGGCACCGACCAACTGGTGCTCACCACGACCACGGACGCCACTCTCGACAACTTCGGTCTGGTGCTTCTCGGTGACGACAAGAAGCTCCAGAACGCCGACAATGTGCTGCCGGTGCTGAATGCCAAGAAGGCCGGTGACAAGGAGATCGAGACCGCCCTCAACAAGATCACGAAGGCGCTCACCACCGAGGACTTGATCAACTTGAACCGCAAGGTCGATGCCGAACGGTTGAAGCCCGCCGATGTGGCGCAGGCGTATTTGGAGTCCAAGGGGCTGGTCAAGAAGTAACCAGCCTGAAACGGATGCGTATGCGGGGCCCCATAGATCTCGCACGCACGGTAAGTTTCTGGCCATGCCACGAGGACGCCACCGCCATTCCCCACCCCTCCACCGGCTGCTTCCTCCTTCGACGGTCGCCGGTGCGTCAATTGCCTGTGCCGCGGGCGCCTGGTTCGTCGGCGACGACCTCGTGCAACGGGTGCTCGCCACCGGTGCCGCGGCCGCCGCGGTCACCGGCGCCGTTCTGCTGCGCGTCTGGGACCGCAAGGCCGGCAAGCGGGTCGCCGAGCTGACCCGGGCCCGGGCGCGCGACGAGTGGCGCACCGAGGAGCGGATCGCGGAGCTGGAGACGGACGTCGAGGAGGCGCGGGAGATCCGCGCCGCCCTGGACACCAAGCTCCGCGCCAAGCGCGCCGAACTCGCCCGGCTGCGCAGCGAGCACGCCGCTCTGCTGCGCCGCTACGCCACCGCCGAGACCGAGCGGGCCAGCGCCCTGGAGGGCCGCCGGCTGCTCGCCATCGAGGCCGGAGGGCCGTCGAGCGGCGGCGAACTCGTCCCGGTCCAGCGCGAGTCGGCGCCCGACGGCGACCGCTCCGCGGCGGGCGGCCAGGGCAAGAGCGGTGCGGCGCCGGCCCGTTCGGGCGCCACGTTCGCGCAGGCGGACCGGGCGCTGTGCGAGCTGGCCCGTAACGCCGCCCGGCAGCGCGCGGCCGCCGAGAACGGCAGCGCGGACCAGAACGCCGGCAAGAACGGCAGCGGCGCCCAGGAACATGCGGGCGCCGCCCCTCAGGAGAAGCCTGAGGCCGACGACCAGGGGAAGTCCGAGGCGGCCGTTGCAGAGGGGATGGGCGGGCCCGCGCTCCGCCCGGTGCCGGCCGCCGCCGCGATCGCCCCGACCCGGCCCTCAGTGCCCCGCACCCTGGGCGGATTCGACTTCTTCGGCAACGCCACCGTCCCCCGCCGCGAACTGGCCGCCCCGTTGGAGGAGGACCTCGCGGACGTCGTCGGCGACGAGGCGGTCGCCGAACAGTCGGCGCGCGCGGAGGCCCGCGTGGAGGCGCTCAGGGAGGCCCCTGCGGAGGGGCGTACGGCGCTTTCGCGGGTGGCCGACGCGGTGGCGGGCGAGCGCGCGGGCAAGCACGCCGGCGAGGCGGAGCGTACCGACGCCGGTGAGGCGGAGGCCGGCGCGGAGGGCGACGGTGCGGACGGCGGCGACGGTGCGGCGTCCGACGGCCCGGCCGCCAACGGGGAGACCACGCACGGCGCCGGCGCGGTCATCGACCTGACCGCGCACGACGAGACCGAGCAGCTCGACCTCGCCGAACTCCGCACCGCCCTTTCCTAGAGGGCGGGTTGACGGGCGAACCGGCGGAGAGCGGCACAAGACGGCGGGGCCTGGTGTCCACAACCTGTGGACACCAGGCCCCGCCGTTGTGCTGGGTGCGGACGCCCGTCCGTCGGGCTGCTTCCCCAACGCGTCGACGTCCCCGCCTACTTGGCCCCGCCTACTTGTCGATGTCCCCGACCACGAAGAACATCGACCCCAGGATGGCGACCATGTCGGCCACCAGCGTCCCCGGCAACAGCTCGGTCAGCGCCTGGATGTTGTTGTACGACGCGGAGCGCAGCTTGAGGCGGTAGGGCGTCTTCTCGCCCTTGGAGACCAGGTAGTAGCCGTTGATGCCGAGCGGGTTCTCGGTCCAGGCGTAGGTCGTGCCCTCGGGGGCCTTGAGGACCTTGGGCAGCCGCTGGTTGATCGGGCCGGGCGGCAGCTCCGCGATGCGGTCCAGGCAGGCGTCGGCGAGGGCGAGCGCGTTGTGGGTCTGCTCCAGCAGGCACTCGAAGCGGGCCAGGCAGTCGCCCTCCTGCCGCGTGACGACCTTGAGCGTGTCCTGTAGGTCGCCGTACGCGAGATACGGCTCGTCGCGCCGCAGGTCGAAGTCGACGCCGGACGCGCGGGCGATCGGCCCGGAGACGCCGTAGGCGTGCACCGCCTCGGGGGCCAGCACGCCGACCCCACGGGTGCGACCGCGGAAGATCTCGTTCCCCAGGACCAGGTCGTCGAAGACGCCCATACGGGAGCGGACGTCGGCGACCGCCTGCCGGGCCCGGCCGAGCCAGCCGGCCGGCAGGTCCTCCTTGAGGCCGCCGACCCGGTTGAACATGTAGTGCATCCGCCCGCCGGAGATCTCCTCCATGACGGTCTGGAGCTCCTCGCGCTCCCGGAAGGCGTAGAAGACGGGGGTGATGCCGCCCAACTCCAGCGGGTACGAGCCGAGGAACATCAGGTGGTTCAGGACGCGGTTCAGCTCGGCGAGCAGCGTGCGGGTCCACACCGCGCGCTCGGGGACCTCCATGCCGAGCATCCGCTCGACGCCGAGCACCACGCCCAACTCGTTGGAGAAGGCCGACAGCCAGTCGTGGCGGTTGGCGAGCATGATGATCTGGCGGTAGTCGCGGGCCTCGAAGAGCTTCTCGGCGCCGCGGTGCATGTACCCGATCACCGGCTCGGCGTGCCGGATGCGCTCGCCGTCCAGAACGAGGCGCAGCCGCAGCACGCCGTGCGTGGAGGGGTGCTGCGGGCCGATGTTCAGCACCATGTCGGTGCTCTCCGCCGCGCCGCCGATGCCGACCGTCGTCTCCGTCATGGGGACAGTGTCGCAGGGCGGCGGGGGGCGGAACGGGCCGGTCCGTGGTGTGGACCGGGGCGGCCCAAGGGGCGGGCGGCGGCGTCGGGTCGTGCGGGCGGGCCGTCCCCGGCTGGGGTGTTCGGTCAGGCCGGGTCGGGTGGTGCGTCCGTGGCGTCGGTGGCGAGCAGGCCGGCGCAGGCGGTGCCGCCGACCGGTTGCAGCAGCCAGCCGAAGCCGCCCAGGCCGGCGGGATCGGTCAGTTCCGCGGCGTCCCCGGCCGCGCCGAGCGCCCGTACGTAGCCGGCCGGGTCGGTGGTGGCCAGGGACAGCGGGGGGCGACGGCCGGTCACGCCGAGCGCGTGCAGCGCGGCGCGCTGGGTCAGTTGCTCGGCGTCGGGGCCGGCGCAGGCGTCCAGCGCGACGTGCGCGGTGAGGTCGCAGCTGCCGTCCGGGACGGGGGGCACCTCGCGGCCCTCGCGGAAGCCGGTGAGGGTGCCGAACGGCGGCCGATCGGCGCGCTGGTGGGCGTAGTCGACGGCGATCGCGAGCCCGGCGCCGAGGGTGCGGACGGCGCGCGCCCAGGCGGCGTCCCGGGGGCGGCCGATCTCGGCGCGCAGCCCGGGGACGGGCTCGGGGGCGCCCGGTGCGGACCGGGGCCACCAACGGGCGAGCCACTGGGCGTCCGGCCCGTCGACCGGTGCGCCCAGCCGTTCCGTGCCGTCGGCCCGCACCAGAACCCGGCGCGGGACCCCGTCGGCGTCCGTCTCGACGACGTCCAACGGGACGTTGTCCAGCCACTCGTTGGCGAAGAGCAGCCCGGTGAGCGAGCCCGGGGCGGGCAGCTCGGCGCACCAGGTGATGCGGGGGTCCAGGCCCTGGGGGCGCGCGGCGCGCTCGACGGCGTACGGGCGGAGTCGCGCGACCACCTCTTCGGGCAGCGCGGCCAGCACGCCGCACAGCAACTCGCCGCGGCCCGCGCCGACATCGATCAGGGCCAGCTCGTCCGGGTGCCCGAGCGCGGCGTCGACGCGGCGGAGGAGGGTGGCGACGGCGCCGGCGTACTGCGGGGAGACGTGGACGGAGGTGCGGAAGTGGCCGGCGGGGCCGCGGCCTTCGGGGCGGGTGTAGAAGCCGCCGGGGCCGTAGAGCGCCTGCTCGGCGGCGGCTTGCCAGGGGCGCCAGGTGGGGGTGGCGTTCGGCCCGGCGGCCGGCACGGTGGTCGGCTCGGTGGGGCGCCCGGCGCTCCGTCGGTCGCCCTGCGCGTCGCTGTGCTCGGCGTTCCGCTTCGCATTCCGCTTGGCGTCCCGCTCGGCATTCCGCTCGGCGTCCCGTTGCCCGTGCGCCGCGTCCGCGCGTCCGTCTCTCGTCACGCGGACCACCGTACGGGGGCGCCGCACGAGGGCGGCTTCGCGGCGTCGGGCGTCGACCCGTGGTGGGACGGTGGACCCTCGGTATGAGGCCGAGCCGGCGCGAAGCCGCTGGTCGTGGCCGATTCACGGGGGATGGCAGGGGCCGGCGCCCATCGCGCGCTCATTGATCGACCTCCGCGGCGACACAATTGGCGCATCCGGCCTCCACCTAGGGGAGTAGACCTCGGGGAAGAGGATCGCTCCTCCGGTTGACTCCGGGGGCGGTTGGGGCTGCCTACGCTGGGTTACGTGCAGCGCCTCTATGACTTCTTCCGCAGGCACCCGACGGGAGTGGACAGCTTCTGGGCTTTCCTCCTCTTCGGGTTCAGCGGGTTGTGGGTCATGTCCCGGCCCGGCGTCCAGGGCAAGGCCATCGCCCTGTTCTTCAGCATCGGCCTGTGCCTGGTCATCGCCCTGCGCCGGAAGTACCCAGTCAAGATGCTGCTGCTGACCACCGCCCTGGGCGTCGGCCAGCTGATCTTGAACGTCTCGCCCAACGTCGCCGACTTCGCGATGTTGGTGATCATCTACACCGTCGCCTCCGAGACCAACGCGCGCCGTTGGGCCTCACGCTTCGCACTGGGCGCCGCCCTGATCGGCCCCGCCCTGTCCCAACTCCGCTTCCGGGAGAGCCCCGCCCACATACCGGTGTGGGCGGTGCTGTTCTTCATGGCGCTGCTCACCGTCCCGTTCGTGTTGGCCTGGGTGCTCGGCGACTCGGTGCGCACCCGCCGGGCCTACTGGGCGCAGCTGGAGGAGAAGGCCACCCGGCTGGAGAAGGAGCGCGAGGCCCAGGCGCGGATCGCGGTCGCGGCCGAGCGCGCCCGGATCGCCCGGGAGCTGCACGACGTCGTCGCGCACAACGTCTCGGTGATGGTCGTCCAGGCCGACGGCGCCGCCTACGTCCTCGATGCCACGCCCGATCAGGCCCGGCAGGCGCTGGAGACGATCTCCGACACGGGCCGGCAGGCGCTCGCCGAGATGCGTCGGCTGCTGGGCGTGCTGCGCACCGGCGAGCAGGCCGAGGGCGGGGAGTACGTGCCCCAGCCCGGCGTCGAGCAGCTCGCCGACCTCATTGACCAGGTCCGGGGCGCCGGGCTGCCGGTCGACTTCCGGGTGGTCGGCGAGTCGCGCCCGCTGCCGAGCAGCATCGAGCTGACCGCCTACCGCATCGTCCAGGAGGCGCTGACCAACACCCGCAAGCACGGCGGCCCCGACGCCAGCGCCACCGTCCGCCTCACCTACGGGGGCGACGATCTCGATCTGCTCGTCGAGGACGACGGCCGGGGCGCGCAGCGCGAGCTCTATGACGAGGGCGGTGCGGACGGGCTCGGCCACGGGCTGATCGGCATGCGCGAGCGGGTCGGCATGGTCGGCGGCATCCTCGACGCCGGCCCGCGCCCGGGCGGAGGCTTCAGGGTGAACGCGGTCCTCCCGCTCAAGGCCGAGCGGTGAGCGGCGGGGGCTCTTGGGCGCGGTCCGGGGGCGGGAACTCGACCCGGTCGCTCGGCGATCGGGCCGGGCCACCCGGGGGCCGGGTCCGGCTTCCACAGCGACGGTCCCCCCTGGTCACGAGCAGCTGGCGGGGCCGGGCCCGCGGCCGCCCGTCGTCCGGGGTGCGCCCAGGGCGCCTTTCCCCGTCGGGCGGCGGTGCGGCTAGATTCCGTGCGGCGGGGTCCGCCGCGGCACCCCTGTGCCCGTTCCCGCTGCCACCCTGCCCGCCTCGTCCGTCCCGCCCGCCTCTCCTGACCCGTGAAGGGATCTCCCAGCCGTGACCATCAAAGTGATGCTCGTAGACGACCAGGTGTTGTTGCGCACCGGCTTCCGGATGGTGCTCGCCGCGCAGCCCGACATGGAGGTCGTCGCCGAGGCGGGTGACGGGGCACAGGCCCTCGAAGTGCTGCGCTCCACCCAGGTCGACGTGATCTTGATGGACGTCCGGATGCCCACCCTCGACGGGGTCGAGGCCACCCGCCGGATCTGCGGCGGCGGGCAGCCGGAGGGGGCCCCGAAGGTCCTCATCCTGACCACCTTCGACCTGGACGAGTACGCCTTCTCCGCGCTGAAGGCCGGGGCCAGCGGCTTCATGCTCAAGGACGTGCCGCCGAGTGAACTCCTCGCCGCGATCCGCGCGGTGCACAGCGGTGACGCGGTGGTCGCGCCGTCCACCACGCGCCGTCTCCTGGACCGATTCACGCCCATGCTGCCCGCCACTTCCGGCGAGCCCGCGCGGCCCGAGTTGGAGCGGCTGACCGACCGCGAGCGGGAGGTGCTGCTGCTCGTCGCGCAGGGGTTGTCGAACGGCGAGATCGCGGCGCGGCTGGTGCTGTCCGAGGCCACCGTGAAGACGCATGTGGGCCGGATCCTGACGAAGTTGAGCCTGCGGGACCGGGTCCAGGCGGTGGTGCTCGCCTACGAGACGGGTCTGGTGCGGGCCGGGGGCGCGGGGGCGTAGCGGAGCGCTGGCCGATACGCGTCTTGACGGGGACACGTAAACAAGAGCAGATTGACGCGCCGTAAGGAAACTTTCCTAACAGAAGGGTTCCCCGTGCGCAGAAGAACGCTTGCCCTCGCCTCCGCCTCCGGCGCCGCCGTCCTCGCCGCCGCGGCCCTTCCCGCCACCGCCCAGCCGGCCGCCCACCGGGCCGCCGCGCCGCACGCCGCCCTTCAGGAGGGCTCGGTCTCCGCGTCCCAACTGCTCGCCAAACTCAAGGACTGCAAGCAGATATCCAACGGCAAATACAGCACCGACGAGGGGACCCCGGCCACCGTCCCGGTCTGTGGCAAGAACGGTGCCGTCTTTTGGAAGGCCGACATGGACATCGACTGCGACGGGCAGATCACCTCGCAGTGCAATGCCGACACCGACCCCTGGTTCCAGGACGACACCAGGTTCCACCAGTCCGACGACAAGCCGCTGAGCGCCGCGAAGTTGCCGTACGTCGTGGTGCCGAGCGCCAGCACCATCTGGAACTACGAGTCCGCCGGGATCAAGGGCGGCGGAGTGGTGGCCGTCATCTACAACAACCAGGTCGAGTACGCCGTCGTCGGGGACACCGGGCCCGACAAGATCATTGGTGAGGCGTCCTACGCGGCCGCCAAGGCGCTGGGCATCGACCCCAACCCGGAGACCGGCGGCGCGGATTCCGGCGTCACCTACGTGCTGTTCAAGAACTCCCAGGCGTCGCCGATCGAGAGCCACGCCGACGCGGTGAGCCGGGGCGACGCCCTGGCGAAGAAGTTCCTTCAGGCGAACTGACCGTCGGCGGGCGGGAAGAGGGGAAGAGGGGGCGAGGGGACGCAGCCGGTGGCCTCTCCCCTCCGCTCCCCTCACCTCCACTCAGCGCAGCACGCCCTCAAGGAAGTCGCTCCCTAGCCGGGCCACCACCTGGAGGTCCAACTGGTGCAGCACATACCGCCCGCGGCGCCGGGTCTGGAGCAGCCCCGCCTTCTTCAACACCGCGATGTGCCGCGACACTTCCGGTGCCGTGATGCCGAACGTGGTCGCCAGCTCGCCCGTGGTGTGCGGCCCGCGCGACAGGGTGCGACACAGCTGCATGCGCATGGGGTGGCCGAGCGCCTCCAGTCGTTGCTGGACGAGTTCCAGCGTGGCCGGGGCCGGCAACTCGGGGCTGGCGACCGGGTATTGCAGCACCGGGCGCCAGCCGGGCGCATGGCTGAACAGCAGATGCGGCCAGCCGAACGACGTCGGGAGGAAGGTGATGCCGGGGTCGGCGGGGTCGGAGAACGCCGTGGTGCGGCCACTGGCCAGCTTGTCGACCAGGATCCGGGCGCTGCCGCTGCCGTCCTGGGCCTCCTCCAAGGTCAGCGCCCGCGAGGTCGCGGTCAACGTCTCGGCCAGGCCCTTGTGGCGCAGCAGCTCGGTCTTGTGCCGGGCGTCGGCGGCCAGTTGGATGCCCACCCGTCGCCAGATGTCGCCGAAGAACGCGTCCTCGCAGTCCTCGAACAGGCGGCGCAGCCACACCCGCAGGCCGTCGGGGTCGGTCAGCATCCGGTCGGTGAACGCCGCCTGTCGCGGGCCGCGGGCCGCCGCCATCTCCCGCACGCGGGCCCGCTCGTCCGCGTCGACCAGGGGCGACGGCGTCCGGCGGGTGTACCGCGGTGAGCAACTGATCTCGAAGGCGGCGGCCACGAACCGCTCGTCGTCGATCTTGTCCAGCTCGTCCAGTTCCTCGGCGAGCGTCGCGCCGGGGTGGGCGGGCAGCAGGATGTCCGAGCGGGCGGACCGCCACAGGAAGTCCGCCTCGCACAGCCGGTCGGCCAGGTCGGTCTTCAGGGCGGCGTTGGTCGCGGTGACCCAGCCGTGCAACCCGGGGTGGTGCCCCGGCTCGGACAGCACGTGCAGCGCCGCGCTCAGCTCCGCCAGCGGAGAGGGCGCGAATACCACGCGCTCCGGCGGCAGTCCGGTGATGTCGATGACGTTGGACATGGTGCCATCATGCGCTCCCTCGTGACCTGCGGTGTCATCGATTGACGGCTCCTGTCAATCGGCGCGCCAGGGTCGGCCCGGCCGTCTCACAGTGAACTTCTTCAACTCGGCCACTGATCGGGGGATGGTTGGTGGCCCGTAACAGGCGAGGCTCTCGGACTGTTGAGCGGGATGTCTCACGTCCCAA
>NZ_JBHVJX010000034.1:0-85881 GCF_042798755.1 Streptomyces sp. NPDC057743
TGGGGGGTGTTGTCTTTGTCATACACGCTACCCCCCCCCCCCCCCCCCCCCGGGCGCCCCCGCACCCGGCACCCACCACCCACCACCGCCGGCCCCACCCCACAAACCCCCGCGCCCACGGCGCAACCCCCACGGCGGGAGAGCCAACAACGTGGGCCAAGCCCCGCGCAGCGGAACGGCGGGAGAGCCAACAACGTGGGCCAAGCCCCGCGCAGCGGAACGGCGGGAGAGCCAACAACGTGGGCCAAGCCCCGCGCCGCGGTCACCCCTTGCTAACCGCCGCCAGAATCTCCGGCAGCCGGCCCGCTGCCCGGGGCGCCGCCACCCGCAGGCCCAGCGCCGCGATGCCCACGCCGTAGACCGCGCCGGCCGGGATCAGCACCCACAACAGGTGCGCGTAGCCCGCCACATGGAGCCAGACCATCAGCCCCGCCAGCGGCGAGACCAGCACCGCGGCCGTCAGGAAGCCGGCCAGCAGGCTGATCCAGGCGATCCCGGCCTGGCCGGGCGCCACGTTCTTGTTGCCCTCGGACGGGATGGAGTACGGGAACAGCGTGGAGGCCATCGCACCCGTGGCGACCAGCGCGCCCAGGAGGCCCAGCGAGATGCCGTAGACGTCGGGGAAGGCCGACCAGGGGCCGAGCAGGGCGGCGGAGCCGACGACGACCAGCGTGACGTACGGGACGGAGACCAGCGCCAGGCTCAATGCCCGGGCCCGCAGCTCCTCGTAGGCGTCCCGGGGGGAGGAGATCGTCGAGGCCACCATCCAGAACGCCGAGGTGTCCTGCCCGAATTGGTTGTACATCTGCATGCCGAGCAGGGCGGACGCGGAGAAGGAGGTGTAGATGGTGCCGTTGCCCTGGGCGGCGGTGACGATCGGCACGATCAGGCCGATGCCCAGCGCCATCGCCCAGGACATCTTGGACTTCGGGTCGCGCCAGGCATAGCGCAGGGTGCGCAGCATGACGGTGCCCGTGCGCCCCTCGGGCAGCAGCCGGGCGAGGCCGCGCTCCCCGTCGCCGGACCGGCGCGCGCCGTCCTTGTCGACGGCCTGGAGCGTGGAGGAGTCCGGCGAGGTCATCAGGGTCGTCAGGGTCCGCTGCCACCACCACAGGAGCAGCACCAGGGCCAGCACCGTCAGGGCCAGGCCGGCCGCGGCGCGCCCGTAGGAGCCGTGCCCGGCGTCGTCCACGGCGGAGAGCGCGGAGACCGGCGGTATCCAGCGCAGCACCTCGCCCGCCGGCTCCAGGGCGGCCAGGCCGCCCGCGCGGCCCAGTTGCTGCCCGGCGACGTTGACGACCTGGGCGCCCAGGGCGATGAACAGGCCGCTCAGCACGGCGAGATCGCGGCCGCGGCGGCTGGTCAGCAGCCGCGTCGAGGCGGTGGCGACGGCGCGCGCCAGCGTGACGCAGACCAGCACCACCAGGACGACGGCCAGCACGCCGACGACCGCGGCAACGGCGCCGTCCGCGACCGCCACGACGGAGCTGGCAACCAGGGCGAGCGTCACCAACGGGCCGACGCCCACCAGGGACGTCACCAGCAGCGCGCGGATCAGCCGTTGGGGCCGCAGCGGCAGCATCACCAGGCGGGTCGGGTCGAGGGTCTCGTCGCCCGTGGGGAAGAACAGCGGCATCACCGCCCAGCCCAGGGTGAGCATGGCGGTGAGGATGACGACGAGCGCCGCGGCGTGCGGATTGCCGCGCAGCGACACCAGGGCGAGCACGACCGCGGCGGCCAACACCAGCCCGCCGAGGGCCGAGATGACGAAGGCCGCGGTGCGCCCGGGCGACTGGCGCAGGCCGTTGCGCAGCAGCGTCAGTTTGAGCCGGACGAAGACCGGGACCAGGGAGGAGGGGGTGGCGAGGGTGGTCTCGGTGCTCATCGGGTGCCGCCGCCCAGCCAGTCGAGGTCCTGCCCGGTGCGGCGGCCGCCCGCGCCGACCAGTTCGAGGAAGGCGTCCTGGAGCGAGGGGGCGTCGCCGCGCACCGTGGCCAGCGGGCCCTGTGCGCGGATCCTGCCCGCGGCCATCACCGCGACCCAGTCGCAGAGCGACTCGACCAGCTCCATCACATGGCTGGAGAAGATCACCGTGGCGCCGGAGGAGGTGTAGCGCTCCAGGACGCCGCGGATGGTCTGCGCCGACACCGGGTCGACACCCTCGAACGGCTCGTCCAGGAAGAGGATTTCCGGGTTGTGCAGCAGCGCGGCGGCCAGGCCGATCTTCTTGCGCATGCCGGTGGAGTAGTCCACGACCATCTTGTGCTGCGAGCCGGACAGGTCGAGCACGTCCAGGAGCTGGCCGGCCCGCTTGTCCACCTCGGCGCCCGGTAGGCCGCGCAACCTGCCTATGTAGGCGAGGAGTTCGCGCCCGGAGAGCCGCTCGAAGAGGCGCAGCCCCTCGGGCAGTACGCCGATCCGGGACTTGACCGCCACCGGGTCCCGCCAGACGTCGTGCCCGCCGATCTCGACGAGCCCGGAGTCCGGCCGCAGCAGGCCGGTCACCATGGAGAGGGTGGTGGTCTTGCCGGCGCCGTTGGGGCCGACCAGGCCGATGAAGTGCCCTGCGGGCAGGGTCAGGTCGATGCCGTGGACCGCGGTCTGTTCGCCGAAGCGTTTCCACAGGCCCTCGATGCGGACCGCGGGCGGTCCGGCCACGGCCCCCTCCTGGGTCGCGGCCGACCCCTCCTGCCCTTGCACGTTTTTCGCTTCGCTGGCCACGGCCTGCCCTTCGACGTCCCCGCAGGGGTCTGGTCGTGACCCCCGTCCGGCAACCCACGATACGGGCAGGCTCTGACAACACTCCTCGCGCCGCCGTCAGCGGGTGCGGAGCGCCGCCGCGTCCCGGGCGCAGGCGTACGCGAGCGGACTGATCAACTCCTCGGCGTCCGGCAGCCATCGGTTGCTGGCGGTGGGACGGCGCGCCCACTGGATCGCGCCGTGCGGGCCCACCCGGGTCGGCGGCGCGGCGATGTACTCGCCCTCGCCGCGGCAGATCAGGTCGAGGGCGGCCGGCGTCCAGCCGAGGTTCCGGACCATGTCCGGGACCTTGGCGGCGGCGCCGGGGAGGACGAGGAAGAGCATCCGGCGGTCGGGGGTGCGGGTCACCGGTCCGAGCGTCACGCCCAGTCGCTCCATACGGGCCAGCGCCAGACAGCCCGCCATCTCGGGCACGTCGAGCGCCTCGAACGTCCGGCCCGTGGGCAGCAGGATCGACGCCCGCGGCTGCTTGCTCCACATCCGCCGCACGGCGGTGGCGCTGCCGCTGGCCTGGTTGGCCCAGCCGGGCGCGGTCGGATGGGCCCCGGGCGAGGGGCAGTTGGGGGCGTCGCACGAGCAGCGCGGCCGCTCGCCCTCGTGCTCCAGCCATGCGCCGGGGAACACCTCCCAATGGCGTTCCTCGGCGTAACGCACCGCAGTGTCGATGAATTGCTCGCCGCGCTGTTTGGGGATCTGCGGGGCTCCTGTGACTCCGATGGTCTCTTCCACGCAGAGGACAACTCCCCTTGTCACCAAGGGTTACGGCCGAATGGGTGACGGCCCCGGCGCATCCTTCCGGCACGTGGGGCGCATGGATGCACTAGTGGGGGCGCGTGTGCAGATGGGGTCCGGGAAGCGGGTAGCCACTTGCGTGACGGGCGGACGGACCGCCCGGCGGACGGCCGCGGAGCACTAGGGGAGCCCTGCGCCGCGGCGCCGCGACCGGTGCACGGACACCGCGCGCCACCCCTCCTCGTAGAACAGCCCTCCGCGGCGCGGACCTGGGGGCGGCCGCGCTTCGCACGACGACGCACGGGCATCGCGCGCATCGCACGCAACCCGGGCATCCACTGCGAAGCACGCCCTCCGGGTTCGTACCGCGCATATCCCGGATATCTCGGATATCCCAGATATATACGGGGAATTGATCGCGGGGACGGCGTTCGCCGGTGAACGCGCAGCAGCAGTACAGGGGGTACACACCATGGCCGCCAGGCCACTCGTCGCGCGCCAGCCCAATGAGCGGTTGCAAGCGCTGATTCAGGAAGCCGGCTGTTCCAACGCGGGGTTGGCCCGCCGCGTCAACATGTGCGGCGCGGAGCACGGTCTCGACCTGCGTTACGACAAGACCTCGGTGGCCCGTTGGCTGCGCGGACAGCAGCCGCGCGGCCGTGCGCCCGCCATCATCGCCGAGGCACTGGGCCGCAAACTGGCCCGCACGGTCACCATCGACGAAATCGGGATGGCCGACGGGAAGAACCTCGCGTCCGGGGTGGGGCTGCAGTTCTCGCCGACCGTCCTAGGGGCCATCGAGCAGGTCTGCGAGCTGTGGCGCAGCGACGTCGGGCGTCGGGACTTCCTCAGCGGGTCCACGGTCGCCGCCTCCGCGCTGGTCGAGCCCAGCCGGGACTGGCTGATCACCGGGGCGGATTCCCAGGTGTCGCGCAACGCCGGTGCGAGAGTGGGCACTTCGGACGTGGCGGCCGTACGGGCGATGACCTCGGCGCTCAGTGAACTGGACCACCGCTTCGGCTCCGGGCACGTGAGGCCCGTCGTCGTGCACTACCTCAACAGCGTGGTCTCCGGGCTGCTGGCCGGGTCGTACCGCGAGGCGGTGGGGCGGGAACTCTTCGCCGCCGTCGCCCGGTTGACGGAACTGGGCGGCTACATGGCCGTCGACACCGGCCAACCGGGCCTGGCGCAGCGCTACTACATCCAGGCCCTGCGGCTCGCGCAGGCGGCCGGCGACCGCGGCTACGGCGGCTACGTCCTCGCCGCCAGCATGAGCCATCTGGCCGCCTCGTTGGGCAATCCGCGGGAGATCTCGCAGCTCGCGCGGGCCGCCCAAGAGGGCGCGCGGGGCATGGTCACCCCCAGGGCCGAGGCGATGTTCTTCGCCGCGGAGGCGCGCGGGCACGCCCTGATGGGCGACGCCCGGGCCTTCCAGGCGGTGGCGGGCCGGGCGGTCTCCGCGATGGAGCGCGCCGAGGCGGTCACCGACGCCGGCGACGACCCGGTATGGATCGCCCACTTCGACCCGGCCTATCTGGCCGACGAACTGTCGCACTGCCACCGGGACTTGGGGCAGCCGGCACCGGCCGCGCAGCGCGCCCAGGAGGCGCTCGACGGGCATCCGGCGGACCGGGCGCGGCGCCGCGCCATCGGGCTGGTGCTGCTGGCCACCGCCCAGGTGCAGCAGCGGGAGGTCGAGCTGGCCTGCCATACGGGAACGAGGGCGATCGAGTTGCTGAACGGGCTGCGTTCGGACCGCGGCGCGGAATACCTGGAGGACTTCCGGCAGCGCCTGGAGCCGTATCAGGACGAACCCGTCGTAAGGGAATTCGCCGCCCGGATGAAACTGCGCGCCGTCGCGGCGTGAGCAACGCCTCATCAGGAGCGGCGGCGGGCCCTCGCTTCGAGGGGCGAAACCGGGCGGAAGGGGGTACCGGTCGAAGGGTGTTCGACCGTGTGCTGCCAGGGGCGGGCCGGGATTCCGGCCCGCCCCCGGTGCGTTCTGCGGGGTCGGCCGCGGTGGCCGGCGGTGGCCGGTGCGATGACCAGGACGCATGTCGAACGTTGCCGTGAACCGGTAGCGTGCAGCCGACGATTCCGTAGGTCTGCACGATGGTAGGAGTCCCGGTGACGCAGAGCGGACAGGGTCACGACCCGCAGAATTCTGCGGCCGGCCCGGCCAGAGAGGGCATAGTGCTGCCCGCCGGTGGCGGCGACGCATGGCCGCCCGACCAGCAGGCCGCGCCGCCCGCCGGGCAGCCGTGGGGCCAGCCCTGGGGGCCCGGCCAGCAGCCGCCCGCACCGCAGGGCGCCGGGCAGCCCGGCGCGGCCCCGGGCGGGCCGCAGCCGCACGGTCAGGCACCGTCGTACGGCTACCCGGCCGCGCCCCAGGCGCCCGCCGCGCCGCACCCGCCGCAGCAGGGCTTCCCGCCGCCCTCCCCGTCGCCGACGCCGCCCATGCCGGCCGCGCCGCCCCCGATGCCGCCGCAGGCGCCCCAGGCGGGCCCGCCGACCGCCGGCCCGATGCCGCCCAACGCGTCGGCCGCCGAGGCCACCGCGATCCTCTCCTTCGGCGGCCAGGGAGGGCCGCAGCCCGGCCCCTCCGGTGAACTGGTCCGCGCGACCCCGCAGGCCGGCGCCCCGCTGCCGCCCGCGGCCGGCGACGACGCCACCACCCTCCTGCCGCCCGTCGCCGGCGGGCCCGGCGCCCCCGGTGGCGCCCCGCTGCCGCCCGAGTCGGCCGCCGCGCAACACCGGGACGCGGCCACCCAGATGCTGCGCCCCATCAAGGCGCAGCAGGGGCCGCCGCGTTCGGCCCAGCCCATGCCGCAGTCCCAGCCGATGCCCGGCGCCGGCGCGGACCAGGCAACGCAGTTGATCCCGCCGATCAGCGGCGCCGGCGGCCCCGTTGGCGCCGGTGCGCCCACCCCGCCGCCCGGCGCGCAGTTCGGCGCCCAACCGGGCCCGTCCGGCGGCCGATCGACCCCCGCCGAGTTCGACGGACTGTTCCGCGACGGACCGGCCGCCCCGGTCGCACCCGCCCCCGACGCCACCGCGCAACTGCCGCGCTTCGGCGACGCCGGCCACCCGCCGTACGGCCAACAGCCCACCCCCGGCGGCCCGTTCGTCCCCGGTGGCGGCCAGGACCAGTACGCCCCCTACGAGGAGAGCGGCGGCGGGCGCCGCAAGATACCCGCGGCCGTCGTCGTCGGCGCCATCGTGGTGGCGCTGGCCGGCGTCGGCCTCGGTGTCGGCTGGGCGCTCAGCGGCGGCAGCGGCGACGACACCGCCCAGAAGAAGCAGCAGGACCCCGGCACCAGTACGGCCAAGTCGACCAAGGACGGCGAGACCAAGCCGGCCGACGACCCGGCCGCCGCCCAGGCCAAGGGCCTGGACGCTCTGCTCGCCGACAGCAACAACAGCCGCTCCGCGGTCATCGGCGCCGTACAGAACATCAAGAGCTGCACCAACCTCGGCGGCGCGGCGGGCGACCTGCGGTCCGCAGCGGGCCAGCGCAACGACCTGGTCAAGCGGCTCCAGCAGCTCCCCGTGGACAAGATCCCCAACAGCGCCGAGCTGACCGCCGCGCTCACCACGGCCTGGAAGTCCTCTGCCGACGCCGACAACCACTACGCTGCCTGGGCCGACAAGGCCGCCGGCAAGGGCGGTTGCGACAAGGGCCACGCCAAGGGCGGCAAGGAAGCCTCCCAGGGGAACGCGTCCAGCGGCGCGGCCACCAAGGCCAAGCAGCAGGCCGCCGGCCTGTGGAACCCGATCGCCGAGAAGTACGGCCTCCGGAAGCACAGCCCCGAACAACTGTGAATCCGGGCCGGCGGCTTGACCCGTAGGCGGCGGGCGGGCCTCAGCCGTCGTCGGTGCGCCGCTGCTCCAGCGTCCGGGTCACATCGACGAACCCCTCCTGGGCGGCGACCAGTTCGCCGTGCCGGACGACCTGGTACGTCACGTCCGCGTTGACGATCCGGGGGAAGTCGGCGACGGCCAGCATGTCGTCATTGCGCCAGCGCAGGTCGGGCGTCAGGCCGCCGGTGTCGACGGACTGGTCGCCGCGGTCCAGGGCGGATTGCAGCGCGTGCGCGGTGATGTCCTCGACGCCCGAGGCGGCCAACTGCCGGATGACCGCGCTCAGTACGGTGTAGGCGATCCAGGTCGTCTGGACGCCCTGGTCGGCCGGGTCGATGCGGCGGTCGTCGAACGCCTCCTGGTCGATCACCCGGCGCATCGGCAGCCAGCGCGGATCGCTGGGTACCGGGTACCAGCCGGTGACGTCCGCGCCCTCCAACGGGCCGGAGTCGCCGCCGCTGCGGTTGACCATCGACTGGTCGACGCTGCCCAATACGGAGCCGACCTGCACCTTGGGGCGGGACTCCTGGAGGCGCCGGAAGGAGTCGAAGAAGGTGTCGGTGTGGTCGCCCAGCGAGGCGGCCACGCAGGAACCGGGCGCCGCGCCGCCGGTCTTCGCCGTCCCGTACACCGCGGAGTTAGCCCCCACCGCCTTCAGGGCGGCGCTCACCTCGTCCGTGTAGTCGGTGGCGGCCTCGGGCGCCTTGATGTCCGTGGCGCCGCCCCGACTACCCCCGGCGCGAGCGCCGGCTCCACCGGACCGGCTGCCGCCGGGCTCACCGTCGAGACCGGCGTTGAGCAGCCCCGGCATCTGGTCGCCCTGGATGGTGTCCGGCCGGACCAGGGCCACCCGTTGGCAGTCGCTCGCCAACTGGCGGCCGTTGCCGGCCAGGAGGGCGGCCTGACCGCCGTTGACGGGGTAGGAGAGCGGGCTGGCGAACTCCTCGGCGGAGGCGCCGTACCCGCCGATGAACGGGATGCCCGCCGCTTCGAGCGGTGACATGAACGAGCGGCCCCACTGGCTGTAGGAGCCGACGACGGCCACCGCCCCGCCCTGCACCGCCCGCTGGGCGCACCGCGCGGCCTGCGCCGAGTCGTTCTGCTCGTTGCAGGTGAGGACCTTCAACGGGTGGCCGGCTATCCCGCCGCGGGAGTTGACCCAGCGGGCGTACGCCTGCGCCATCGCCGGCATCCCCGGCATGTTGGTGGTCTTGGTGTCCTCGGGCGCCCAGGTCATCACCGTGACCGGCTCCTGCTCCCCGGAACCGGCGCCGGGGAGGGAGCCGCAGCCGGACAGCAGCGACGCGAGGACCGCCGTGCTCGCCGCCGCGGCGGTCGCAAGAGCGCGGGGAGAGGGGCGGGGGGAGGAGCGTCGCCGTCCGGTCATGGGCCCGCAGCCTTCCGCTCCGGCCGGAACGGGCGCGTGACACCGGGGCAACGGATGGTGACGCTGCGGTGAACTCCGGGGGGCCGATCGAGAGTAATCGGGAGGAACGTACGATCGAGAGCTGTGCAAGGTTCGGAGAAGTCTTCCCGTCGCGGCCGTCGCTCGACCACCATGGGCGGTATGCCGCTCTCTGACATGCCGTGGTGGCGCTGGCGCAGCAACGTCCGCTCCGCGCTGCACATGCTCTCCGACCCCGTCTTCCAGCAACACACCTGGCTGGCCGGCCGGCCCGGCTACGGAGACGTCACCGACGCCGTCTACCGGCTCGTCGAGGACACCTGGTTGGACAACTGGTCCGCCGAGAAGTACGTCGGCACGATCTTCCGGGACGCCCAGGAGGCGCAGTTGGTCGACGCGGCCGTCCTGCGGGTGCTGCGGATCATGCACCAGGTAGGGGCGGACGCCCCGGTCACCGCCTACATAGAGCACCCCGGTTGGCCCGACGCCGTACGGGCCGCCCGCGAGGCGCACGTCCACCTGGCCACCGCGGACGGCGAGGACCCGGACACCGCCCCGCACTCCCTCGAAGCGCTGGCCGCCGCCCTGTCCGGCACGCTGGGAGCCCCGGCGTGACCGGTGTCCCGGCCGCCGCGGTCGGAGGGGCCCCGCGGATGTGGGATCCTATGAGGTCATGAGCGAGTCGCAGCCCACCCAGCCCGGTCCGCGGGACCGGAACGATCAGTACGTCCTCACGCTGTCCTGTCCGGACAAGAAGGGCATCGTGCACGCGGTGTCCAGCTACCTGTTCATGACCGGTTGCAACATCGAGGACAGCCAGCAGTTCGGCGATCGGGACACCGGGCTGTTCTTCATGCGGGTCCACTTCACCGCGGAAGCGCCGGTGGACGTCGACAAGCTGCGGGCCAGCTTCGCCGCGGTGGGCGCCTCCTTCGGGATGGACTGGCAGATCCACCGCGCCGACGAGAAGATGCGCGTGGTGCTGATGGTGTCCAAGTTCGGGCACTGCCTCAACGACCTGCTCTTCCGCTCCCGGATCGGCGCCCTGCCGGTCGAGATCGCGGCCGTGGTCTCCAACCACACCGACTTCGCCGAGCTGGTCGGCTCCTACGGCATCCCCTTCCACCACATCCCCGTCACCCGGGACACCAAGGCCGCGGCCGAGGCCCAGCTGTTGGAGCTGGTGGAGAAGGAGCGCGTCGAGCTGGTGGTGCTCGCCCGCTACATGCAGGTCCTCTCCGACGACCTGTGCACGGCGCTGGCCGGCCGCATCATCAACATCCACCACTCCTTCCTCCCGAGCTTCAAGGGCGCCCGCCCGTACCACCAGGCCCACGCCCGTGGTGTGAAGCTGATCGGTGCCACCGCGCACTACGTGACCGCGGACCTCGACGAGGGCCCGATCATCGAGCAGGAGGTCGAGCGGGTCCGCCACGACGTCACCCCGGACCAGCTCGTGGCGATCGGCCGCGACGTGGAGTGCCAGGCGCTGGCGCGCGCCGTGAAGTGGCACAGCGAGCGCCGGGTGCTGCTCAACGGGCGCCGCACGGTCGTCTTCGCCTGACGCGGAAGGCCCAGACGGCACGGACGCGTCGGCGACGCGAACGACGCAGGTGAGGCGGGTGCCCACGCCCGGCGGCGGCCCGCCTCACCACCGGTCCCCGCACTGCCGGGAGCCTCGTCGCCGGCCCTACAACCGGGACAGCGCCGCCGTTGCGAACAGCACCTCGCGGATCGCCTCGCGCTCGCCGTCCTGCCCCGCCGCGGCCTCCTCCGGCGAGATGTGCCCGGCGGCCAACTGGCAGAACTCGTCGCTGTCCAGGGCGATATGGGCGACGGTGCCCTCGGGCGAGCCGACCGCCGCCGGGGAGTCCAGGGCTATGTACCAGTCCCCGCCGCCGTTGCCCTCGACCTCCAGATGGAGCGTGCGGCCCGGGGCGCCCGCGGCGACCAACTGCCGCGGCGGCGCGGCCAGTCCGGCCCGCCGGCGCTGGGCGAGCGTGGTCGGCAGCAGCCGCGCCGCGAGGTCGACGAGCAGATGGAGATGGCCGGAGGCCGGCGGCTTGTACGGATAGTCCACCGCCTCGGCGATGTCCCCGGCGTGCACCCAGGTCTCGAAGGCGCGGTCCAGGAAGGCGTCGCGCAGCGCGAGGTCGAACTTGCCGTACGGGACGGAGAGTTCGGTGACCCCGGTGCCGGCGAACGAGACCGTTCTGACCAGCGCCTGGCCCTGCTCGCGCCAAGGGTCGTGCGGCGCCCGCGGTTCGGGCTGCTCGCCGAGGGCGCGCCAGTACGCCTCCGTTCTCCGGCGCGGTCCCGGTTGCTCCGGGGCGTTTGAGCCCAGCGGGTCGGGCAGCCCGAGGGCCGCGGCGACCATGCCGTCCACCGCCATCAGGTGCCCGATCACCCCGCCGACGGTGCTGTCGCGCGCCATCGGCTCCCGGCCGTCGAACCAGCGCAGCCGCACCGGAGCCCGCCACTCCGCCTCGCCCATGTCGCGCAGCAGCGCGTCGAGTTTGGCGGCCTCCGCGTCGAACGGGATGGCCCACTCCGGCACCGGGATGCGCGCCGGCCGGCGGCCCAGACAGCCCGCCAACACCCTTGACCTGAGCAGTGGATTGAGGTCGAGGCTGTCCGCGGGGTGCAGCAGCGCCACCGCGTCGCGCAGCCGCAGGGCTTCCTCGGCGCAGGCGGCGCAGTCCGTCAGGTGCTCCTCGACGGCGGCGGTCTCCTCCGGCGAGCAGGCGGACAGTGCCCAGGCACCCAGCAGGGACTTGAGCACCTTGTGGGTCGGAGCGGCCGGCGGTGGCTGGCGCGGTCCGGTGTCGGCGCCGGTCACGGGGTCGTCATCGCTCTCGTACTCCGCAGGGACGTCGTGGGACGGGACGTGGTCCGGGACGGGACCGGGCGTGGGGCGCGGGACGGGCGGCAGCGGGCCGTGGTCCTCCGCGGCGGGGCGCGGCGCCGGTATCCGGGGCCGTTCACCGGGGCCACCGGGGCGCTCGGGGCCGTCCCATTCGTCCGGGCCCCTCACCGCGGCCGCCCGTGGCCCGGTGCGGGCGGTGTGGAGTGCGGTGGCCGCGGGGCCTGCGGTCCCCGGGCGGCGGTGCGGCGCATCGGGACCGCGGGCAGCGCCTGGTGGTTGTGGGCGGTGGACAGCAGTTGGAGGCCCAGGCGCAGCCGGCGCCGGGCCTCGTCCTCGGTGACGCCGAGGTCGGCGGCGGTCTGGCGGTAGTCCCGACGCTGGAAGTACGCGAGCTCCAGGGCCTCGCGCAGCGGGGCGGGCATGGACGTGACGATGTAGTCGGCGCGGGCGGCGGTGGACGCCTCGTGGATCTTGCGCTCCAACTCGCGCTCCGATTCGGCGGATCCGGGCCCGTCCCCGTCGTGGTCGCGCACCGAGGCGGACTCGGTCTGGCGCAGCCGCTGGACGGCCTGGTGGCGGGTGATCCCGGCCACCCAGGAGCGCAGCGAACCCTGTTTGGGGTCGTAGGTGTCGGGGTGCTCCCAGATGTAGCCGAACACCTCGCGGGTGATGCGGTCGGCGGCGTCCTCGTCGTCCAGGACGCGGTAGGCGAGGCTGTGCACCAGCGAGGCGAAACGGTCGTAGAGCTCACCGAGTGCGGCGGCCTCGCCGCGGGCGAGCCGCTGCTGCATCCGCCTGTCCCAGCGCGGTGGTGCGTCGTGTGCCATGGGACCCCCATCCCTGCCCCTCGCGGCCGGGCTCACACCTCGGCCGGCGCCGTCGCCGAAGCCCCCGGACGTGGCCTCAGCCTCTCCACGGGGCCCGTGCTCCGCCGGACCCCGCGCCGTCACTCCCGCCCACTGTCGTACCCGTACTCACCCCTCCGCTCACGAACTGTCGTCCGTCACCCGATCCGGCGGCCCGCCGCATCGGGCGCTTTACGCCCGCCGCCCCGCGCCGTGACGTTCGCCACGACGCCCGCCGTGTTCACGAATGTAGTGGCCGGGTCTGACAGCGCAGGCGCCTTTGCGGCAAAGCGGCCCGCGCGAGCGTTGCGGATGGTAAGGGGGCGATGACGGTGTGGCAGATCCGGCCACACATCACGAGCGAAGTGGAACGATGCGGACCGTTCGTGGCCGTATCGACCCATGTGTTACGCGGGTGTGACCGGTTGCGGGCGAAAACCCGCCTTCCCTTGGGCATAGCCTTAGGAGGGGACGGCCTGCCGCGCCACGGAATCGCAAGCGTTTCAGGGGAGAGAGGCCGGGCAGTCGAGCCGGGAAGGGTGGGTTCCGCATGGCAACCGGGGCGCATCCGGTCCGAAAGCGAGCGAAAGGCTTCGAGCGCGTGTCGTTGAAGGTGGCAGAGGACGAAAAGGGCCCATGGGCGGTGCTCCAGGTCTCCGGCGAGATGGACCTGGTCACGTCGCCGGCGGTGCGGCAGCACGTGCACGACGCGGTGGCCGAAGGCCGGCGCTCCCTCGTCCTCGATCTCTCCGAGGTCCGGTTCTGTGACTCCAGCGGTGTGGGCGTGCTGATCGCCGCCCGCCGCCTGATGCGCTCCTGTCAGGGGCGCCTGCGGCTGATCCTGCCCGCCCAGGGGGCCGTCGACGGCTCCCACGTCAACCGCGTCCTGGCCGCCCTCGGCGTCCGCCGGCTCTTCGAGGTCTACCCGGACCTGTCCACCGCGGTCGACGAGACCGCGGCGCCGCTGTCGGCCTGAGCGGCCCGTTGCCGGCTGACGGGCGGCCCGCTGACGGGCCGCCGTCGCCGCCTGCCCATCTCCCGCTACTCGCCCACCGCGCCCTAACGGGCCACCCCCTGCCCCCGGTTGCCGACCACCTCTCCCGATCACCCCACCCCGTACGGGAATTCCGCCCGTACGACGAAGCCGCCCTCGGCCGTGGGGTGCGCCTCCAGCGTTCCGCCGAGGCTCTGCGCGCGTTCGCGGAGCCCCACCAGCCCGTGCCCGCCGCCCGGGAGCGCGGGGACCGGCGCCGCCGCGTCCGCCGGCCCGTTGCGGATCTCCACCCGCAGCCCGTCCCGGCCCCGCGCCGCGCCCGCGTCGCCCGGTGCCGTCAGCTCCACCGCGTCGACCCGGACCCGCACCCGCGCCCCCGGGGCGTGCTTGCGGACGTTGGTCAGCGCCTCCTGGACGGTGCGGAAGGCGGCCCGCTCGACGGTCCGGGCCCCGCGCGCACGGCCCGCGTCCGTGGCGCCCGCGGCCGCGCCGTCCAAAGCCGCGCCCGCCGCGCCCAGCCCCTCGTACGTCACGTCCAGCGCGCTCATCTCGATCAGCCGCGGCAGCTCGTCGAGGTCCGGCTGGGGCGCCAGTTCGGCGCTCTCCCGGGCGTCGCCGCCGGCCGCCCGCAGCACGCCGACCATGTGCCGCAGCTCCTCCAACGTGCGCACGGACAGCTCCCGGATGGTCCGGGCCCCGCTGCGCGCCGCCTCGTCCGCCGTGCTGACCTGCACGGCGCCGGCCTGGAGGCTGATCAGGCTGACCTGGTGGGCCACCACGTCGTGCATCTCGCGCGCCAGCCGGGCCCGTTCGGTGGCCTTCACCCGCTCCGCCAGCAGCCGGTCCTCGCGGCGCAGGCTGCGGGTCAAGTCCTCCACCCGGGAGGCGAGTTCGCGGCGGGTCCGGACCAGGAGGCCGAGCGCGATCGGGGCCGCGGAGGTGACGCAGGCGTCGATCAGGACCAGGGTGTTCTCCCGGTACGCGGTCGGTTCGAAGTCCGAGATCGGGTACGGCAGGAAGTGCGCGGCGACCAGCAGCAGCGCGCAGACGCCGAGCCGGGCCCGGCCGGGCCGCAGCGCGGCCAGGGTGTAGAGGGCGATCATCGGCGCGAACCAGATGTAGCCGATGTAGAGCCCCGGGAGGGTCACCAGGAACACCAGCAGCGGCCAGCGGCGGCGCACCAGCAGGGCGGTCGCCGCGACCACCGAGACGGTCAGCTCCAGGGCCATCTCCAGCCCGTTGACGAGCAGCGCGTCGGCGATCGCCAGCAACACCGGCACCAGTACGGGACCGATCCGGCGCAGCCGCCGTCCCAACGGGCCGCGGGCGAGCCGCCGGACGGGGCGGAGGCCGGTGCCCGGCCCCCCAACGGGCGCCTGGCCCGCTCCCGTTGGCCGATGGCCCCCGGCGCCCCGTCTTCTCCCGGGCTTCCGGCCGGATATCACCCCGTACTCCGGGGGACGCCGGCCACCAGACCCGCCCGGTCGGCGACGATCGCCGCCTGGATGCGGTTGATTCCGCCCAATTTGGCCAACAATGCCCGCACATGGTCCTTGACCGTGCTGGGTGCCAGCCCCATCCGCTCCGCGATCTGCGCATTGCCCAGGCCCTCGCCCAGCAGCGCCAACACCTGCGACTCGCGCGGCGTCAGCCCGCTCACCGCCCGGGCCGCGGCCGCCTGGTCCTCGGCGGTCAGATAGCCACCGATCACCGCCCGGGTCACCCCGGGGTCCAGCACGCTGCCGCCGGCCGCCAGCGTCCGTACCGCCCGCACCAGTTGCTCGGGGTCGGAGTCCTTGAGAAGGAAGCCCGCCGCGCCCTCCCGCAGCGCGGCCGTTAGGTACTCCTGGGCGTCGAAGGTGGTGAGCATCGCCACGGTCGGCGGCTCCGGGGCGGCCCGCAGCCCGCGCAGCACGGTCAGGCCGTCCACGTCCGGCATCCGGATGTCGAGCAGGACGACCTCGGCCGCGCGGCTCAGCACGGTCTCCACGGCCTCTGCGCCGCCGCAGTCCGCGACCATCTCGATGTCCGGGGCGGTCCCCAGGATCATCCGCAGTCCGGACCTGACGAGCCGTTCGTCGTCCACCACAGCGACACGGATCACCGGCCGCCCCTTTCTCCCACGCATCGTTCGTGCCCCGGAACCGCCCGGCGCTGCGCGACTCCGTCCCCGCCCCCTCCGGGTCCCCCTTAGGAGGGCCCCGCACCCCCGCCGACCGGCGGGGGGTCTCGCCCGACCTGCGGACGATGGCGCGGGGCGGACCCCGCGGGCAGAGTGGTTCTCATGCTGCACCACTGAAGAGGCCACAAGCCCAGGACGCGTTGCAGCTCACATCGACGGCCGCCGCGGCCCCCACACGCGACGGACGTCCCGGCGCGCGGGGGCGGGCCCGGAGGGGGCCTTCCCCACCCCGGTCACGAGGGGTCTACGAGGCCCCGTCGCCGCCGCCCCCGCTACCGCCGCCCCTTTCCGCACCCTCCGGGCCCTCCGTGCCCTCTGCCTCCCCCGCGGCTCCCACGCCCCCTGCCTCTCCCGCATCCCCTGCATCCTCGACATCCCCCGCATCCTCGGCATCCGCCGACTCCCAGTACTGGGCGAGCCGTTCGCCCCGGCTCTCCGCGATGCGTACGGCGTCCCGTAGGGCGGCGAGCAGTTGCGCGGCCAGGAAGCGGAGCTGCCCGGCGTCGGCCGACGGGTCGTCGATGAGGGGCTCGGCGTGGTCCAGCAGCCCGAGGCTCATGGCCAGTTGGAGCGCCTCGATCCGGTCCGCGTAACGGGAGACGGGGCCGTCGCCGGCGAGGTCGGTGAGGAGGTAGCAGGGCTGGTCGTCGGCGCCGGCCCAGGGGAGCAGCCGGCCAACGGCACGGGCGGGACGGACGGTTTCGGCGGTTCGGGCATTCCGGTCGGAACGGTGCGGCACGTCAGCCTGCTTTCTTGGGGTGAGCGGATCGGGCCGGGGCGGCCCGGGGCCGTCGTCTTCGACGCGCCCGCCACGTTAGGCGGGCGCGGTTCGCCCGGACAGTGACGCCCTGTGCGACTTTGCGTGCCGGGTAGGGCGCCGTGCCCTACCCGCCCTCCGGGGAGGGCGTGGCGCTACGCGTCGAGGTCCAGCCGATCGGCGAGTTCCGTCAACGGAGAGGTCCGGCGCCTTTCCCGGCCGCGGAGTTCGGACACCAGGCGCAGGCTGGTGGAGTGGTACCGCATCCACTCCGGGGCGATGCGCTCGGCGGTGAGCAGGGCCGTCACGGCCCCGTCGTCCTGGTCCAGGTCGGCGTGGGCCAGGGCGCGGTCGACGTGGAACCGCGCCCGCCACGTGGGGGGCAGCGCCCGCAGTTCCGGCACCGTGCGCGCGGCGCGCAGGGCCTCCACGCTGTCTTCCATCTCCACAAGGAAGTTGACCTTCGCCACCCCCACGTTGGTGGGGCCGAACGGCGTCGCGTAGTCGAGCCGGTCCGCGCCGAGCCGGGCTGCCGCCGCACCCGCCAGGTTGAGCAGGTCGCGGACGGTGTCCCGGCGCTCCAAGCGGACCGCCGCCGTCGCCGCGCGGAGCAGCAGGATGCCCCACAGTGCCAGTTCGATCGGCGCGGAGCGGAAGCCGGGTTCGATCAACTCGGCCGCCCTGAGTGCGACGCGTTCGGCGTCCGCCAACCGCCCCTGCTTGGTCAGGACCCAGGCGAGGCTGGAGAAGCCGACGGTCTCCAGGTGAGGGTCGTCTCCCTTGGCCGCCGCCGCCCTGGCCCGTTCGAGCGCGGTGAACGCGGCGTCCTCCTTGCCCAGCGCCGTCAGTGTCGTCGCGGCGACCTGGTACGCCTCGGCCAGTACGGAGTGGGCCGCGGCGGCCTGGCTCCCGGTGGAGGCATGCGCCGTCGCTTTGGCGTCGTTGATCAACTGCGGCAGCAGGGCGCCGATTTCGGCCATCCGGCCCTCCCGACGGATCCGCTCCGTCGAGCGCAGCGCCGTCTGCAGCGCCGCGAGGCCCGGCGGGTCCTCGGGGTCCGGGTCCTCCCCGAGGAGCTCGGAGACCGGAGCGACAGCTCGGCGCAGCGCCAGAACGGACGGCTGCTCGCCGTCGCCGCGGACCTCGAAGGTCGAGGGCTTGCCGACGAGCGCGGACGGCTCCACGTCCAGTGCTCTGGCAAGGGAGTTGAGCGTGCTCAGCCGGGCCGTCCGGCGCACCCCCTGTTCCAACTTGCGCACGACGTCTACGGAGAGCCCGGCCCGTTCGGCGAGCCCTTCCTGCGTCAACTTGCGCCGGGCGCGCAGTCGGGCGATGCGGTCCCCAATACTGGGCTCCTCGTGGAACAACTCCATGGCTACTCCCGCGAGACGGACGTAACGACCACGCTACGCCTGCGGGCGCGACGGTGTTGCGCCACCGCCCGGAGCCGCCCGCAGGGCTACCCCTCCCCGACCCCCGGCCCCACCCCGTCGACGACGCCCTCCCCGACCTTCAGGCCGCGCCCCATCGCCAGCACCAACACCGATGTCATCGCGGCCAGACCGAACGCCGTGGTGGCCATGTAGAGCGCGCCGTCGGGGGTGGCGAAGGACTGGTTGAAGAAGTCGGTGACGGTCAGCCAGACCACCGTGCGGACGATGAGGTAGAGCTCGACCGAGGCGAAGACCAGCAGCGCGCCGCGGACGTCGTGGCGGGCGCGGCAGGCCAGCACGCCCAGCACGAGGAAGCCCAGCAGCGAGCCGAGGGTGGTGAACTCGCTGGAGGTGGCCAGATTGAGGGTGCCCAGGACCGAGCCGTCCACCGCGCCGCGGAGGTAGCGGCGAGCGGCCGCCATCCCGGCGGACGTCAGGTCGTACGTGGTCCAGGAGAGCCGGGCTAGGCCCATGATCAGGAAGAGCACGCCGCAGATGCGGGCGAGCCGACGGTCCCGGGGGCCGGGGCAGAGGGGCGGAGCGTCCGGCGCGGCCAGCAGGGTCGGGGCAACCGGGGCGGACCCGCCGGCCCGGGGGCGACGCCAACGCCCCGCCACGGCCCGCTTCTTCGCCGCCCCCGCCGTCTCCCTCGCCGGGAACATCTTCGTCAGGACGACCACCGCGACCACCAGCCCCAGCACCCGAGTGGCCAGCGCCCAGCCGCCGAGCGGGTCGGTGGCGTACTGGTCCCGGTAGGCGGCGTCACTCAGGCCGATCGCCTCCCGCAGCGAGACGGCGAGCAGGAAGAACCCGCAGAACAGGGCGGCGCTGCGGGCCGGCCGGCGGTGCGCGACGGCCAGGCCGGCGGTCGCCAGGCAGGCCGCGGCGAAGGCCCACTCGTAGGGGCCGACCAACTGGGACGCGGGGGCGGCGCCGGGATTGAACAGCCCCTCGACGAAGTCCCAGACCGAACCGTCCCCTTGGACGATGCCGTACACCGTCCAGGCGGCGAGCGCGGCGGCGTAGAGGGTGAGGAAGAACGCGGTGGTGTGGTACGCGGCGTGGTGCCGGGGCGCGGCGTGGGTCGGATCCCCGCCCGGACGGACGTCCAGTGCGTCGCCGTCCCGCATGACCATGCCCGATCCCCGTTCCCGTGCCGCCCGTTGCCATACCGGCGTCGCCGCCGAAGCCGCCGCCTCACTGTGTCAAGGACGGCCGGAGGGGCGGGGGAGGTTCCGCTCCGTGTGTCGCGAGTTGATCAACGTGGGAGGCGAGTTGGCGGGGAAACGGTGCGATGGCGTGCCGATAGGGCTAACGGCCGATATCGGGAGGGGTGTTGACGCCAGGGTGGACAAGGCGTTGACGTCTTGCGCGTCTTGCGCCCCTTGCATGTCCCGCGCGACTTGGACGTCTTGGCGGACACCGACGCCAACCGGTCCTGCGCCGCACCGCACCGCACCGACCCACCCCGCCCCATCTGCCCAGCCCACCCCCCTTGCGGCCAGCAAATACTGGCGCGATGGTGGCTAGCGTGGGAAAACCTGTTACCGCCGGGTACACAAAGCGGTCCCGGACGAATACGCTCGCCCGCATGACGGACTCGCAGGACACCGGAACGGCCACCTCCGAAGCGGCACCCCAGGGCGCCCAGGTCCCCCAGGACGCCCCGGCGTCCACGACGGCCCCCAAGGACCCCACCGCGCCCAGCACGGAGGCCGATCCGGCCGCGCCCGCCGCGCCCCGCGCGGACGGCAACCCGGTCGCCATAGCCGCGCCCGGCACCCGTACCGCAGCGGACGTCGTCCCCCCGGAGGTGGCCGCCCGCCTCACCCGGCCCGTGGTCGGCAGCGGCGCGACCGCCAACCACGCCCCGTTCACCGGCGAGAAGTTGGCGGACCTGCCCGAGTCCACCCCAAAGGACGTGGCCACCGCCTTCGAGCGGGCCCGCGCCGCCCAGGAGCGCTGGGCGCGGGTCCCGGTCCGGCAGCGCGCCGCGGTCCTGCTCCGCTTCCACGACCTGGTCCTGCGCCGACAGGCCGAGGTGCTGGACCTGATCCAGCTGGAGACCGGCAAGGCGCGGCTGCACGCCCACGAGGAGCTCCAGGCGGTCGCCGTCGCCGCCCGCCACTACGGTCGCAAGGCTCCCGCCTACCTCCGCCCCAAGGGCCACACCGGCGTCGTCCCGACCCTCACCAAGGTCACCGAACTCCGCCAGCCGCGCGGGGTGGTGGGGCAGATCGCCCCCTGGAACTACCCCTTCGAGCTCACCGTCGGCGACGCCCTGCCGGCCTTCGTCGCCGGCAACGCCGTGGTCATGAAACCCGACACCGAGACCGCGCTGACCGCCCTGTGGGCGCGCGAGCAGCTGATCGAGGCCGGGCTCCCCGAGGACGTCTGGCAGGTGGTCCTCGGCGAGGGCCCGGTCGTCGGCCCGGAGGTCGTCCGGCACGCCGACTACGTCTCGTTCACCGGCTCCACCCGCACCGGCCGCGAGGTCGCCCGGGGCGCCGCCGACCGCCTCGTCGGCGTCTCCCTCGAACTCGGCGGCAAGAACGCCATGTTGGTGCTGCACGACGCCGACGTGGAGAAGGCCGCCGCCGGCGCCGTCCGTGGCTGCTTCTCCTCCGCGGGCCAGCTGTGCATCTCCATCGAGCGGCTCTACGTCCACGAGTCGATCGCCGACGCCTTCGTCGAGCGGTTCGCCGCCCGTACGAGGGCCATGCGGCTGGGCAACGCCCTCGCCTACGGCGCCGACATGGGCTCGCTGGTCGGCCCGCGCCAGTTGGAGACCGTCACCCGGCACGTGGAGGAGGCGGTGGCCAAGGGCGCCCGGGTGCTCGCCGGCGGCCGCCCCCGCCCCGACATCGGCCCGCTCTTCTACGAACCGACCATCTTGGACGGCGTCGAGACGCCGATGGCCGTCTGTGGCGAGGAGACCTTCGGCCCGGTCGTCTCGATCTACCGCTTCCGCGACGAGGACGAGGCGGTGGCCCGCGCCAACGCCACGCCCTACGGCCTGAATTCCAGCGTCTGGACCAAGGACGGCCGGCGCGGCCGGGCGCTCGCGGCCCGCTTGCGCACCGGCACCGTCAACGTCAACGAGTCCTACGCGGCCGGCTACGGCAGCGTGCAGTCCCCGATGGGCGGCATGGGCGACTCGGGCCTGGGCCGCCGGCACGGCTCCGAGGGCATCCTCAAGTACACCGAGGCCCAGACCGTCGCCCAGCAACGCCTGATGCCCATGGCCCCGTCCTTCGGCATGAACGACGAGAAGTACGCCGCCTTCATGACCCGCAGCCTGCGCGCCATGAAGGCCCTCCGCCTCCGCTAGACGGAGCCCAACCATCCAGCCCCTGGCGTTCAAGGAGCATGGCCGGGGGAAAACCAGCCCCTCCGGCGTTTGAGGAGCGGGGTCCGGGGCGGAGCCCCGAAGACGGACACGGAGGTACCGGTGCCACAGGACAACGCTTCCCCACACCACACCCCGAACGGCGAGTTCGCCACCACAGGGCCCACCACCGACGACTCCGGCTCCGCCGACGATTACGACTACGACGTCCTCGTCGTAGGCTCCGGCTTCGGCGGCTCCGTCTCCGCCCTCCGCCTGACCGAGAAGGGCTACCGCGTCGCCGTCCTCGAAGCCGGCCGCCGCTTCACGCGCGAGACCCTGCCGAAGAGTTCCTGGGACCTGAAGAACTACCTGTGGGCCCCCGCCCTCGGCCTCTACGGCATCCAGCGCATCCACCTGCTGGGCAACGTGATGGTGCTGGCCGGCGCGGGCGTCGGCGGCGGCTCGCTGAACTACGCCAACACCCTCTACGTGCCCCCGAAGGCGTTCTTCGACGACCCCCAGTGGCGCGACATCACCGACTGGCAGCAGGAGTTGGCCCCGTACTACGACCAGGCCCGCCGGATGCTCGGGGTGCGGCTCAACCCGACCATGACCCCCTCCGACGTCCATCTGAAGGCGACCGCCCAGGAGATGGGCGTCGGCGACACCTTCCACATGGCGCCGGTCGGGGTGTTCTTCGGCGACGGCGAGGACGCCGACGGCGCGACGCGGGCGAAGCCGGGCGCGGAGGTGCCCGACCCGTACTTCGGCGGCGCGGGCCCGTCCCGCCGGGCCTGCACCGAGTGCGGCGCGTGCATGACCGGCTGCCGGCACGGCGCCAAGAACACCCTCAACGAGAACTACCTCTACCTCGCCGAGCGGGCCGGCGCGGTGATCCACCCGATGACCTCGGTCGTCGCCGTCACCGAGGACTCCCGCGGCGGCTTCGCGGTCAAGACGCTGCCCACCGACAACAAGAAGAAGGGCCGACGAGGAGGTGCGGCGCGAAGCGCCTCGGTGCGGGGCGGTGGTCGGGCGACGGGTGGGCGGACCTTCACCGCCCGCCGGGTGGTCCTCGCCGCCGGCACCTACGGCACCCAGACGCTGCTGCACCGCATGAAGGACAGCCGGCTGCTGCCGTACCTCTCCGACCGCCTCGGCACGCTGACCCGCACCAACTCCGAGGCCCTGGTGGGCGCCCAGACCACCGACCGCCGCTACCGGAAGCAACACGGCGCCGCGCGCGTCGACTTCACCAAGGGCGTCGCCATCACCTCGTCCATCCACCCCAACGAGAACACCCACATCGAGCCGGTCCGCTACGGCAAGGGCTCCAATTCCATGGGCAGTTTGACGCTCCTCCAGGTGCCGTACCGGCCGGCCGGGCGGGTCCGGGGCTGGGTCGGCAACATGGTCCGCCACCCGGCGCTGGCGCTCCGCTCGCTCTCCAACCGCCGCTGGTCCGAGCGCAGCATCATCGGCCTGGTCATGCAGTCCCTGGACAACTCCCTTACCACGTACCGGAAACCGGGCGGTCTGGGGAAGGGCCTGCTCACCGCCCGGCAGGGCCACGGTGCCCCCAACCCCAACCAGATCCCCGAGGCCACCGAGGCCGCCACCCTGCTCGCCCGCGAGATCAACGGCTTCCCGGGCAGCAACGTCGGCGAGTTGATGGGCACCCCGCTCACCGCGCACTTCCTCGGCGGCTGCCCGATCGGCGCGGACGGCGACCACGGCGTCATCGACCCCTACCACCGCCTCTACGGCCACCCGGGCATCTCCGTCGTCGATGGCGCCGCGGTCTCCGCCAACCTCGGCGTCAACCCGTCCCTGACCATCACCGCCCAGGCCGAACGCGCCATGTCCCTGTGGCCCAACAAGGGCGAGGCGGACCCGCGTCCGGCCCCGGGGCGGCCGTACGAGCGGGTGGCGCCGGTCGAACCGGTCCGCCCGGCCGTGCCCCGCGCGGCCTTCGGCGCGCTCAACTTGCCGTTCCTGGACGTCCCTTCGGTCCCGCCGAAGAAGCCGTAGCGCCCGCCCGGCACAGCGAAGGGCCCCGCGAACTCCTCCGCGAGGGGGGATGCGGAGGCCACGGGGCCCTTGGCGTTCGGTGCCGACGTCAGGGCGGCGGCACCGACAGGCGGCGCTGGGGGGGGGGGAGCGCCGCTGGCTCATCAAGTGGGGTGCGGTGGTGCGGTGTTGCGGAGCGGTGCGCATGCGGTGCGAGACGTGGTGCAAAGTGGCGCGGGACCGTCCGGCATCTGGTGTGGACCAATGGCGTGCGCGGCAAAGGCCCGTACCGGAAGCGGTCTGTGGTTCGTCAAGCATCGTCCAGGATGCGCCTCATCTGGCGCAACCGTTTCGACGGGATGCGGTCGGTCCCGGGCGTCCCCAGGACCGACCACCCCATCGGTGTGACCGGGCTGCTGTCCCCTGCTGACCGGTCACGGACCGGAGCGAGGTCCCACGACGCGGGCCGTGCCAGCGGCCGACGTCTCATCACTCCGGCTTTCCGCCCGTGGGGCGGCGTCTACGCGTAGTCCTGCAGGCCACGTCTGGCTGGCGTGGCACCGGGAACAACGAAGCCTCTCCGGGCCCGGTCACGCGCCGTACGGGTGAGTCGGCAACCGAACTCAGTTCCAGCCGGGCCCCCACTGGCATCCCATCCGCACCGGCCGCGCGACCGGGCGGATCGGGCCGTCGGACCCGCCGCCGGACCGTCGTCCGACCCGCCCGTCAGACCCGGCCCCGGGACAGCTCCAGCAAGGTCATCGCCAGCGCCGTGCCCGGCCGGCCGAGCTGGTCGCGGTAGTGCGCCAGCACCTCCATCTCGCGGGAGAGGTTCACCCGCCGCCCGCCGGAGGTGATCCGCTCGCGCTGGATGACCGCGGAGACCGCCATCCGTTCCTGGACGAGCCCGATGATCCGGCCGTCGAGATCGTCGATCCGGCGCCGGGCGTCCTGGATCACACCGGCCGCCTCCGGGGTGTGCGCGCCGGTGTCCGGGGCGGCGGGGCCGGCGGGGATGGTCGTCGGTCGCGCGGTGTCGCTGCTCGTGCTCATGTCCGTTCCTCCTGGGTTATGGCCCCGGGAGCCGTGGGAACCGGTACCGGTCCCGGACGGACAACAGGCGCCCCGGACCGTGGTCGGCCCGGGGCGCCTGGGGAAGTCGCTGTCAGTTGATCAAGCAGCACGACCTTGGCAGCCGGACGGGCCGGTGCCATAGGTAAAGACGAAGGTGAGCTGCTTGGACATGGCGCTCAGTATGAGCCCGTTAGAATCGAAAGTCCAACCCCTGCTCCACACCGCCGGAAGGCCGCCGAAGTGCCATCAGCGCCCCCTGCCGCCGCACCAGACGTCGTCCTCGTTGTCGACTTCGGCGCACAGTACGCCCAGCTCATCGCCCGTCGGGTCCGCGAGGCCCGGGTCTACAGCGAGATCGTGCCGTCCACCATGCCGGTGGCCGAGATGCTCGCCAAGAACCCCAGCGCGATCATCCTCTCCGGCGGTCCGTCGTCGGTCTACGCCGAGGGTGCCCCCAGCATTGACCGTTCACTGTTCGAGGCCGGTGTCCCGGTCTTCGGCATGTGCTACGGCTTCCAGCTGATGGCCACCACGCTCGGCGGCACGGTCGACAACACCGGTGCCCGCGAGTACGGCGGCACCGCCCTGACCGTCAGCAAGCCCGGTTCCACCCTCTTCGAGGGCACCCCGGTCGAGCAGTCGGTGTGGATGTCGCACGGCGACGCCTGCTCCGCGGCCCCCGAGGGCTTCACGGTCAGCGCGTCGACCGACATGGTCCCGGTCGCCGCCTTCGAGAACGACGAGAAGAAGCTCTACGGCGTGCAGTACCACCCCGAGGTGATGCACTCCACGCACGGCCAGCAGGTCCTGGAGCACTTCCTCTACCGCGGCGCGGGCATCGAGCCGAGCTGGACGACCACCTCGGTGGTCGAGGAGCAGGTCGCCGCGATCCGCGAGCAGGTGGGCAGCAAGCGCGCGATCTGCGGGCTGTCCGGCGGCGTGGACTCCGCGGTGGCCGCGGCCCTCGTCCAGAAGGCCATCGGCTCCCAGCTCACCTGCGTCTACGTCGACCACGGCCTGATGCGCAAGGGCGAGACCGAGCAGGTCGAGAAGGACTTCGTGGCCGCCACCGGCGTCCAGCTCAAGGTCGTCGACGCCAGCGAGCGGTTCCTGAACGCGCTCAAGGGCGTCTCCGACCCGGAGCAGAAGCGGAAGATCATCGGCCGGGAGTTCATCCGGGTCTTCGAGCAGGCCCAGGCCGAGCTGGTCGCCGAGGCCGGCGCCGACGGCGAGGAAGTGGCCTTCCTGGTCCAGGGCACGCTCTACCCGGACATCGTCGAGTCCGGCGGCGGCACCGGCACCGCGAACATCAAGTCGCACCACAACGTGGGCGGCCTGCCGGAGGACATCGAGTTCGAGCTCGTCGAGCCGCTGCGCAAGCTGTTCAAGGACGAGGTCCGGATGGTCGGCACCGAGCTGGGCCTGCCGGACGCCATCGTCCAGCGCCAGCCGTTCCCCGGCCCCGGCCTGGGCATCCGCATCGTCGGCGAGGTCACCCAGGAGCGGCTGGAGCTGCTGCGCGAGGCCGACGCCATCGCCCGCGAGGAGCTGACCGCGGCCGGTCTGGACCGCGAGATCTGGCAGTGCCCGGTGGTCCTGCTCGCCGACGTGCGCTCGGTCGGCGTCCAGGGTGACGGCCGCACCTACGGCCACCCGATCGTGCTCCGCCCGGTCTCGTCCGAGGACGCCATGACCGCGGACTGGACGCGCATGCCGTACGAGGCGCTGGCCCGGATCTCCACGCGGATCACCAACGAGGTCGCGGACGTCAACCGCGTCGTCCTCGACGTCACCAGCAAGCCGCCGGGCACCATCGAGTGGGAGTGAGCGGCTCCCACTGACGCCCGATGAGGAACGCCGTCGTCCGCTGTGTGCGGGCGGCGGCGTTCGTCGTGTGCGGGCCGGCCCGGCGCGGGCGGGCGGTGGTTGACGGTCGACGACCGAGGAGGGAAGATATTTTCCGCTAGACGGTATTCATTCTTCGGTATGCGGAAGTGAGTGGGGCGCGCTATGAGCACCATCGGTTTCCTCGGCCTCGGCATCATGGGCAGTCCCATGGCGGTCAACCTCGCCAAGGCCGGGCACACCGTGCGCGGTTGGAACCGCAGCCCCGGCAAGGCGGGCGCGCTGCTCGCCGCGGGTGGCCGGGAGGCCGGGTCGATCGCCGAGGCGGTCGCCGACGCGGACGTCGTCATCACCATGGTCCCGGCCTCCCCGCAGGTCGAGGCGGTCGCCTACGGGCCGGACGGCATCCTGGCCCACGCCAGGTCCGGGGCGCTGCTGATCGACATGTCCTCGATCACCCCGCAGACCTCCATCGACCTGGCCAAGAACGCCGCCGAGAAGGGCATCCGGGTCCTGGACGCCCCGGTCTCCGGCGGCGAGGCCGGCGCCGTCGAGGCCGTCCTGTCGATCATGGTGGGCGGGGAGCGGGCCGACTTCGACGCCGCCAGGCCCGTCCTGGAAGCCCTCGGCACGACCCTCGTGCACTGCGGCCCGCACGGGGCCGGGCAGACCGTCAAGGCCGCCAACCAGCTCATCGTCGCCGTCAACATCCAAGCCTGCGCCGAGGCCGTGGTCTTCCTGGAGAAGTCCGGCGTCGACCTCGCGGCCGCCCTCGACGTCCTCAACGGCGGCCTGGCCGGCTCCACCGTCCTGACCCGCAAGAAGGACAACTTCCTCCGACGCTCCTACGCCCCCGGCTTCAAGCTGGAACTCCACCACAAGGACATGGGCATCGTCACCGACGCCGCCCGCACCGTCGGCGCCCCGCTCCCGGTCGGCGCCACCACCGCCCAGCTCATCGCCTCCGCGGTGGCCCGGGGCGACGGCGCGCTCGACCACTCCGCGCTGCTCCGCGGCGTGGAACTGCTCGGCGGCGACAACCGGGAGCAGTAGGGCCGCCCTTGGGGCGCGGCGCGGGTTGGTGGCGGCACGGGCCTGGTCTCCCGCGAAAGCGCGGGGTAGCTTCCGCCCGAGCGCCGCGAGCCGCCCGCGCCCGGAAGGAGCACCACGATGTCGGAGCCGACCCCGATACCCCCCGAGCAGCTGTACTTCGCGATGCCGCCGACGCACCCAAGCGTCGAGGAGGAGCGGCGGCACCGCAAGGAGCGCCTGGTGGCGGCGCTGCGCCTGTTCGGCCGGCACGGGTTCGACGAGGGCGTATCGGGTCATTTCACCGTGCGGGACCCGGAGTTGACCGACTGCTACTGGGTCAACCCCTTCGGCCTCGCGTTCGCGCTGCTGACCGTCGGCGACCTGATCCTGGTCAACGGCGACGGGAAGGTCGTCGAGGGCCACCACCACGTCAACCAGGCGGCGTTCACGCTCCACGCGCAGATCCACCGGGCCCGCCCAGACGTCGTCGCCGCCGCCCACAGCCATTCCCCCTACGGGCGCGCACTCTCCGCCCTGGGGGAGCCCCTCGCCCCGATCACCCAGGACGTCTGCGCGTTCTACGAGGACCACGTTCTCTACAACGCCTATACGGGCGTGGTGGTGGACGAGGAGGAGGCCCGCAAGGTGGCCGCCGCGCTCGGCCCGCACAAGGCGGTGATCCTGCGGAACCACGGGCTGTTGACGGTCGGCGACTCGGTCGACGCGGCGGCCTGGTGGTTCCTCACCATGGAGCGCTGCTGCCAGGTGCAGCTGGCCGCCAAGGCGGCCGGCAAGCCGGTGCCGATCGCCCACCAGGACGCGGTGCGCACCCGGGAGCAGCTCGGCAGCGACCTGGTCGCCTGGATCAACTACCAGCCGCTGTACCAGCAGATCGCCCGGCGCGAACCGGAGATGTTCGGCTAGCGATGTTCTGCTGGCGCTGCCGGCCTGTCGGTCGCGTGCGCGAGGTCGGGCCCGCGCGCACGCGACGGACGGCGCTCAGGAGGCCGTGAGAGGCCCGGTGAGCGCCGTCCGCGGGTATCGAGTGCTCCCGGGCGCTACTTCTGCGGGAAGAGCTTCAGGAACGGATCCACGGCGGCCGGCAGCCCCCGGCTGAACGGCGCGTCGAAGTCCCAGACGAGGAAGAGCAGGAAGGCGATCAGCGCACTGAACAGGCCGGCCATCAGCAACTCCCGTGCCGAGCGCCTGATCTGGAGCGTGAACATCACCCCGATCGAGATCACGCCCCCGACGATCAGCCCGAACCACACCACTCCGGGAAGCGTCGGTTCCGCCGCGTCCGAACGGGCCATCCGCGCGCTGTCCGCGGCCGCCACCTGGTCGATGAGGGGCTGGTAGGACTCCCGCTCGTAGTCGTCCCGCGGGTGGTAGCCGATGACGTCGGAGCGGACCTTCGCCAGCAGGGCGTCGCCCTGATCGGTGAGCTCGCCGCGCTCGGCCATCACCGGCCACTCCTTGTGGACGACATAGCTGACATAGGAGTTGGCGTCCGCGCGGATGGCGTCCCGTACGGGTGCCGGCCACGCCTGGGCCCGCGCGCTGACCTCGTGCAGCGCCTGCGCCTCGGCCCGCACGGTGTCCTCGGCGGTGCTGCGGGCCTCCCAGACACCGGCGATGGCCAGGCCCAGCACGATCGCGTAGACCACGCCCACCATCATCGTCAGGTACTCGATCACGTCCGGCGTCTCGGACGGGTCGTCGTCCTCGCCGATTCGGCGGTCCTTGAGGACGGTGATGGACAGCACGACGCCGCAGACCGCGGCCATGGCGATGGTCAACACCAGCCATTGCGACATGGAGACCTCCTACGAGGAGCTGCGCCCGGCGGTGCGGGACGAGGAGCGCGAACGGGGACGGAGGGCGACGCCGGCCACCACGGCCGGGGTGGTGACCAGCAGCATCCGGGTCACCACGGAGCGCCCGCGGTGCGGCTTGTGGCGGGCCGGCGGCACATAGTCGTGCCGGGCCGCCGGCTGCGGAACTTCCAGGAGGTGCGGGGGCGTTGAGGGGGGTGGTGGCGCCGGCGGCGTGGGGCGCGCGGGCGGTGGCGCCGGCGGTGACGGCCGGGGCGCCGGTGGGTCGGGCGGCGCGTGCCATGGGTGGGGCCGCGGCGCCGCGCTCCGACTGGGCGGCGGCGGGGCCGGTTTGGGCGTGGGACGGGGCGGGGGGTGGTGCGTCGGCTTGGTGCAGGGGAAGTGCCAGCCGGGCGGCATGGGGAACTCGGTGGGCAGGTGGACGGGCGGAGCGGTGCCCGCGTAGGCGCAGTTGTCGCCGGACGGCCGCTGGAGCGGTCCGGGGTGGGCCGCCGCCGGCGGGGACGTGACCAGGGCCAGCGCGGCCGCGAGCGTCGACGCCGCGGCCAGCGCCAGGGCCGCGGCGCGGACCAGGGCGGCGAACGGCGGCCGACCCGCGGACCGGCCACCGCGCCGAACACGGGAGCGCCGGCGCGCTGTGGCGCCGGCGTCGTTTCGGACAGATTCGTGTATCTCGTGCACGGCGGGAAGTCTGCGCAGCGCCCGGGCCGGGCAGCCGCCCCTCGACGGCGATTCGCCCAAACGGGGGGCATCGGGGAAAGCGCGTCCGGGCGACCGGCGGGCCGCCGCACCGCCTGCGCACAGGTGAGCGTCAACCTGCCGATGCCCAACGGGACTTCCGTGACCTGGACGATTACCCCTCGCCCCGGTGGTCTACGGCACAATTCCCGTCCAGGGAAGAGAAGTTGATACGAGCGCGGCGGGGCGGTACGGACGTGTCGGTGGAATCGGCGAGCACAGTGGCCGGGAGGAGCGAGCCGGGAGGCGGCGCGGGGCCCGGCGACGGCGGCGGATGCCGGTGCGGACAGTGCCCGCACGGGGCCCGCGAGGGGCACCGGCAGGCGCTCGCCGCGTTCGTCGCGCTGCGCGAGGAGTTCGCCGCCGGGCGCGGGGTGCCGGCCGGGTTGGCGCACTCCGCGGGCGCCGCCCGGCAGTGGGTGTCCGATGAACTCGCCCTGTCGGCCCGCCTGTTGGCCGAACGCGGCGCGGCCGAGGGCGCCACCTGGCCGGCGACGGCCCGCCTGCGCGCCGTACTGGCGGTCTGGGCCGGGGTGTTGGCCCTGCTGCTCGGGCAGGCGCTCACCGCCGTCGGGCACGGCTGGACGGCGGGCCGCACGGCCACGCTGGCCGCGGCCGGCCTCCTGGCGCTCGGGGTGACGGCCGCGGCCCGCCTCCACCGCGAACAGGGCGGCGCGCTGGCCCCGTTGGTCGGCGAGGATCACCGGCTGTCCACCTCCCGGGCGGTGGCCGTGGCCTGGGTGACGGCGGTGCTCTACGCCGTCCTGACGCTCGCCGTCCAACTGGCGCTGGGCCCCGGCCCGGATGCCCGGCACCACCTGCTCTCCGGGCTCGGACTGGTCTCCTCGGGCGGACTGTTGGCCATGCTGGCCATCGGGTCCACGGTGGCCGTGCTGGCCTACGGGATGACCGCCGGGCGGGTCCGCGCCGGACGGGTGCAGAAGGTGCCGGCCGACCGGCCGCGGGTCGCCGACCTGCTGGCCGACGACGGGGGCCGCGGCAGCTTCACCGACGCGCAGTACGTGCTGGTGAACGCGGCCGTGCTGGCCTTCGCCCTGGTCCGACTGGCCGGAGACCCGACCCAACTGCCCGGGCTCCCCTGGGTGTTGGTGGTCCTGGCGGCGCTCTCCGCGGTGACGTACCTGGCGGGCAAGGCCGTCTCCGGGGGCCGGCCGGTGATCCTCTCCGTGGTGCGCGCCAGGGAGCTCGGCGACCTCGCCGCCCCGATCCGCACCGGCGACGACATCGAGATCCGCGGTGCCGGCTTCGTCCCGCCCGGGGCGGCGACCCCGGACCGGCTGGCCCGTACGGTCGTCCGGATCGGCGGGGTGCATGTGCCCGTCCCGCTGGTGCCGGTGCCCGGCGGATTCGGCAACCCGACGGACGGGGTGCTGACCGTGCCGGTCCCGGTCGACGTGGAACCGGGCCCCGTGGACGTCCGGGTGATCACGGCCGCCGGCGCGGAAACCCGGTCCTACCGGATCGAGGTCCAGGACTGAGGCGAGCGGGGGCGGTGGGGGCGGTGGCCCATCCGCTTGGTGCTGTGGTGGTTCAACCCTACTGATGCCTAAGTGGGGTTGATGGCCCGTTGGCCGCGGGGGGCGCGCATCTGGGCGATGACGTAAGGATGTTGGCCGGGCTCGCGACTGGTCTTGTGCCCGCCCTCACGCCTGGTCTTGCACCTGGCCTTGCGCTCGGTCTCGGGCGCATCCATCCCTGTGCTCGTCCGGCATGGCGCTCAGCCGGCCTTGCGGTCGTTTCCCGCCTTGCGCTCGTCCGGTGTCGTGCTTGTCCGGTGTCGTTCTTGTCCGGCCTTGTGTGGGTGGTGACACGGGGCCGGCGTTGGCGGGGCCCATCTGGGCGGTGGCGTAGGGATGTTGGCCGGCTTCACGCCTGGCCTTGCGCTTGGCCTCGTGTTCGCCGGGCCTCGTGTTCGTCCGGTCTCGGGCTCGTTCGGCCTCGCGCGGGCGGTGCTGGGGGCCGGCGTTGGGGCCCGTATGGGCGGATCCGTCTCCGGCGCCGGAGGGAATGCGGGTGGGAATCTCGCGCAACCGCGCGTACGCATCTCGCCAAGCCGTGCGGGTCCCGGCACAATCGTCTGCCCCCGGTGGCAACGGAGAGGCAGACGTCATGGCCCACGCACACCGCACGCACCCCGCCGACCTGGCCGGTACCCGGCCCGGCGGGCTCCGGGGCGGGCTGGCGCGGCACGCCCTGCTCCCGCTGCGCCTCTTCCTGGGCGCCACCTTCCTCTACGCCGGAACCCAGAAGCTGACGGACCGGGCCTTCCTGAGCACCGGCGGCAAGGGCTCGCTGGGCGAACTGCTGCGGCAGGTCCACGACTCCGCGGCGCTACCGCAACTGGTGGAGCTGGCGCAGCACAGCCCGGTGGCCTTCGGCTATGCGCTCGCCGGCGGCGAGGTGCTGGTCGGTATCGGGACGCTGCTGGGGCTGCTGGGCCGGCTGGCGGCCCTCGGGGGCGCGCTGATCTCGCTGACCCTCTGGCTCACCGTGAGCTGGCCGGCCGCCCCCTACTACTACGGCAACGACCTCGCCTATCTGATCGCCTGGACCCCGCTGGTACTGGCCGGCGCACCGCGCTTCTCGCTCGACGCCGCACTCACCCACCGCCGCAGCCGACAGGGGGGACAGCTCTACGGCTGAGCGGAAGCGCCCGAGCACCTCAACACCGCGGGCGTGGGCGTGCTGCCCCTTGCCGGCTCGTTTGTCGCCTGGTGCTCGGCGTTCCGCCGCGGGTTGTTCGTCATGACGACTGCCGGGGCGGGGTTCTACGGGGGAGTGGGGGCGCCCCGGTGCTTCAGCCGTGCGAGCAGGAGCATGTCGCCCATCGCCCGGTCCTTCCATCGCGCAGCGCTCGGTGCTCCGCCGGCGGCCGCCCGTCATGACGGCTGCCGGGGCGGGGCGTCCCGGTGGTGGTGGCGTCGGACGGTGGCCCAGACGGCCGTGGTGATGCCGGAGAGCAGCAGGCCGGCCGGGATGGCGAAGAACAGCCAGGGGCCGGGGGCGTGCCAGCGGCCGACGGCGTCGAGGCCGTAGCCGACGCCGACGGCGAGGGCGGCGACGCCGGTGATCAGGCGGCCCGGCTCGAAGGGGTGACGCTTCACTTGGAGGCTCCCTGGGGGGTCTGGGCCGGGGACGGGGTGGCCGAGGGGGTCGGCGCGGCACGCTCGACGGCGATCTGACCGACGCCGACCTTGAGGTCCAACTCCAGTGCGCCGTGCGGCGGCTCGCCCTTCCTGAGGCCCTCCGCGGCCAACGTGACGGTCCGCTGGCGGTGCCCGGCGACGATCTCCACGTCGTTGGCCGCATCGCCCGGCATCTGGATGTCACCGGCGCCGAGCGAGAGGTGGAGCGTCGCGGTGGTGCGCTGCGGCAGCGTCACCTGGAGCCGCCCGGCGCCGACTTCCGCCGTGCTGTGGACCGTCGCGCCGGGTTTGAGGGGGAGTTGGGAGAGATCCAGCCGGGCCTCACCGGAGCCGACCGCGTAGCGCGGCTGGACGGCGGTGGCGGCGGCCGGCGTCCAGGTGCGGCGCTGCCAGTCGGCGGTGACGGTGGGGGGCAGCGCCGTCGCACCGGCCAGCAGGGCCGCCGTCAGCATCATCAGGAAGACCGTGCCGCCGCCGGTGCGCCCCAGCCACGCGCTCAGGAGGAGGCCCAGCCCGAAGACGGCCAACGCGCAGGCCAGGCCCGCCTGGAGGGACGGGGCCAGCGCGGCGTGCCGGGACACGGCGAGGCC
The DNA here is from genome assembly GCF_042798755.1 of Streptomyces sp. NPDC057743. Classification (NCBI taxonomy): domain Bacteria; kingdom Bacillati; phylum Actinomycetota; class Actinomycetes; order Kitasatosporales; family Streptomycetaceae; genus Streptomyces; species Streptomyces sp. NPDC057743. The sequence continues at coordinate 33,458 of NZ_JBHVJX010000034.1, forward strand.
GGTGCCGGTGCCCGCCAGCACGGCGAGCACGAACGTCCGCCCGCCGATCGCCCGGCCGCGTAGGGGCCGGGGCGGGGCGGCGGTGCGCGCGGCGGCCGGGGGGGACGGAACCGCGCCGGGCTGCCCGGGGCTGGCGTCCGCGTCGTCGGGCGCCCCGTGGGTGAAGTCGTAGCTGATGTCGAGCCGGGCGTCCTCCGGGCCCCAGAGATAGCCGCGGCGCATCAGTGCCTCGGTGCGCGGATCGCGCCACCAGGACGGGGCGTTGGGGGCCGGGGGCGCGGTGGCCTCCGGCGGGGCGTCGGCGACCGCCTGGGCCGTGGCGGCATCAACGGAGCCCAGGCCCTCGGACTGCGCCCGGCGGCGCTGCCGCGACCAGTAGGCGGCGCCGGCCACCGCCAGCGTCACCATGATCGCGAAGGACATCATGCTGCCCTTGCCGAGCGTGGTCAGGAACAGCGCGCAGCCGGCCAGCGCACACAGCAGCGCCGTCAGCGCCGAGCCCTCGACCCGGCCGGAGAGCAGCCGGCGGCCCTCGTTCTCCTCCTGGCCCTCAAGGGGCACGATCAGCCAGGCGAAGCCGTAGAAGATCAGGCCGAGCCCGCCGATGGAGAGCACGGCGAGCACGACCCGGAAGATCACCGGATCGACGTCCCACTGCCGGCCGAGGCCGCCGCACACGCCCGCGACGACCTTGTGCCGCCGGCTGCGGCGCAGCGGCGGGCGCGGCGGGGTGGGGCCGGCGGGGTCGGAGGCCGTCGGCTCCGCGGCGGTGGGTGCATCGTTCATGGAGACATGGTGACAAGGGCGGCGGGCGCGCGGTATCGGTGAAAACCCTGGCTGACCCCTGAGATCCCCCGGAGCGACCCTGGGGTTTTCCCCGAGGGGCCCAGAACCGGGCCTTCCAGAGCGCGCCGTGGGGCGTCGAACCACGCCCCGAGCCGCCGAAAAGTGGCCGCGCCCGCCGCGTGCGCCGCGACCCGCGTCGGAAAAAGAACTCGTCGCGGCGGTGGCCGGAGCTCTTTTCCGTCCGGCCGAAGACTATCGTTGCGCCCTGAACCTGAATACGTACGGGTTTCCGGAGGGGCGTGCGGTGTCGGAGGACGAGGGGCGACTGGTCGCCGGGCGGTATCGCCTGGTCCAGCGGATAGGCCAAGGCGGTATGGGCACCGTCTGGCGGGCCCGGGACGAGCTCCTGGGGCGTCAGGTCGCGGTGAAACGCCTGCACGTCTCGCCCCAACTCGACGCGGACGAACTCGCCACCCGCCACGAGCGCACCACCCGTGAGGCGCAGGCCGCGGCGCGGATCAACCACCCCAACGTCGTCGGCGTCCACGACGTCGTGGACGACGAGGGGTCGCCGTGCATCGTCATGGAGTACGTCCCCTCCTCGACGCTCGGCGACGCCATCAAGGAGGCGGCGCAGTCCGGCACTTACCTCTCGCCCCGGGAGACCGCCCGGATCGGCCGCGGCATGATTTCCGCGCTGCGGGCCGCGCACTCCGCCGGCGTGCTGCACCGCGACGTCAAGCCGGGCAACGTGCTGCTCGGTGAGGACGGCCGGGTGGTCCTCACCGACTTCGGCATCGCCGTCGCCACCGGCACCTCCACCCTCACCAAGACCGGCGAACTCGTCGGCTCCATCGACTACCTGGCGCCCGAGCGGGTCAAGGGCGGTACGCCGGGGCCGGCTTCGGACCTGTGGGCGCTGGGGGCGACGCTCTATCAGGCGGTCGAGGGGAAGCCGCCGTTCCGTAAGAACACCGCGGTCGAGACGGCGTACGCCATCGCCGTCGACCCGTTGGAGCCGCCGCGCAGCGCTGGCCAGTTGACCGCCCTGATCGAGGCACTGCTGGCCAAGGAGCCGGCCGAGCGGCCCACCGCCGAGGTCGTCGAGCAGGCGCTGCGGGCCGCCGAGGCCGAGGTGGACACGGCGCTGATGGGCTGGCCCACGCTGGCCCTGGGGACGGTGGGCCGCGGCCGGCGCACCGAGGGCGAGCCCTCCGAGGCGCCCACCCGTCCGGTCACGCACACCGGCACCCCGGCCACCTCCACCCACGCCAACACCGGCACCGGCCCCGGCAGTACCCAAAGCCCCACCGGGGGCGGCGCGGACACCGGCTCGACCACCGGGAGCGCCGCGGGTACCAGGGCGGGGACCACGACCGGGACCGCCCCTGGGGCGGCTGCCGGAGCCACCGCGGGGACCACCGCCGGAACCGGTAGCCATCCGGGACCGGCGACCGGCGCGGCTCCCGGTGGCCATCCCGCCGCCGGCCTTCCCGTCGGCGCGGCCCTGGACGGCGAGGTGACCGGCCCGGTGTCCGTACCGGGCGCGGCGGCCTCCCGCACGCCCACCGAGGCCCGCACCGATGTGCTCGGCGGCTCCCCGGCGCCCCGCAAGCGGCGGGGCCGGGTCGTGGTCTGGAGCGTCGTCGGCGTCCTGGTCGTCGGCGGCGGCGCGGGCACGGCCTGGTACGTCAGCCACCGCAAGAGCGACGGCAGTTCGACCAACCAGGCGGGCGACAGCGTCCCCTCCCCTCCGGCGCGGCCGACCCCCAGCGCCGAACCGCCGCCGCCCCTGCCCCAGGGCTACCGCCAGGCCACCGAGAAGGACATGGGGGTGACCTTCCCGGTGCCCTCGGGCTGGAAGCGGGAGGTCAAGGAGCCCGGCCGGCAGATCGTCTACTCCTCCAACGCCGACCTGGCGCAGCTCACCATCAGCAGCCTCGACTTCGCCTCCGCGGACCAGGTGCAGCACTTCAAGAGCGTCGAATCGGACATGAAGCGCCAATACCCCAACTACAAGCGCCTCCGGCTCCAAGACACCATCTACCAGGGCGACCCGGCCGCCATTTGGGAGTTCACCTTCCAGGGCCGGGCCCGTGAGTACCGCGGCATCGACCTGGGCTTCGGGCGCGAGGGCTCGAAGGAGTACGCGATCTACGTCTCCGCGCCGTCGGCGAACTGGTCCACGTTCGAGGAGGTCTTCTCGAACGTGAAGGACGGATTCCGGAAAACCGCGACTGCGGGCTGACCCGCAGCGGGTCCCTGAGCAAGCTCAGGGACCGGTCAGGGTCGACCCTGATGTCCCCGGCCCGGCCGGCGTGTGACGATCTGAGGCATGACCACAGCGCCACCGCGCGCCGAGACGGGCTACGCCCCGGCGCCGGACCCCGACGAACCGCCCGTGCGCAAGCTCTACCGCAGCGCCGAGGGGCGGCTGCTCGGCGGTGTCGCGCGCGGGCTCGCCGGGCACCTCGGGCTGCCGGTCACCTGGGTGCGGATCGTCTTCGTCGCGCTCTTCATGGCCGACGGCATGGGCGCGCTGCTCTACGCCGCGTTCTGGTTCTTCGTGCCCCTGGGCGTCGGCGGCGTCGAGACCCGGCAGCCCGCGGCGGGGGAGGGGCGGCGGCTGCTGGGCCGCAGGCCCGACAAGGGGCAACTCCTCGCTCTGATCGCCCTCCTGGCGGGGGCCTCGATCGTGGCCTCCCGTTTCCAGCCGGGCCGGGCCAATGTCTACCTCTGGCCGGTGCTGCTCATCGGCGCCGGTGTCGCCCTGGTCTGGCGCCAGGCGGACAACTCCCGCCGCGCCCAGTGGCTGGAGCTCGGGCGCCGCAAGGGCCTGCTGCCGGTGGTGCGCGGCGCGGCCGGGGTGCTGCTGGTCGGCGTCGGGGTCACCGGCATCGTCGTGCTCCAGGGCTCCGTGCAGAACCTCGGTTCGGTGCTCCAGGCCGCGCTCGCCGTCGTCGTCGGCATCGCCCTGCTCGCCGGCCCCTATCTCGTCCGGATCACCCAGGACCTCTCCGAGGAGCGGCTGATGCGCATCCGGGCCCAGGAGCGCGCCGAGGTCGCCGCCCACGTCCACGACTCCGTCCTGCACACCCTCACCCTGATCCAGCGCAACGCCGACGACCCCCGGGAGGTGGCCAGACTGGCCCGCGCTCAGGAACGCGAGCTGCGCGCCTGGCTCTACAAGCCCGAGGGCCGCGGCAAGGATGAGGACGAGGAGCCGGCGACGCTGGCCGAGGCGGTGCGGGCGGCCGCCGCCGAGGTCGAGGACCACCACGGCGTCCCCATCGAGGTCGTGGTGGTGGGCGACTGCCCGTTGGACGAGGCGCTCGGCGCGCAGATGCAGGCCGCGCGCGAGGCGATGGTCAATGCCGCCAAGTACGGTGGCGAGGGCGGCGCGGTGCAGGTGTTCGCCGAGGTGGAGGGCCGCACGGTCTTCGTCTCGGTCCGCGACCACGGCCCCGGTTTCGACCTGGACGCGGTGCCCGCGGACCGGATGGGGGTACGGGAGTCCATCATCGGCCGTATGGAGCGCAACGGCGGCACCGCCCGACTGCGCGCCGCCCCCGACGGCGGCACGGTCGTCGAGCTGGAGATGGAGCGCGGCGAGGAGCGCGGGGGCGCCGACCGCCGCGCGGGCGCGGAGGGGGAGCCGCAATGAGCGCGATGACATCCCCGGGCGTTCCCGGGGACGACGGCGTCGACGGGCGGGCCCGCGGCGGCACCGCGGACGGGGCGGGGGATCATGACGGGGCAGCGAGCGAAGGACGGACGGACGAGATGAGCAGCGACGACGCACAGCAGGGCGAGACCGGCGGCGGGGGCCAGGACCGCACCGTCCGGGTCGTGCTGGTCGACGACCACCGAATGTTCCGGACGGGCGTCCAGGCCGAGATCGGCCGGACCGAGCAGACCGGCGTCGAGGTGGTCGGCGAGGCCGCCGACGTCGACCAGGCGATCACGGTCATCACCGCCACCCGCCCCGAGGTCGTCCTCCTGGACGTGCACCTCCCCGGGGGCGGCGGCGTCGAGGTGCTGCGCCGCTGCGCCGGGCTGATGGCCGACCCCGAGCAGCCGGTGCGGTTCCTGGCGCTCTCGGTGTCCGACGCGGCCGAGGACGTCATCGGGGTCATCCGCGGCGGCGCCCGCGGCTACGTCACCAAGACGATCACCGGCACGGACCTGGTCAACGCGATCTTCCGGGTCGCCGACGGCGATGCGGTCTTCTCGCCCCGCCTGGCCGGCTTCGTCCTGGACGCCTTCGCCTCGACGGACGCCCCGCCGGTGGACGAGGACATGGACCGCCTCACCCAGCGTGAGCGCGAGGTGCTCCGGCTGATCGCCCGCGGGTACGCGTACAAGGAGATCGCCAAGCAGCTGTTCATCTCCGTCAAGACGGTTGAGTCACATGTCTCGGCCGTGCTGCGCAAGTTGCAGCTCTCCAACCGTCATGAGCTGACCCGTTGGGCGGCCGCCCGCCGCCTGGTCTGACCTGCGGTTTCGCGGGAGCGTGGGGGTGCGGGGGCGGACGGTCGGGGACCGCCCCTGTGATGCAGGGCACGGAGGGGGTGCGTAAAGAAGCGGCCAAGGCGGGCAACCAGGATCGCGCGGATCGCCATCTAAGGGCGCGGAGAGGCTCGCTGCCCGTAGGCGGGGCCGGAACCAAGCCCACGCCCTGCGCGCATACGTCCTGGAAACGAGATCCCGATGAGCCTGACGGGTACGCCCTTCTTCCTCTTCTCGATCCTGCTGTTGATCGTCGCCCTCGTGCTGCCGTTCACCGTGTGGGGCCGAGTCGCTGGGCCGCCGCTTGTGCGCGGCCTGGCACGGCTGTTGATGCTGCTGTTCGCCCAGGCCACCGCGATCACCGTGGTCTTCCTGATGGTCAACAACGCCAACAACCTCTACGACAACTGGGGCGACCTGCTCGGCACCGGCAACCACATCGACGCGGCCCGGAACCTCGGGCCGGACGGGCTGGGCGGCAAGAACCTCAAGGACGAGCCCAAGGTGCTCCAGCACTTCCGGCCGGCGGACGACCCGGTGGTGGGCCCCGGCGTCCAGATGACCGACCTCAAGGGCCAGATCTCGGGCGTCAACGGCGAGGTGTACGTCTGGCTGCCGCCGCAGTACAACGACCCCGCCTACAAGGACAAGAAGTTCCCGGTGGTCGAGCTGCTGCCCGGCTACCCCGGGTCCTCCAAGTCCTGGTTCGGGTCGCTGAAGGCCAATGAGCAGCTCGCGCCGCTGATGCAGAGCGGGGCGGTCAAGCCGTTCATCCTGGTGGCGCCGCGGACCAACGTGCTGCCCAACGCCGACACCGGGTGCGTCAACCTCCCCGGCAAGGTCAACGCCGATAGCTGGCTGACCGTCGACGTCCGCCAGATGGTGATCGACAACTTCCGGGCCGGCAACAAGCCGGACTCCTGGGCGCTGGCTGGCTACTCGGCGGGCGCGCACTGCGCGACCAAGCTGGCGCTGGCGCACCCGGACCGGTACCGCGCCGCGGTCGGCATGTCCGGCTACAACGACCCGGCCATAGAGAAGGACTCGCTCGCCGGCAAGGACCCCAAGCTGCGCGTGGAGACCAACCCGCTGCACATCCTGAAGGCCGCCAACGCGGCCGGGCGGCCGCCCCGCACCGCGCTGTACATCTCCGGCGCGAACGGCGACGGTTACCAGGCCGGGATGGGCCTCAAGCAGCTCGCGAAGCAGCCGACGACGGTCACCGTCGAGCAGATCTCGGCGGGTGCGGGCGGTCACACCGTGCCGGTGTGGAAGCGCCAAGTGCCGGAGATCTTCCGTTGGTTCGGGTTGTACCTGCGGGGCTAGGGCCTGCCCGATGGGTCAGGGCCGGGTAGGACGGGGCGTCCTGAATAGCGGAGCTATTGGGGCGTTTCGGCAACGCCGCGAGGTGCCGTGCCAGGCGTCGCGGTCCCGGCCATGACCCATCGGACAGGCTCTAGCGCGGACGGCGGCCCGCGTGGTCCGCCCCAACGGCCGTCGCGGCAGGCGGAGTTCATCGTTCGGGTGAAACTCCTCCGGAGTTGCCGGAACCGGGCACATCGCCGCGCCGCGGTGCGTTGTACAGCGTGACAGGGATCGACGCGCGAGGGACGTACGGGGGCGGTGCAGATGTGGGGTCACGGTGGCGATGGGGAGCGGCCGGGAGGGCTACCGCGAGGGTGGTCAGGGCGGGCGTTCGGCGCCCAGCGGCTGCTGCGGGGACGACCGGGGGCGTGGCCGGGGGAGCGGTCGTACGGTGACGGGCGGGCCGACGGTGGGCGTCGGCGCGTAGCCAGGTGGGTGGCCCAACGGGCGGCGATACCCGGGTGGTTGGGCGGTTAGGGCCTGCCCGATGGGTCAGGGGCGGAGAAGCCCTAGGCCGGGCGGGTCGCGCCGGCGAAGGGCATCCGGTCGATCGGGGTGATCTGGACGGGCTCGCCGGGGTGTGGTGCGTGGATCATCTCGCCGCCGCCGATGTAGAGGCCCACGTGGCTGATGCCGGAGTAGAAGAACACCAGGTCTCCGGGGGCGAGTTGGGGCCAGTCGATGCGGGTGCCGGAGGCGATCTGGGTGTAGGTCGTGCGGGGCAGGGCGATGCCAGCGGCCTGCCAGGCGGCCTGGACCAGTCCCGAGCAGTCGTACGCGGCTGGTCCGGTCGCGCCCCAGGCGTAGGGCTTGCCGAGCGCTCCGCGGGCGAAGGAGACGGCGCGGGCGGCGCGTTCGGCCGGTGCCGGGGTGCGCGGGGCGGTGGTGGGCCCGGGTTCCGGGGGGCGTTCCTCGGCGTTCGCGGGGCGGGTGCCGAGCCGGCGGATGCTGCCCAGGCGGCGGGCCCAGCCGGCCACCGCGGTGGCCTGGTGGCTACCCGTGCGCTCCAGCACCGTGGCGCCGTCCAGGCAGCGCTGCGGGTCCGCGGCGATCAGCAGCCCCGGGTGGGCGGCACGGGCGGCGCGGGCCCGGGCCGGCGGCGGTGCGAGCTGCGGTCGCTCGGCGGTCGTGTGGTGCGAGGCCATGGCGGCCGTCACTTCCTTCCCTGCGGGGCGGGGCGACCGGAGAGTGCGGGCCCGGTCGCGTGCAGGAGGAAGCTAGGCCCGGGGTCACGGCGGCGAACCCCCTTGCCCGGCATTGCCGTTATCCGACCGCTCATGGTGCGGGGATGACCGCCCGGGCGGCCGGGGGCGAGCCGGGGCCGGCGGGCCCTGACCGAAGCGGGCATCGCGGACGCCCTGCCGGAAAGGACGTGCTATGGGGCGGATACGATCCAGCACTATGGACGTAGTAATCAATGTCTTCGTCGCCCTGCACATCATCGGCATCGCCTCCCTCCTCGGCGGGTTCCTGACCCAGATGAAGGCGATGAGCGCGGGCACCGCCCGCTTCGTGCCGGCCATGCTGCACGGCGCGCTGACGATGCTGGTCACCGGCATCGTGCTGGTCGGCCTGAACCAGATGCAGGGCGCCTCGCTCAACAACATCAAGTTCGGCATCAAGTTGGCCGTCCTGGTGGTGATCCTGGCGCTGGTCTACGTCAAGCGGGACGAGGAGAAGATCGCCAAGCCGGTGTTCGGCGCGGTCGGCGGCCTCACCATGCTCAACATCTTCATCGCGGTGCTCTGGACCTGAGCCCGCCCGGCGCCCCGGCGGCCCGCCCGGCAGAGAGCCGGCGGCCCGGCCCCGGCGCCGCACCGCCGTGCCGAAACGGCACACCGCGCGGTCATCCCGCTCCGTACTCCGGAGCCGGCGGATGGCCGCGCGGTGGCATGTGGGGGGTGGATCAGCGGGGCGCGGAGCGCGCGCCCGTGTGCCGGCTAGCCTGGCCGGACGCTCCCGTAGATCGGCATGTAGTAGATCGACTCCACCCGGACGTTGGCACCCGGGTGCGGGGCGTGGATCATCTTGCCGCCGCCGATGTACATCCCGACGTGGCTGATGTCGTTGTAGAAGAACACCAGGTCACCGGGTTGGAGATTCTCGGTGGAGATCCGGGTGCCGGTCTTGACCTGGTCCCAGGTCGTGCGCGGCAGATCGACCCCGGCCGCCTTCCACGCGGCCTGCGTCAGGCCCGAGCAGTCGTAGGAGTTGGGCCCGGTGGCGCCCCAGACGTAGGGCTTGCCCATCTGGGAGCGGGCGAAGGCGAGCGCCTTCTGGGCCTTGGTCCCGTACGAGCCGCTGTCCGAGGAGCCGCCGCCGGACGAGCTGCCGCCGCCGGTGTTCTGGTCGGAACCGCCGGGATGCTGCCGCCGCTTCTCGGCCTCCTTGCGGGCCTGCTCCTCGGCCTTGCGCTCGGCCGCGGCCTCCTTCTGACGCTCCAGTTCGGCCAGCCGCGCCTTCTCCTGCGCGGTCAGCCGGGAGAGCAGCTGCCGCGCCTCGGCCAGCTTGGCCTGGACGTTGCGCTTGGTCTCCTTCAGGGACGTCTGCGCGTGCTGGAGGTCGGTAAGGCTCTGCGTGGCCTCGGCCCGTTGGCGGGCGGCCACCGCGGCCTGCTCCTGATAGTCGGTGACCACCTGCTTCTGCCGACCGGTCAGCTGCTGCATCAGGTGGTTGCGGTCGACGAACTGCTGCGGGTCCTTGGCGAGCATCAGTTGGGCGGTCGGGTTGATCCCGCCGCTCTGGTACTGCGCCGAGGCGAACGAACCCAGCCGCCGCCGGGACTCGTTCATCTTCTCCGCGCGCCGGGCCGCCTCGTCGATCAGGCGGTTCACCGTGCGCTGCTCGCCGTCGGCCTTCTCCTTGGCGGCGTTGTACTTCTGGGTGGCGACCTCGGCCTGCTGGTACAGGTCGTCGACCTGCTGCTTGACCTCTTCGACGGTCGGCTGGGGCGCCTTGGGGGCGGCGTTCGCGGTCTGCGAGAGCAGGGTGACCGAGGCCAGTGCGGCCGTGGTCAGCCCGGTGGCCGTACGACGGCCGCCGGGCGTGGCAAGTATGGGGGTGCGCGGCTTGCGATGGGACGCCAAGGCCGGCGACTCCTTCCGTGGACCGCCTACCGGGTTAGCTGTCGGGTTCGGGCGGTCTGCTGACGGAAGGCTTGCCCTACGGCCGGTGCGTCCGCCTGGCAACGGTCGCCCCGGTCGATTCACCCCGGTGGTGCTTGTGGGTCCCCGGCTCCGGATGCCTCGCGGCAGGCCGGACTCGGCGGAGGCGGCCCGTGCGGACGCTGTCGTCCGCGGGGACGGCGGGCTGCCTTGAGCGAGACCGTAGCCAACTCGTGTGGCTTCTGTGAAGGCAGGTGTTCGATATGCCCGAAACCTTTTCGTGACCTGAATGCGGAGGGCCCACGAGGCGTCCCCGGCCGCGCAGATGACGCCCCGACCGGGGCGGTACCGGGCAATCCGTCACTTCGGGACCGGTTGTCAGTGCGGCGGCCTAGACTCGGTGGGCGATGAGCAGCCTCTTTGACGACAGCTTCCTGGCGGACCTCGGCCCCGCGGACGAGGAGCCCCCGCCGCCGCCCGAGGACGAGCACGGCCCGGCCCCGGAGGAGATCCCCGCCGACCTCTTCGGCGGGAAGTTCGACGCGCCCGCGCCCAGGGAGCCGTACTACCGCGACGGCGCCGCCCGCCCCGCCATCGACCCGGCGGCGCTCCTGGAGGGCCTCAACGACCAGCAGAAGGCCGCCGTGGTGCACAGCGGCAGCCCGCTGCTGATCGTCGCCGGCGCCGGCTCCGGCAAGACCCGGGTGCTCACCCACCGCATCGCCCACCTGCTCGCCGAGCGCCACGTCCACCCCGGCCAGATCCTCGCGATCACCTTCACCAACAAGGCCGCGGGCGAGATGAAGGAGCGCGTCGAGGACCTGGTCGGCCCGCGGGCCAACGCCATGTGGGTCTCCACCTTCCACAGCGCCTGCGTGCGGATACTGCGCCGGGAGTCCAAGCGGCTCGGCTTCACCTCGTCCTTCTCGATCTACGACGCGGCCGACTCCAAGCGCCTGATGGCCCTGGTCTGCCGCGATCTGGATCTGGACCCCAAGCGCTTCCCGCCCAAGTCCTTCAGCGCGAAGATCTCCAACCTCAAGAACGAGCTCATCGACGAGGAGACCTTCGCCGGGACGGCGGCCGACGGGTTCGAGAAGACCCTCGCCGAGGCGTACGCGATGTACCAGGCGCGGCTGCGCGAGGCCAACGCCCTGGACTTCGACGACATCATCATGACGACGGTCCACCTGCTCCAGGCGTTCCCCGACGTCGCCGAGCACTACCGCCGCCGCTTCCGCCACGTCCTCGTCGACGAGTACCAGGACACCAACCACGCCCAGTACACCCTCGTCCGCGAGCTGGTGGGCCCGGGCACGGTCGAGATCCCCGCCGCCGAGCTGTGCGTGGTCGGCGACGCCGACCAGTCCATCTACGCCTTCCGCGGCGCCACGATCCGCAACATCCTCCAGTTCGAGGAGGACTATCCGAACGCCACCACGATCCTGCTGGAGCAGAACTACCGCTCCTCGCAGACGATCCTCTCGGCCGCCAACGCCGTCATCGAGCGCAACGAGAACCGCCGCCCCAAGAACCTCTGGACGGACGCCGGCGCCGGCCCCAAGATCACCGGCTATGTCGCCGACACCGAGCACGACGAGGCCCAGTTCGTCGCCGACGAGATCGACCGGCTCACCGACGCCGGCGACGCCAAGGCCGGCGACGTGGCGATCTTCTACCGCACCAACGCCCAGTCCCGCGTCTTCGAAGAGATCTTCATCCGGGTCGGGCTGCCCTACAAGGTCGTTGGCGGCGTGCGCTTCTACGAGCGCAAGGAGGTCCGCGACATCCTCGCCTACCTCCGGGTGCTCGCCAACCCCGAGGACGCCGTCCCGCTCCGCCGGATCCTCAACGTCCCCAAGCGCGGCATCGGCGACCGTGCCGAGGCGATGATCGAGGCCCTCGCCCAGCGCGAGAAGATCACCTTCCCGCAGGCGCTGCGCCGGGTCGACGAGGCGTACGGCATGGCCGCCCGCTCCGCCAACGCCGTCAAGCGGTTCAACGCCCTGATGGAGGAGTTGCGCACCATCGTGGAGTCCGGGGCCGGCCCCGCCACGATCCTGGAGGCGGTCCTGGAGCGCACCGGCTACCTCGCCGAACTCCAGTCGTCCACCGACCCCCAGGACGAGACCCGCGTCGAGAACCTCCAGGAACTCGCCTCCGTGGCCCTGGAGTTCGAGCAGGACCACGGTGAGGCCGGTGAGGCCGACGAGACCCAGGAGGCCGAGGGGGCGGAGGCCGCCGCCCCCGGCCCCGGGACGCTCGCCGAGTTCCTGGAGCGGGTCGCCCTGGTCGCCGACTCCGACCAGATCCCCGACGCCCCCGCCGAATCCGACGACGCGGCGGGCGCCGAGGACCCCGGCGTCATCACGCTGATGACCCTGCACACCGCCAAGGGCCTGGAGTTCCCGGTCGTCTTCCTGACCGGCCTGGAGGACGGCGTCTTCCCGCACATGCGGGCGCTCGGCCAGACCAAGGAGTTGGAGGAGGAGCGCCGGCTCGCCTACGTCGGCATCACCCGCGCCCGCGAGCGGCTCTACGTCACCCGCGCCACGATGCGCAGCGCCTGGGGCCAGCCCTCGTACAACCCGCCCTCGCGCTTCCTGGAGGAGGTCCCGGACACCTTTCTGGACTGGCGGCGCACCGGCTCCGCGACGCCGTCCGCGTCCATGGGCGGCCTGTCGTCGGGCAGTTCGTCGGGCGGGGGTCTCGGCGGGGGCGGCATCGGCGCCTCGCTCTCCTCGACGCGGGCCAAGGGGCCGAGCGGCTTCGCGACCCGGCGGACCAAGGACCGCCCGGTGGTCTCGCTGGCCGTCGGCGACCGCGTCACCCACGACAGCTTCGGGCTCGGCACCGTCGTCGGCGTCAAGGGCAGTGGGGACAACGCCGAGGCGACCATCGACTTCGGCGGCGAGAAGCCCAAGCGGCTGCTGCTGCGGTATGCGCCGGTGGAGAAGCTCTAGCCAGTTGGCGAGCCGGGAGACGCGTGCGGGGCCTGTCGCGGTGTGCGGCGGGCCCCGAAGTGTCCGATGGCTTCCGGCCGTTCAGTTCGGGTTGAGGCCGTGGGCGCGCAGCCACGGGAGCGGGTCGACGGCCGCGCCGCCGGCCGGCCGGACCTCGAAGTGCAGGTGCGGGCCGGTGGAGTTGCCGGAGCTGCCGGAGTAGGCGATGGTGTCGCCGGCCTTGACCTTTCCGGAGCGGATCTTGGTGCTGCTGAGGTGGCAGTACCAGGTCTCGGTGCCGTCCGGTGCGGTCAGGATCGCCATGTTGCCGTAGGCGGAGTTCCACTTGGTCTGCATGGTGCCGTCGGTCGCCGCCATGACGGGGGTGCCGTAACTGACCGGGAAGTCGATGCCGGTGTGCACCGACATCCAGTTCACCCCGGCCTGACCGAAGAGCGCGCTCAGCCCGTGTTGGGTGACCGGCAGCACGAACTTGGGGCGCTGCGCCTCCTTGCGGGCCGCCTCCGCCTCCTTGCGCTTGCGCTCCTGCGCCTGCCGCTCCTTGAGGTCCAGCCGCTCCTGGGTGCGGCTGGCCCGCTCGCGGAAGTCCTGGGCGCTGGCGCTGAGTCCGGCGAGTTGGTTGTCCAACTTCTTGTTGGCCGCGGTGGTCCGCGTCGTGGTGCTGGCGTCCGGCGCGGCCTGGGTGGTCGCCTCGTCCTTGGACTCCCCGCCGAACTGGCTGACCGAGGCCGCGGCCGCCGCGCAGACGCCCATTGCGGCCACGGACGGCACCGCGACGGTCAGCAGCGCCGATCGCTTGGCCTGGCGGCGCCGGCCGCGGCCGCTGCCACGGGGCGTCCGGCTCGCCGCGGGAGCGCTGCCGTGCCGACCGGAGGCGGGGGCTTCCGGGGAATCCGGGGAACTCGGGGCGTCCGGGATGGCGGTGACGGGCATCGCCTGCGTCATCGCCTCGGCGATCGACGCCTCGTCCGGCGCGGGGGCGTCGACGTCGACGCCGCCCCTGTCGGCGAACTCCGCGAGCGGCTGGTCCCAGACGACGGTGTCCTCGGCGGGCGGGCCGGCCTGGGCCGGGATGCCGGGGGTCGGGTCGTGCGGGCGGGCGCCCAGGTCGGCGTAGTCCGCGGTCGACCAGACCGCGGTGGCCTCGTAGCCGATCGGCTCCTGCACGGCGGTGGCGGCGGCCGCGAACGAGGCGGTGTCATAGGCCGCGTTGTCGTGGGCCGCGGAGTCGTAGGCGGTGCCGCCGTACGCGCCGGTGTCGTAGCCGGATTCGGGGTAACTGCCGGTGTGGTAGCCGTCGGTGAGGACATCGCCGGTGCCATACGGGGCGGTGTCGTACGCCGTGCCGTCGAAGCCGCCGGCTGGGTAGTCGACGGTGTCGTAGGCGGCGCCGCTGCCGTGGGCCGTCACGTCGTGGCCGCCGGGGTAGCCGTAGGCGGCGGTGTCGTACCCGGTGGCGTACCCGGCCACGCCGTCGGTGCCGTAGCCGGTGGTGTCGTAGCCGGCGTGGGGGTACGGGTCGTAGCCGGTGCTGCCGTAGGCGCCGGGGTCGTAGACGGTTCCCGCGTAACTGCCGTTCGGGTAGGCGCCGGTGAGGTGCCCGGCCGGGTCGTAGGCGCCCATGCCGTAGGCGTCGGGGTGCGAACCGAAGAGGGGGTCACCATCGCCGTACGCCGACTGTGCATGGGAGGCGTCGGAAGCGGGGGCGTGAGGAAGCTGAGCCCCTGAAGGGTGACGGTTGTCCACCAACTTCTCTTTCGCCTCGGCTGCAGGAGAATTAGCGGCGACTGTACCCGGCGGTACACGACGGCCACAATCTTCCCGAAGTTTCGGGCTCGGCGGGGCCGGGCATTTGGCCGCCTTCCGGCGGCGCGCATGCGCGTTCTTGGCGACCCGTTCGACGGTCGTTCGACGCTGCGGCCGAAAGACGGCCGGCGCGGGGCGGCCGGGCGCCGGCGGGTTGCTGGACTGCGCCGTCGGCGACGCGGTCGAGCGCGTCACCGGCGTTGACCACGCCGGCCAGTGAACTGGCTGCGCTGGTCGCCGAGTCAGGCCCGCCGAGATCGCGTCGCTCAGGCCACCGATATCGCGTCCGAATCCGGCCGGGCGGCCGCCGAGGCGGTCAGCGCCTCCCGAATCCCGGCCGCCACCGTCGCGTTGACCGGCAGCGCGAGGTGCCCGACGCCGTCGACCCGGACGTTCTCGGCCCGCAGGTCCGGGTGGGCGATCCGGGCCGTGGTGGCCGGCACCATCACCTGGTCCGCCTCGCTCCAGAACGCCACGCAACGCGTCCGACAGCGCGGCGCCGGAAGCGCCAACTCCGCTATCACTTCGGAGTCCGGGCGCATCTGCCGGACGATCGGGTGCGCCGACATCAGGGGCGCGACGCGGGTGCCGGAGTGCGGGGTGCCGAGCGTGATCAGCGTGCGGACGCGGGCGTCGCCGCCGCGCCGCTGCACGTAATAGCGGGCGACCAGGCCGCCGAGGCTGTGGCCGACGATGTCCACCCGACGGTGGCCGGTCCGGGCGCAGAACTCCTCGACGTGGCGGCCCAACAGCTCGGCGGCGCCGCGCAGATCGCAGGTCAGCGGGGAGTAGTTGAGCGCCTCGACGTGGCGCCAGCCGTGGCGGTGCAGGGAGCGGCGCAACAGGACGAAGACCGAGCGGTTGTCGACGAAGCCGTGGAGCAGCAGGACCGGCGGGTGGGCGCGGCCCTCGGTGGGCAGCCGGGCCGCGGACCCGGTCGCCGACGGCGCGGGCAGCGGGCGTTCTTGGGTGATACCGGTCGGATAGAGGATCAAGTGGGCAGCGAGCACCGCCGCGTCCACCAGTGTGGCGCGGAGCGAAGCGGTGGTGGAGAGAACAGTCAGGGCCCCCATGGCCGACCTCCCGAACGGCACGCGGCAGGCGGCGATGACCCCCGAATGCCCTTGGGGGAAGCCGCGCGCGGCGATGGCAAGGCGGTGGGGCCGGGCGTGCTGGCCCGGCTGCGGCTCCCCGGGCGCCCGATCCGCGCATGCCTCGCCGGCCGTCCCTGGCGGCGGTGCGACACGCGGAACGCGGCGCGTAACGAATGTGTCCCGTGTGTGATTTCCCCCTCGCCCGATGTCACGAAACGGCTGGGTACGGGATGCTGTAGATAACGTTCGTTCACGCTCGCGGCCGCCGGAACGCGGTGGCGCGACCGAATGTCGGCTCGGCGGCACCGCCCTGGCGGTGCCGCGCATGTCTTGGAGGCAGTGATGAGTGTGGCGCGGCAAGACGGGGCGCAGGCGGAGGCCCAGGGCGCGGCGGAACGGTCGGGGCCGATCCGGGTCGTCGTCGCCAAGCCGGGGCTGGACGGGCACGACCGGGGGGCCAAGGTCATCGCCCGGGCGCTGCGGGACGCCGGTATGGAGGTGATCTACACCGGGCTGCACCAGACGCCGGAGCAGATCGTGGACACCGCCATCCAGGAGGACGCCGATGCGATCGGGCTGTCCATCCTCTCGGGTGCGCACAACACCCTCTTCGCGAAGGTGTTGGCCCTGCTGGCGGAGCGGGACGCGGCGGACATCAAGGTCTTCGGCGGCGGCATCATCCCGGAGGCGGACATCGCCCCGCTGAAGGAGCAGGGCGTCGCGGAGATCTTCACGCCGGGCGCGACCACCGCCTCGATCGTGGAGTGGGTCACGGCGAACGTCCGCCCGTTGGCGGTGTGAGCCGGCCGGGTTGGGGGACGCGTACGCGCTGGACGGGCCGTACGTGCCGGGTGGTCCGTACGCGCTGGATGGCCTGTCTGCGCCGGGCGGCCCGTGGGCCTCGGGCGCTTCGTACGCAGCGGCTGGGCGGTACGCAGTGGCCGGTCCGTACGCCGTGGAGGGGGCCGATTGCGGGCGTGGGCCCGGGCGTTGGCGGAATCGGGCCGGCGCGCTCCGGTGACGGAAGGCGAGGGTGGCCGCGGGGGTCATGACGGCTCTCCGGAGAGTTCGGCGTGCATGGTGGCGCGCAGCCGGAGGGTGCCCACCAGCCGTTGGAACGCCTCGGCCCAGTAGCCGACGGAGCCCGGGGAGGCGCCCTCCGGCTCGTCCGTGAGCGCCGTGAGCATCTCCAACCGGTCGGCCGCCGCCGGGTCCAGACAGCGCTCGGCCAGGCCCATCACCCCGCTGAAGCTCCATGGGTAACTCCCCGCGTCCCGGGCGATGTCCAGCGCGTCGACCACCGCCCGACCCAGCGGCTCGCTCCACGGGACCGCACAGACGCCCAGCATCCGGAAGGCGTCCGCGAGGCCGTGTACGGCGATGAACTCGGCGACCCACCGCGCCCGTTCGTCCCCCGGGAGCACCGTCAGCAGCTTCGTCAGGTCCCGGGAGGAGCCGGCCGGCGCCAGCTCGGCGGCGGCCTGCCCGGGATCGCCGGGCGCGCCCAGCAGCGCCCGCGCCCAGCCGGCGTGCCGCTGACGGACCGCGGCGCGGCACCAGGCGTCATGCAGCTCCGTCCGCCAGTCGCCGGCGACCGGGAGCGCGACGATCTCCGCCGGGGTGCGGCCGCCGAGGTGGGCGGTCCAGCGCTCCAACGGGGTCGCCTCCACCAACTGCCCCAGCCACCAGGCACGTTCCCCTCTTCCGGAGGGCGGCTGACGGGTGACGCCGTCCCGCTCCATCCCGGCGTCGCAGGTCCGCGGCGGATCGACGGCCAGGACCTCGGCGGTGGTCGGGGCCCCGGCAGCCGGGCGGGACGGTCGGACGCAGGTCAGGCTGCGCTCGGCCATCCGGGCCGCGAGCGCGGAGCCGGGCAGCGCGGAGAGCAGCTCCGCGGCGATCGCGCGGACGTTGCGGCTGCGGTCGGACAACGCCTGTTCCAGGAACGGCTCGTCGGCCGCGGTGAGGGCCTCGCCCAGGGAGTCGAGGAACATCAGGCGGTCCTCGGCGCGCTCGCTCGCCCAGGTGGTGGCGAGCAGCTCCCGGCCGGCTGTCGGGTCGCGGCGGCGCAGTGCGGTCAGCAGCGCCACCCGCTCCGCGAACAAGCCCTCCTCCCACAGCCGTTGGACCGCCTCCGGGGTGTCGGCCCCGGGGAGGGACAGTGCGCCACCGATGCCGCGGAGCGCGAACCGCCAGGCGTCGTTGAGACGGGCCAGCCACAGGCCCCGGGGGCCCGCCAGGGCGAGCGCGGCGGGTCGTAGGTCCGTCCGGGCCCGGGCGGCGTCCAACAGGGCGGGCAGCAGCGCCTCGGGGGCGCGGTAGCCGTGCTCGCCCGCGGCGGCCAACCACTGGGGCAGCAGCTCGGTGACGTCCGGGTCCGTGCCGCGCCGGCCTCCGGAGCCGGGGCCCCGGTCGGCGAGCAGGAACGCCAACCGGCGGCGCGCGGCCGGCGGCAGCGGTGGGCGCGGGTCGGCGGGCGCCGGTGCGAGCCGATCGCCGGCCGGAGCGGGACGCAGGGCGGCGCGCCGCCGCACCGTGCTCGTCGCCGCCGCGTCCAACAACGCGGCCGCGGCGCTCTGTCCGGCCCGAACGGCCACCGGTGGGGTGCGCCGCTCGGTCCCCAGCAGCGCGGCACCCACCAGATCGGACCACGGGGCGGGGAGGGGAGCTGGGGTTGGGGGTGGACAGGGGGGTGAAGTGGGTGAGGGTGGGGGCGGGGGCGCGTTGGGGGAGAGGGGTGCGGTGGGCATGTGGTGCCTCCGGATGGGGAGTTGGGGTGCCTGGGTGTGGGTGTGACGTGTGGAGGTGGGGTGGGGGATCGCCGGGCGGGCTGGTCAGGCGGGCAGCGGTACCGGGGTCGGGTCCCAGGCCGTCAGGGGAAGGAAGCCGCGGTGGCCGCATGCGCCGAAGACCGTGAGCGGCGCGCCGCCCGATATGGACACCAGCTGCCACAGGGCGGTGCGGCCCAGTCCGCGCGGGTCCAGGGGCAGGGCGGATTCGCCGTCGGCGTCGGCCAGTTGCCAGCCTTCGCCGTCCCCGGCCGGTAGCGGGACGACGTCGGTGAGTACCACCGGCCAGGCGTCCAGCCAGGGGTCGTCGCGCAGCGCGTGCCCGTACGCGGCCAGGGCGGCGTCGACGCCACAGCCGGACGGGACCGGGCCCGGCGCCGCGGGGGCGTGCCGCTCACCGAGGGCGGCGCGCAGCGGGCGGGCGCCCGGATAGTAGGCCAGGTCGGCGTCGAGCAGCAGGCCGGGCGGCAGGGTCACGTCCAACGGGCGGTGCGGGCCGCCGAAGGAGAGGTGCAGCGCCATCCGGCCGGTCCGCTCGCCGCGGAGGAAGATGCGCCGGCTGGTCAACGGGCCCTCCTGGCCGTCATGTTGGGCCAATACGAGCCAGCGGTCCCGGACCGTCACCGTATCCGGGGCGGCGAGCACGTCCGCGGCGTCCGTGGTCAGCCCGACGCGGGACCGGACCGTCGCCGCGAGTGGGGCCGGCAGCCGCTCCATGCCCAGGAAGCCCTGGTCGAGGAGGTGCAGCAGGGCGCACTCCTCCAGGAGGCGGGACGGCCAGTCCGCTCCGGATGCGGGGATGGCTCCCAACTCCCGCACGCGGGCGGCGAGTCCGGGAGCCTGGGCGTCGACCATCCGGGCGGCGGTCTCGTCCCAGGAGTCGCGTCCGCTGGACGTACCGTCCTCGCGCGCGGTGCTCCCGCCGCCGCGACCGGCCGTGGTGAGGCCGGAGCGCAACAGATCCTCCAACCGCCGCTCCAACTCGGTGGCCCCGGCGGCGATGCGCTGCCGGCGGCGCTCCGCCCGCTGCCTGGCGGCCTCCGAGGCCGCCGGTGTGCGGGACGGGGCGCCGCCCTTCGCGGCGCCCGCCGGCCGCCCGGCTCGGCCGGGCCGCTGCCGCCGGGCCGTGAGCCACTCCGCCGCCCACGGCGGGGGGTCCTCGCCCCCGGCTTCGGCAGCGGGGGCGGATCCGGCCCAGCGGAGCAGCAGTCCCAGCGCGTGCTTGCAGGGGGTCTTCCGGCTCGGGCAACTGCAGTGGAATGCCGGCCCGTTGGGGTCGATGAGGTCTATGGCCGTTCGGTAGGGGGTGGCGCCGCCGCCCTCGCGCTCTCCCCACACCGCGCCCGCGTCTGCGCCCGCGTCTGCGCCCGCGTCCGTGCCCGCACTCGCGCCCGCAACCGTGCTCGTCTGCGTCCATCGGCCCGACGCCGCGAGCCGTTCGGCTGCCGTGCGCGAAGCCTCGTCAGGCGCCAGCGCGAGCACCTGGTCCGTCGTCCAGCGTTCCCCGTGCGCACTCATCTCCGACCCCCTGCGGATGTTCGTCGATCGCCGTCGACCTCCTGCGGATGTGCTGTCTTCGACGCTACGACCGACCACTGACAATGCCGGTCGGTCGACCCGAACTCCGCAGGTCAGAACGGGTTTTGGGGCGATTGTCAGTGGTCGGGTGCAGGCTTGGAATCGCAAGCGGTCGGCGGGATCGGCGTGAGCGCCGGCCGCGCATCGTGCGACGAGGGGGAGAGATGTCCGAGAACGGGATCACGACGGCAGGCGAAGCGGCACGCGGCGCGCTGGGCGATGTGCGCGACGCGTCGGACGAAGCGCGTGCGGCGGTGGGCGGCGCGGGCGGCGAGGTGGGGGAAGCGCTGCGGCCACACGCCGAAGTCGCCTTCGCAAAGGAGCTGTCGGCGCTCGCGGCGGCCGACGACCGGACCCGGCCGGAGCGTTGGCGGCTCTCGCCGTGGGCGGTCGCGACGTATCTGCTCGGCGGCACGCTCGCCGACGGCACGTTCATCACACCCAAGTACGTCGGCCCGCGACGGATCGTCGAGGTCGCGGTCACCACCCTCGCCACCGATCGCGCACTGCTGCTCCTCGGCGTGCCCGGCACCGCCAAGACCTGGGTGTCGGAGCATCTGGCGGCGGCGGTCAGCGGCGACTCCACTTTGCTGGTACAGGGCACCGCCGGCACCCCCGAAGAGGCCATCCGCTACGGCTGGAACTACGCCCAGCTGCTCGCCCACGGGCCCAGCCGGGACGCCCTGGTGCCCAGCCCCGTCATGCGGGCGATGACGCAGGGCATGACCGCGCGCGTCGAGGAGCTGACCCGGATCCCCGCCGACGTCCAGGACACCCTCATCACCCTCCTGTCGGAAAAGACCCTGCCGATACCGGAGTTGGGGCAGGAGGTGCAGGCCGTGCACGGTTTCAACCTGATCGCCACGGCCAACGACCGCGACCGCGGGGTCAACGACCTCTCCAGCGCGCTGCGCCGCCGCTTCAACACCGTCGTGCTGCCGCTGCCCGCCAGCGCGGACGACGAGGTGGACATCGTCGCGCGACGGGTCGAGCAGATCGGCCGCTCGCTCCGCCTCCCGCCCGCCCCCGAGGGGATGGACGAGATCCGGCGGGTGGTGACGGTCTTCCGCGAGCTGCGCGAAGGCGTCTCGGCCGACGGCCGCACCAAGATCAAGTCCCCGTCCGGGACGCTCTCCACGGCCGAGGCCATCTCGGTCGTCACCAACGGACTGGCGCTGGCCGCCCACTTCGGGGACGGCGTGCTGCGCCCCGGGGACATGGCGGCCGGCATCCTCGGCGCGGTGGTCCGCGATCCGGCCGCGGACCGCGTCGTCTGGCAGGAGTACCTGGAGACCGTGGTGCGCGAGCGCGACGGCTGGAAGGACTTCTACCGCGCCTGCCGGGAGGTGAGCGCATGACCAGCGAGAGGGGGAGCGGGACCGGGAGCGGGGGCGGTCGGATGGCCGGGGACGGGGCCGAGCCGGTGGTGCTCGGGGTGCGGCACCACGGCCCCGGTTCGGCGCGGGCGGTGCGGGCCGCGCTGGAACAGTGCGCGCCCCGCGCGGTGTTGATCGAGGGGCCTTTGGAGGCGGACGACCTGGTGCCGTTCGCCGCCCGAGCAGAGATGCGGCCGCCGGTCGCGCTGCTCGCGCACGCGGTGGACGACCCCGGGCGGGCGGCGTTCTGGCCGCTGGCCGCCTTCTCCCCGGAGTGGGTGGCCTTGCAGTGGGCCCTGGAACACGAGGTTCCGGTGCGCTTCATCGACCTCCCGGCGGCGCACGCCCTGGCCGTGGCGGACGAGGAAGAAGGAGGGGGAGGGGAGGCGGGGAAGGCGGGTGCCCCGGGGAGCGCGGGCGGCTCGGACGCCGCGACGGCCGAGGTGTTGCGGTGGGATCCCCTCCGGGCGCTCGCCGAGGTCGCCGGGCACGACGATCCCGAGCGCTGGTGGGAGGACGTGGTCGAGCACCGCGGGGCGCACGGGCCGGGGGCGGACGCGCTGGCTCCGTTCGCCGCGCTCGCCGAGGCCATGACGGAGCTGCGCGCCGCATACGGCGACGGCGGGCACCGCCACGATCTGGTGCGGGAGGCCCAGATGCGGCTCCGACTGCGGGCCGCGCGGCGGGAGTTCGGCGATCCCGTAGCGGTGGTGTGCGGGGCCTGGCACGTGCCCGCACTGGCCCCGCGGCCGCGCTCGGGCGATCGGCGGCCCCGCCCCACGGTGGCCGCCGACCGGCAGCTCCTCAAGGGCCTGCCGAAGGTGAAAACGGCGGTGACCTGGGTCCCGTGGACCCACCGCCGGCTGTCCCGACGCAGCGGCTATGGCGCCGGGATCGCCTCCCCCGGCTGGTACGGGCACCTCTTCGAGGCCCCGGACCGCCCCGTGGAGCGCTGGCTGACCAGGGTCGCCCGGCTGCTGCGCGAGGAGGACTACGCCGTCTCGTCGGCCCACGTCATCGAGGCGGTGCGGCTCGCCGAGGGGCTCGCGGCGGTCCGCGGTCGCCCGTTGGCCGGGCTCGCCGAACTGGACGACGCGGTGCGGGCCGTGATGGGCAACGGCTCCGACGCACCCTCCGCGCTGATCCACGACCGGCTGGTGGTCGGCGACGTGCTGGGCCAGGTGCCCGAGGACGCCCCGGCCGTGCCGCTCCAGCGGGACCTCGCCCGCTGCCAGCGCACCCTCCGACTCAAACCCGAGCCGGCGGAACGGGAGTTGGAGCTCGACCTCCGCAAGGAGACCGACGCCGGCCGCAGCCGACTGCTGCACCGCCTGCGGCTGCTCGGCGTCCCCTGGGGCGAGCCCACCCGCTCCCGGGGCAGCACCGGCACCTTTCGGGAGACCTGGCGGCTGCGTTGGGAGCCGGAGCTGTCGGTACGGGTCGCGGAGGCCGGCGTATGGGGCACCACGGTGCTCGCGGCCGCCACCGCCAAGGCCGCCGCGGACGCCCCGGGGGCCACCGCCCTCGCCGAGATCACCGCGCTCGCCGAGCGCTGTCTGCTCGCCGAACTGCCCGAGGCACTCACGGTGGTGATGCGGGTGCTGGCCGACCGCGCGGCCCTCGACGCGGACGTCGGCCACCTCGCCCAGGCCCTGCCCGCCCTGGTGCGGTCGGTGCGCTACGGGGACGTCCGCGGCACCGACGCGGCGGTGCTCCGCGAGGTGGCGCTGGGGCTGGCCGACCGGGTCTTCGTCGGCCTGCCCCCGGCCTGCGCGGGCCTGGACGCGGACGGCGCGTCCGAGATGCGCGGCCACCTGGACGCCACCCACCGGGCCGTCGGCCTCCTCGGACAGATGGCGGAGTTGCCGGGGATGCCAGAGATGCCGGAGGTGCTGGAGGCGTCACAGGTGTCGGCGAGGGCGGATATGGCAGGCGTGGCGGATGTGGCGGAGACCGCGCCGGCAGCGGGAGTTGCGGAGGTGGGGCAGGCGGGAGCGCCATCGGCCTCGATGTCCGGTACGACCCCCGTGGTGGCGCTCCTGCGGGAGCGTTGGACCGCCGTGCTCCGGTTGCTCGCCGAGCGGGACGCCGTCCCCGGGCTGCTCCGTGGGCGGGCCACCCGGCTCCTGCTGGACGACGGCCGGCTGCCCGACGACGGTGCGGAGCGGCTGATGGCGCTCGCCCTCTCGCCCGGCGCCCCGCCCGCCGATGCCGCGGGATGGATCGAGGGCTTCGTCGGCGGCCCGGACGGGGGTCTGCTGCTGGTCCACGACGCACGGTTGTTGGCGCTGGTCGACGGCTGGCTGACGGGCGTGCCGGACGGCGCGTTCAGCCACGTACTGCCGCTGCTGCGGCGCACGTTCGCGGAGTACGACACCGGGGTCCGGCGCAGCCTGGGCGAGTTGGTCCGCCGAGGTCCGTCCGACGGCCCTTGCCACCCGGCGGTCGGCCCGGAGGACGCGGCGGCGCCCGGCTTCGGGCCCGGCCTGGATCGCGACCGCGCCGCCGCCGTCCTCCCGACCCTCCGACTCCTGCTGGCCATACCCCAACCCGGCGCGGCGGACGAGGACATGGACGGCGGCTTGGGAGCAGAGGCGGTCACGGCTGAGGGGCGGGGCGACGCGGACACCGGCAATCACTCCGACACCGGCGCTCGCACAGGCGCCAGCGAAGACACCGGCACACGCGGGCCACGACAGCCCAACGACCTGACGGGGGCGGGAAGATGACCATCGAGACGGGCCGGGAGACAGCCCGGGAGACGGGCTGGGATTCGGGCCGGGATGCAGATCAGGAAGTCGAGCGGCTGCGGCGCTGGCGGCTGGTGTTGGGCGACGCCGGCGCGGACGGTACCGGCTGTGCGCTGCGCGGTGCGGACGCCGCGAGGGACGGGGCGTTGGAGGCGCTCTACGGACAGCGGCCGCAACCGCGGTCGGGCCGCGGGGTGCGCGAGGGTGGCGGGGCGCGGGCGGCCGGGCTCGGCGCGTCGGCGCCCCAAGTGGCCCGCTGGCTGGGCGACATCCGCCGGTACTTCCCGTCCGCCGTGGTGCAGATGATGCAGCGGGACGCCATCGACCGCCTGGGGCTGTCCACCCTGCTGGTGGAGCCGGAGATGCTGGAGGCCGTCGAGGCCGACGTCCACCTGGTCGGCACCCTGCTCACGCTGAACAAGGTGATGCCCGAAACCACCAAGGAGACGGCACGGGCCGTCGTCCGCAAGGTCGTTGGGCAGTTGGAGGAGCGCCTGGCCACCCGCGCCAGGGCCACGCTCGGCGGGGCCCTGGACCGCGCCGCGCGGATCGCCCGGCCCCGGCACCGCGCCATCGACTGGGACCGCACCATCCGGGCCAACCTCAAGCACTACCTCCCGGAGCACCGCACCGTCGTCCCCGAGCGGCTGATCGGATACGGGCGCGCCGCCCGGTCGGTGCGGAAGGAGGTGGTGCTCTGCATCGACCAGTCCGGTTCGATGGCGGCGTCGGTGGTGTTCGCCTCGGTGTTCGGGGCCGTACTGGCCTCGATGCGGGCGATCGACACCCGGCTGGTCGTCTTCGACACCGCGGTGGTGGACCTGACGGACCATCTGGACGACCCGGTCGAGGTGCTGTTCGGGACCCAACTCGGCGGCGGTACGGACATCAACCGGGCGCTGGCGTACTGCCAGTCGCGGATCCACCGCCCCGCCGACACCGTCGTCGTCCTCATCAGCGACCTCTACGAGGGCGGTATCCGCGACGAGATGCTCAGACGGGTCGCCGCGATGAAGGCGTCCGGGGTGGAGTTCGTGACCCTGCTCGCGCTCTCCGACGAGGGCGCGCCCGCCTACGACCGGGAGCATGCGGCGGCCCTGGCGGCCCTGGGGGCACCGGCGTTCGCCTGTACACCGGACCACTTTCCGGAGGTGATGGCGGCCGCACTGGAGAAAAGGCCGCTGCCCATACCGGACATGGCGGAGCAACGGTGACAGGACGGTGACAGAAAGTCCGGGGGGACTTGCGTGGCACCTGGCGGGTCATGCAAGGATCAGGGCATCACTCGATCACCCGTGACGGGTGCGACACCGAGGCATTGTGCGCGGCTGTCCCCGTCCACTTGGGAAGGTCCCCTCCTTGTCCGCTGTGTTCGTCTTGCCTGCCGCCGTGCGCCTGCCGCGCACCGTGGCCGTGCGGCGCGCACTGCTGGCGGGGCTCTTCCTGATCGGCTTCGTCCTCCTCGGCGTCGCCTTCGGCACCGGCGCGCACGCCGCCGACCGGACGCCCACTGACCGCCACCCGGCCGCGCCGGCCCTGACCGGGGCCCAGGTCCCGGGCGGCGTCGACGCACCGCGGCACACCGGCCGACTGCCGGAGTCCGGGGCCGCGTTGGCGCACCAGGGGGCCGTCGAGGGCGCCGGGATCGCCGGCCATGCGGACGCCGCGGCGACCGCGGTCGAGGGCGCGGTGCGCCCCGCTGAGCGGGCCACCGCACCCGTCACCGGTCGGATCACCGGCCCGGTGGACGCCGGGATCACCGGCGTGGTCAGAGAGATCGGCGGGATCGGCCGCACGGTCGGCAACACGCTGCCCGTTCAGCTGCCGATCGGCACCCAGCCGGGGCGACCCGGCGACGGCGGCACGCCCGTGCACGGCGGGGCGCCCGGTGGCACCCCGGCCGGTCCGGGCACCTCGGCCACCGCCAACGGCCCGGCCGCGCCGCACCTGATCCGGCCCGCGCACTGCGATGCCGCATCGCACCACCCGGCCGCCGCTCGGCCCCACCCCGCCGCCTCCGGGCAGCGGGACGCCGGCCACCACGGCCTGCCGGACCAGGGGCCGCAGGGCCCGGTCGCACCGCCCGCGCACACCGCGGGTGGTGGCCACGGTCCCCGTGGCGGAGACCAGCACGCCGCTGCACCGGCCAACTCCCCGCGCTTCGGGCTGCTGCCCGGTGGCGTCCGTGCGGCCGACGGCGCTCCGACGCGCCATCGGGCCGACGAAATCCTCGAATTCCCCGGCTAGGGCAGACCGCTTCCGCGTCTGAAAAGACCTGCCGCGCGGGGGCGGCACAGGTCTGCCCGCTGAACTTTTCGAATTCGAAGGACATTGCCACCATGCGTTCCAACATCCGCCGTTCCATCGCCGTCGCCGCCACCGCCACCGGCCTGTGGGCCCTGGGCTCCGTAGCCGCCAACGCCGCCGAGCTGCCCGCCACCCCGGACCTGCCCGCCGTCGGCACGGTCACCGGTGCCGCCCAGCACCTGCCCACCGGTGCCGTCACCGGCACCGTCCAGAAGGCCGTCGGCACGGCCCAGAACGCGGCCGGCACCGTCACCAAGACCGCGGGCGGCGTGGCCGGCAAGGCGACCGGCGTCCTCGGCGGCGGCGTCTCGGCCAACGAACTGCCCACCGGCCAGCTCCCCGTCGGCCAGCTCCCGCAGTCCGGCGGCCTGGTGGACGGCGTGCAGCGGCTCGTCGGCGGCGCCGGCCTGTCCGGCCTGCACACCGGTGACGTGCAGAAGGCCGTCGACACCAAGCAGGCCACCAAGGCCGTGAAGCAGGTCACCAAGGTCGCCAAGAAGGCCGACCTGGGCCGCGCCGGCAAGCTGGTCAACGGCGGGCTGCCCACCCTGCCGAAGCTGCCCGCCGTCCCGGGCGTCCCCGCCGCCAAGCTGCCGGGCGGTCTGCCCGAGGGCCTGCCCGGCGTTCCGGCGCTGCCCAAGGTCCCGGGTCTGCCCAAGGCCCCGGGTTCGGCCGACAACCTGCTGGCCGGTCTCGCCGGTGCGGGTCTGCGTCCCGAGCAGCTGACCAAGCAGGCCCAGGGCGGCCTGGCCACCGTGCGGCCGGTCGTCGACCGCGCCGCCGGTGACGTGCTGCCGCCGGTCGCCGGCCGGGTCGTCGGCAAGGTCCTGCCGGTCGCCCAGGGCGCGGTCGGCAACGTCGGCGCGCTCGCCGGTGACGTCGCGGGCCAGGCCACCCCGTTCGCGGCCCTCGTCGGCGGCCACGTCCAGGTGTTCGTGCAGAACGCGCAGGGCGAGGCGCTGCCGTTCGCGCAGGGCGTCGCCGGGCAGGCCACCGCGCTCGCGCAGGGCGTGGGCGGCGACGCGGTGCCGTTCGCGCAGGGCACCGTATCCGTCGTGGTGACGGACGGCAAGGCCACCGTGACCGAGGCGGTCGCCGGCGCCAAGGGCCTGGCCCCGGCCGTGCCCGCCAACCTGGCCGACCTGACCAACGCCGCCAACGTCCCGGCGGTGCCCGCCCTTCCCGTGCGGGGTCTGTGAACCGTCCGGCTCTCAGCGCGGTGCGCACCCGTTGGCCGGCCGCGGCGGCGGCCGGTCAACGGGGCGCCCGGGAAGCCGGATGAGGCGGACGGGGTGATGTGGGGATCGCCCCGAACCGCCCGCTAAAAACGTCGGGTGGTCCTCTGTGGGGGAGGGCCACCCGGCTTTTTGCGTTGGGGGGTTGGGCGGTAGGGGTGGGGCGTGGGGTACGGGGCCTTGGTTGGGGAGCGGATTCCCTAGGTGGGGAGGGGAACGGATTCCCTAGGGGACGCGTGGGCCCCCTGCGGAGGCACAACGCGGCCGGGCGGGGCGGGTATTCCCGTCAAGGCCGAGGCGACTGCCCCGCTCTCGCCCCCGCCCCCTCCGCCGGTCTCGACCGGAATCAACGAGGAACAGAGGAGCAGCCACGCTCTGCCGATCTCAACCCGACGGGCGGGACTGGGCGTTGGGGACCCGGAGGCGGTCCCAGGTGACGCGGCCGGGGATGCCGTCGGCGTCCTTGCCGTGGAAGCCCAGTTTGCGTTGCCAGGAGGCGTAGGACTTGCGGTGGGCCTCGTTCCAGTCCGGGGCCGGGCCGTGGCGGTAGTGGTCGCAGCCCTCGGCGATCAGTCGTTCGGCCATCGCCGCGATCACCGGGCCACCGGCCCCGGAGTGGAAGAACTCGCCGCCGGGGAAGGGCTCGTAGGGCGGGTGTTGGGGCATCGGGGGGACCGCCGACGGACGGCCTTCATCACCGACGTCACCGCGGCAAGCTCCACCAGCCCCACCGGCTCCAGCAGCCCTGTCAGCCTCACCACCAACGCCCTCGCCCCTGTCAGCCCTGTCAGCTCCGTCAGCGCCACCAGCTCCGGCCAGAGTCACCGAACCGTCCGGAGCCACCGACCCATCCGAAGTCGCGGCCGCCTGCGAAGTCACCGGCCCCTCCGGAGCCTTCGACAGGCGGGACTTGATGCGTTCGCGGAGGGTGTCCATGGGGAAGCCGTGCGGGTCGATCTTGCCCGGTTGCCATTCCAAGTGGCCGATCACCGAGCGCTCGCCCCAGCCGTGTGCCCGGCAGAGAGCGGCCGCGGCCTTCTCGATGGCCAGTAACTGGGGCTCGGGCCAAGGGTCCTGGCCATCGCCGAGGTTGATGCACTCGAAGCCGTAGAAGTGGCGGTTGCCGTCGGTGTCGGCGAGGCGGTCCTTGGGGAGCTCCTCCTCGTCGATGACGGCCTGGAGGACGAAGCGGTCGCCGAGGCCGGCGTGGTTGGCGCGGCCGTTGCCGACGAGGTGGACCTCGCCGGCCTTGTCGATCACGCCGTGGCAGAGCGGTCCCGGCAGGTCCGGGCGGCCGTCGTAACAGAGGTTCACCGAGGCGTCGGTGCCCTCGGTGGCGGTGTGGTGGACCACCACCCCGTTCACCGGGCCCCAGGCGCCCTTGGTGTTCCGGTTGTGCCGGCGCCAGTCGCCGACCTCGTGGAGGACCAGGCCCTCCGCGCGCAGGGCGGCGAGCAGTTGGCTGCCGGTCAGCGGGGTGGCCATCAGTCCATCACCCCCGTCTCGTCGACCCGCGCCTCGGCCTCCGCGGTGGTCTGCGAGCGGGGGCGGGCGGGGCCGGAGCCGGCGTCCGGGCCGGTCGACAGCGTGCCGAGGCCGCGGCCGCCGCCCCCGCCGCCCGAGGCGTCACCCGCGCCGGGAGCGCCGCTGCCGTCGAAGCCGCCCCCGGAGTCCCCGAAGCCTCCGGTGTCCGGTGACTCGGGCGCGTCCGTCGTGGCTGGGGCCGCGTCGCCCGTCGCCGGGATGGCGGTGGCCAACGGGCGGAACGCCAACCGCAGGTCGGGCACGGCCTGTTCGCCGTGGACCCAGGCCAGCGGCGCGTAGTGGACGGCGATGCCGGCGGGGTGCTGGAGCAGCGGGCGGCGCGCCGGGTCGGTGGGCCATTCGACCCCGCCGGTGGCGGTGCGGGCCGGGACCAGCCAGAAGTCGCCGGTGCGGTAGGTGCCGCCGGCCTCGAAGTACACCTCCAGGCCGTCCTCCAACGGCAGCCAGCCGCCCTCCTCGATCGGCAGCGCGCCGTGCCGGAGTCGGCCGGGCCGGTCGCCGCGGCGGACCGTCCGCCGGCTGGACTCCCGGCGTCCGGACGTCCCGCGGCCCGGCTCCTGGTGGTCCCAGCGGCGCAGGAACGGATGCAGCTCGGGCCGCCGGCCGACGCCCGGTGCCGGCTCGTCGGAGAGCCGCACCCGGCGGCCGGGCAGGTCGACCTCCTCCACCCGCAGCAGCGGCGCCGCCTCGCCCCGGCTGCTGTAGGCGGTGTCGACGAACTCGACCCAGTCGCCCACGTGGAGCGCGAGCTCGTCGTCGCCGCCCAGAGAGGCCAACTCGACCCAGGTGCCGTCGAGTTCGTCGACCGGGAAGGTGGGGGAGCCGTTCTCGCGGGACCACTTGAAGGTGGCGTCCTTGGCGGTGCCGCCCTCGTGGACCTCGATGCGGTAGAGCTGGTTCTCCGGACCGCGGTAACGGGCCTCGGGGGCGACCAGGCAGGGGTCGTCGTCGCCGTGGTCGGGGCGTTGGCTGCGGGCCGCCAGCCGGCAGGCCGGGGTGGCGGCCTTGCGGGCCCAGCGGTCGAAGGCGGTGCGGATGGCGTCGGCCGGCGGGTTGTCGCCGTCCAGCTCCAACTCGGCCGCGGGCAGCGGCAGCACCTGCCACACCACCTTGGTGCGGGCCGCGGTGTCCGGCAGTGCGGCGCCCAGCGCCACCTCGCGCAGCGCCGGGTCCTCGGCCGCGGTGACCAGCCGTTCCCACACCTTGAGGTAGACCAGGTAGGGGAATTGGGAGGGCAGGCGGTCGCCGGGGCGTTCGGGGTCGCGGAAGCCGTCGGGCTGGTTCCAGTACGTCCAGGTCTCGTCGGCGGCGGGGGTGGCCGGGGCGTCCGCCGGGTCGGGCTCGCCCTCCTTGTGGGCGGCGGTCGGCACCGGGGTGCCGGGCCGCGGGCGGGTGGCGTCGCAGAGGATGCCCTCCACGTAGTAGTGGCCGCCGCCGATGACCAGGTCGTCCAACTCGTGCGGGCCGCCCCGGAGATCGACCTTGAAGCCGGTGGCGCCGCGCGGGCCGCCGTGCGGGCCGATCAGGTCGGCGGCCAGGGTGCGGGAGTGGAAGAGCTGGATCGCGGTCTGCTCGTTGGCGTCGGCGTCCAGTTGGACCCGGCCCTGCTGCGCCACCACCGCGGAGTAGTGGCGCTCCGGCCGGTAGGTGATGCGGGAGAGGTCAGCGTGCATGGAAGGGGTCCCCCTCGGACGGAAGCTCGGACGGTCGGTGATGGGTGGTGGTGGGCGGTGGCGGCCAAGTGTGGGCGGTGGTGGCCAAGGTGTGGGCGGTGGGCCGGAGTTCGGTCGGTTCGTGGTGCGGACGGGGGTTCATGTGACGAACACGATCCCCGCGTCGGTGCCGGCCGGGGTGTACTCCGCGAGCCGGGCCCGCAGGCTGTCCGTGCGCTGCGGGAGGTAGAGGTCGTGGTACGCGCCGAGCTCCCCGCCGTCCTCCGCGCCGCGGCGGATCTCCTCGGGGCAGCTGGTCGCCAACTGCCCGTACCACGGCGTGCCGTAGCGCTCGCTGCGCAGCAGCGGGCGGACCCGGGCGTCCTTGGCGGGGCCGACCAGGTCCGGCTGGCAGCGGTAGCGGCGCGGGGTCCGGGAGCCCGGCGGGAGGTAGCTGAAGCGGACGCAGCCCACCTGCCGCCGGGCCGCGTGCACCAGGCCGGTGAAGAGGCTGTTCTCGGCGATCCGCACCGCGTGCACGTGGACCTCGCCCAGGACCGTGGTCCGGTGCGCGGACAGCTCCGCGTGCGCATGGCGGCAGTCCGGGGCGGACAGCGCCGCGCGGTCGGTGCCGGTGGCGTCCAGGATGGAGTCGCGCAGATGGAGCGGGAGCGGGTCGGTGCCGACCTCGTCGCCGAGCACCTCGATGGTGCCGAGGATGCTCCGGTCGATCTCCACACAGGCCGTGGTGCGATCCAGTACCAGGCTCGGCTCCTCCGGGGAGGCGGGGTGGCACTCCGGCTCCAGCGACCAGCCGGGCACCAGCGTGCAGTGCCGCAGCGCCAACGCCCCCATCGGACCGGTGACGTTGAGGCCGCGCCCGGTGACCAGCAGCCCGTCCAGCTCCATCCGTGGCCGCTCGCCGGGCGCGCACTCCGCCTCCACGGCCCGGATGTTGAGGGCGTCGGGCCGGTTGCTGTACCAGTCCAGCAGCCGGATCACCGGGCGGGTGCCCTCAGCGGCGCGCAGCTGGAGCCGGTCGCCCGGCTCCAGGTCGAAGTCCAACTGCTCCTGGTAGGCGCCGCTGTGGACGATCTCGATGATCCCCTCGGGGGCGCCCCGGCCGGTGCGCCGGTCGTGCCGCCAGGCGGCGAAGGCGTCCATGATCCGCCTAAACGGGGCGTCGGGGCCGACCCGGTAGACGGCCGCGTCCGGCGGGGTGACCCGCCCGTGGCCGCCCGCGCTCGCCAACTCGGCGCGCTCGCGGGCGTATTCGCCGCCGCCGAGGTCGTCCCCGAACCCGTAGTGGTAGTCCACCCAGACGCCCTGCCGCGGCGCCGACCGGGACCCGAACGCGATCCGCCCCAGCTCCGGGTCGACGGCGACCTGCCCGCGCCGGGGCCGGTAGCGCCAGGCGCTCAGGTCGGCGACGACGATGTCGGCGAGCGGGACCGGGTGGTCCGCGTCGTCCGTCCGGAGCACGAAGCTCTTGCCGGGGCCGTAGTAGTCGGCGAGCCGGTCGTGCAGCTGCCGGCGGGTGATCAGCGCCGGGACGTTGTCGAGCGCGGCGAGGTGGGTCGCCGACGGCTCCGGCTCCGGGCGGGTCACCAGGGGGGTGTCGTTGCCCAGGATGGCGAAGGTGTAGAGGTTGCGGGCCCGGTCGATGCAGTACGCCGGCGCCCTCGTCACCGCGTACGGCCTCAGCCGCCAGACGAACAGGCCGACCCCGGCTGGGGAGTAACCGCCCTGCGTGCGCGCGGAGTTGGCGCGGCGGACGTCCACGGTGCGCGGGACGGTGCCGAACGGGCCGCCGGCCAGGTCCAGCGCCGCGCCGTCCCGGACGTCCACCAGCCGGCCGCGCCCGCGCCGCCGCGCGTCGGCGGCCTCGGTCGTCGAGCCGTAGAGCCGCACCGGCTGCTGGTGCGCGACCAGCCGGGAGAACTCCACCGCCCGCGCCGGCCATCCCGCCACCCCCTCGGACAGCTCCTCCAGCAGCGCCAGAGTGCCCTTGCGCCGCCGGTTGCCGACCGTGGCGGCGACATCGCGGCGCGGCGCCAGCGCCTGCGCCAGCCGCCGCCGCGAGGAGTCCGGCAGTCCGCCGTCCCGCAGCCCGGTGGCCAACACCCGCTCATACCCGGGCAGCGGGCGGTAGCCCACCAGGTCGCCGAGGTAGGGCAGCACCCACTCCGCCGCGGTCTCCACGAACCAGTCGTCGTACTGCTGGGCCACCCCGTCCCGGACCCGGTCCACCTGCTCGGCGATCACCGCCAGCAGGGCCCGCAGCGGCTCGCCCTGCGCGGAGTCCTCGGAGTCTCGCAGCCTGAGCCACTGCGGGAGCAGCTCCGCGAGCCCGTCCGGCTCCCTGTTGGTGGTCATCGGGTCTCCTCAAGGTGGCGAATCGGTATCCATCCCATGACGGGGCGAGGGGGGCTACAGGAGGCAGGCGCAGGTGCTCTCAACTGTCAGTCCTCTCAAGTAGTTTCGGGTGCATGACGACAGAGGCGATCGCGGAAGAGGCCGGGTATGCCCGGTACACCTTCCGTGTGCGCCTGCCGACGTCGGCCCGGCGCGCACTCGAAGCCGAGTGGGACCGGTGCCGCTGGGTCTGGAATGAGTGCGTCGCCAAGTCGAAGGCCGTTCACCAGCACAACAGGGCCACTGGCGAGAAGCGGACGTGCGGGCCGGTGCAGCTTGCGGCGATGCTGACCGAGGCACGGGCCCGTACGCCGTGGTTGCGTGCGGGTGCGTGTGTGCCTCAGCAGCAGTTGATCCGTGACTTCGGCAAGTCCCGCGCCAAAGCCTTGAAGGACATCAAGGCCGGTGTGCCGATGCGTCAGCGGGCCGGGATGCCGACGTACAAGAAGAAGCACGAGGCCCGTCCGACGCTCGAATATACGAAGCGCGGGTTCCGCCTGAAAGACGGTCGGCTGCATCTGGCGGGCGGGATCGTGGTGCGTCCGGTGTGGTCGCGGGAGTTGCCCGAACAGCCGAGCTCGGTGCGGGTGTACCAGGACGTCACCGGTGCGTGGTACGCGTCGTTCGTCGTCCCCGCCGTGATCGAGCAACTTCCGGTCACGGGGCGGGTGATCGGGGTGGACTGGGGGGTGAAGGTGATCGCGACCACCACATCCGACGCCCACGACCTCCCGCATCCGCAGCATGGCAAGACGGCCGCGCAGAAGCTTGCTCGCTATCAGCGCATGATGGCCCGTCGCAGGCCGGGGCGTGGGCAGGCCGCTTCGAAGGGGTATCGGGAGGCGAGGCGTCAGACGGCGAAGTTGCACCGGAAGGTGGTCGCTGGGCGGCAGGACAGCGCTCGGAAGTGGGCCAAGGGCGTGGTCCGTGACCACGACGAGATCGCGGTCGAGGACTTCCGCCCGAAGTTCCTGGCAAAGACGACGATGGCGCGTAAGGCCGCGGACGCGGCGATCGGCGCCACCAAGCGCGCTTTGGTCGAGATGGCGCGTAAGCACGGGCGCATCGTGCACCTGGTCAAACCCGCGCACACCACGAGGGATTGCGCACAGTGCGGAGCGAGAGCCAAGCACGCACTACCTCTTTCCGAGAGAACGTATACCTGCACCGCGTGCGGAGCCGTCTCGCCCAGAGACAAGAACTCCGCCCGCGTGATGCTGGTCCGGGCTGGACTTCAACCCGGCTGGCGCTGATCGTGTAAGACCTGTCGGCCCGCCGGGCCGCAGGCGACGTGAGTCAGGAATCCCCTTCGTTTACGAGGGGGAGGAGTCAACGGGTCTCCTCCGTCAGGATCAGCGTGTCCGCGGCCCGCGGGTCGAACAGCGCGAGTTGGGCCGGCCGGACGCCGCGGAAGACGCACAGCGCGCGGCCCTTGGGCAGCGGGCGGGTGTCGGTGAGGTCGGGGTTGAGGCGCAGCAGCTCGGACAGCGGGATGCCGTACCGGGCGGCGACGGCGGTCAGCGTCTGGCCGCCGTCCGCCGTCACCTCGTGGATCCGCTCGTCGAAGCGGGCGAGCCGGGCCGGTACGGACTCCTGCGGCGGCCTGGCCAACGCGTCGGGCAGCGCGGCCAGTTCGTCGGTGGTGACGGAGGCCGGGACGCCGGTGAAGGCGTCCACATCCACATAGTCCACCCCGGGCACCGACTGGGCCGCGGCCAGCACCTCCGACAGCCGGGCCGGCTGCCCCAGCTCCCGGCCGTCGTAGCCGAGCCGTGCCAACAGTGCCCGCCGCACCCGGGGTTCGACCAGCGGCCAGGAGTGGTCCGGCAACACCTTGACCTTCGCCGCGCACAGCAGCAGCACCGGCTCCCGGACGTCCACCCGCACCGGCAACCGGCCGTCGCCGTACTCCGCCAGCGACGCCCGCAGCGCGCGCAACACCTCCGCGTCCGGGGCGATCGGTATGTCGTCCACGCCGGCCACCGTCACATGCAACACCTGCCGCCGTCCGTCGAACACCTCGCGGGCCGCGGCCCGGCCGATGCCCGCCCGGGAGCGCGCGAAGTCCTCGTAGTCCGTCAGCGACACCAGCCGGTCCAGGGCCGAGACCGCCAGCGGGACGGTGCGCCGGGTCAGCGCCGGGCCGTCCGCGTCCGCGCCGCCGGTGGCCGGCTGCGGGTTGGTGACGCCGGTGACGCCCAGCGGGCGGGTGACGGCCTGGGTGATCCGGTCCGCCGCGACGTTGGCGGCCCGGCCGGTGCCGAAGCGGTAGCGGGCCCGGACGTTGTCGTGTCCGCTCGGCAGCCGGGCGCCGTGCACCCCGTCCCCGAACGTCACGGTCGTCCGCCCGCCCCCACTGGAGCCGTCCCCGCCCGTGGTGCCGGTGACATACACCCGCTCATGGGGGCCGCGGCCGGCCAGGCTGTCCACCGGGTGCCAGCGCAGCCCGTCCACCCGGATCTCCAACTCCGGTTCGGCCCCTAGGGGGTTGTCGGCCGGCCGCCAGGTCAACGGGGACTGCCACAGCGCGAAGCTCTGGTTGGCGCGCGCCGCGTCCCCGCTACCGATCGCCTCGTCGCGGCTCTCGCCGTGCGAGGCCGGGACCACGTTGCCCTGCACCCGGACCGACTCCCGCCGGTAGCGGTGCGCCAGGTTCCGGGTCAGGGTGAGCGTGGTGTGCACCCGGTCGCCGGGCAGCTGTGGGTCCAGGGTCTGCGCCACCTCCGCGATCACCGCCAGTTCGGTGCCCCGCATCCCGGTGACACCCGGGATGTCGGTCCGCTCACCCGAGACGACGAGCCGGCGCCCCGGCCGCAACCCCTCGTAGAGCGCGGCCAGTTCGAGCCGGTCGCCGTGCACGTCCTCGCCCACCGGCTCGTCCGCCTGGGTCAGCTCCTGGCCGGCGGCGTGCACGGTGGTGTCCCGGATCGCGTCCAGCGTCACATCGTGCTCGTCCAGCCACGGGTCGGCCAGCGTCAGCAGGGTGCCCCGGCCGGTGATCCCGTATTGGGCGTGCACCGCGGTGCGGACGGCGGTGACCCGGGTGGTGACGAACGCCAGCTTCCGGTCGCCGGGGATGCCGTCCGGGCCGTCCGCGCCCTTGCGGGGCCGCTCGATGGCGACCCAACTGCCCACGGTGATCCCGTCGTAGACCGCATCCAGCGCCAGCGCGTGGCGATCGGCCGGCTTCGGGACCGTCGCGATCGCGATCTCCACGCCCGGCGGCTCCCCGCCGGCCGCCACCCGCACCCGCACCTCGTACGTGCCGTCGGTGACCTGCCGGTGCTCGCCGGGCGCCAACTGCCAGGACTGCGCTGCCCCGTTGGTCACCGAGACATGGATCCGGCCGTCCTCCCCCGGGCGGGAGACGAACAGCGTGCGCTCCGGCAGCCCGGGCAGTAGTCGGGCGGTCACCC
This sequence comes from Streptomyces sp. NPDC057743, assembly GCF_042798755.1. NCBI lineage: Bacteria > Bacillati > Actinomycetota > Actinomycetes > Kitasatosporales > Streptomycetaceae > Streptomyces > Streptomyces sp. NPDC057743. The sequence continues at coordinate 70,148 of NZ_JBHVJX010000034.1, forward strand.
CCGCCTCGGGGGCGTCGGCCGTGTGCCGGCCCAGCCAGCTCAGCTCGTGCTCGGGGCCGGTGCGGGTGGACAACTCGACCCGGCCATGGCCCAGTTCGAAGCTGGTGTCGGTCGGCAGGTTCTCCGCCCGCTGCACCGAATTGCCCGTCTCCACGTGCTGGAACTCGGCCCGCACCAGGGCCTTCCCGGCGGTGTCGAAGACCACCCGCACCGTGGTCAGCGCCGCCCCGGTCAGCGGCCAGTCCGCGGTCCTGATGACCCGGCCCCGGTCGTCCTGTACGGGTTTGAGCGGGGCCGTCGCGCCGAACGGGGCGGCGGTGACCCGCATCGCCAACAGGGCGCGCAGCAGCGGCTGGTCACCGGGCTTGCCGGCGCCGACCGCCGGCGGTACAGCGGCCCGTCGCCACGCCGGATAGAGGCCGTCGGCGAGGCGCGGGTCCAGCGCGGCGAGCAGCCGCGCCCCCAGGTCCGCGCCGGCGCCGAAGGCACGCCCGCCGCCCGCGGCGACCTCCCCGGACGCGGACGGCCGGCTCACCACCTGGGTGCGCAGAGCCGGCAACACGGAGGCGAGGGCGGCCAGGGCCGGCGGCACCGGGGGAGCGGTGGTCGGGGTGGTCGACGGCGACCCGGGGGTGTCCGTTCCCGGCGCTGGCGCGTTCGGCAGCACCCCGCCCAACTCGTCGGCCCGTCGCGTCAGTTCGCCCAGCACCGCCTGGAGTTCCTCGAACCACGCGACGACCTCCGGGTACCCGGCCGCCACCGCCTGCGCCTCCGCCAGCCGCTCATGTGGTCCGGCCAGCCGCGCGGCGAACGCCTCCGGGGTGGTGAGCGCGTCCAGGTCCTTGCGCAGCGGCGCCAGCACCTGCGCGTCGAAGTCGGCGACGAAGCGGCTGACCGGGCGCGGATTGGGCGCCTGCGGCGTGGCCGGCGGCGGGTAGTCCGGGTCGTCGGGGTCCGTTGCCAGGGGAGGCTCGGTGATCCAGGCCCGCAGCTCGGTGAGCAGCTCCGGCAGCGACGCGGGTGCCGCCTTCGGCAGTCCCACCCGGGTCACGTCCTCGGTGCGGTCCGGCCGCACCGACGCCGCCGACAGCAGCACCCGCCGCGCCCCGAAGTCGAACAGCAGCCGGTCCCCGACGGTCAGCCCGGTGGCGGTCCCCGCGACCAGCAACTCCGGCCGGGACGCCAGGTCGTCGGGGGTCAGCAGCGCGGGCCGCCGCTGCCGCACCGCCAGCTCGTTCCACGCCCAGCGCGCCGTCAGCTCCTCGTCGGTCTCGAAGGTCTGCGACTCCTCGTCGGAACCCGCCGGCACGCTGTGGCTGCGCGCCCCGCGCGGGACGACCACCGGCAGGTCCCCGGCCCGCGGGTCGCGGTCCAGGGTGTAGGCGAGGTGGGTGTCGGCGGCGACCCCGGGCCGCGGCCGGTGCCCCACCAGCCGGCCCAGCAGTGCCAGCGAACGGTGCTCGTTGGCGGTCCGCAGGTACCCCTCGTCGGCGATCCGCTCGCCGTGGAACGTCAGCAGGTCGCCGAGGACCGCCCAGGCGTCCAGCAGCCCGACGGACGGGTCGTCGGGGGTGCGGACGGTCAGCCCGCGCAGCGCCGGATAGGCCGGCGACGCCAGCCGGTCCAGCATCGCGGCCAGGAACGAACCGTGGTCCCCCACCCGGTAGTTGAGGGCGGTGCGGCCCGGCGGATTGTAGGGCGCGGGATCGGCCCGCCGCTCGTCGTGCCCGCCGCCGCCACACCCGCACCGGCAGCCGGTGCCCGTCGTCTCGTGCTCCGTCATCGCCCACCCCCGAGCTCGATGACCAGCCGGCCGTTCTCGGGCCGGTCCGGGTCGTTGTCACAGCGGGCGATCTCCAGCGGCCCCAGCCGCAACACCCCCGCCTCCCGCTCCCCGCGGTCCTCGTGGAACATCCGGCGCAGCCGGTCCACCCCCACGCTCCGTACGCCCGGCACCGCCGCGGCCACCGCCACCAGCCGGCTCAGCCGGACCGGCTCCCCGAACGTCAGCGCGTCCGGATGGAAGAAGCCCAGCCGCCCGCCGGGCAGCGCCCGGCCGCCCAGCACCCGGTACAACTCGGCCAGGATCTGCCCGTGTTGGTGCCCCGGCTCGGCACACACCGTCAACGCGATGTCCAGCGGCACCCACCGCGCCGGCTGCACCACCAGGTCGTGCCCGATCCTGCGGTAGCCCTCCAGCGCGTATCCGACCCCGTCCAGGAACTCCGGGCTCGGCTCCGGTGTCCCGTAGGCGTCGATCGCCACCCGGGCCTCCTGGAGGGCACCGGTCCAACGGATCTGGGCCGCCGCCCGTTGGACGCCCGGCAGTTCGGCCGCCAGCGCCGCGTAGTCCTGTGCGGTCACCGCCCGCAGCCGGGTCCGCTTCAGGTCCAGCGGCGCCAACTGGCGCACCTGCTCAAGCGGTTCGGGACCGGTGCCACCCACCGCGGGCAGCGGATTGCGAACCCCGACGAGGGGCAGGGGCTCCGCGGCATCGGACTCCTCCGGGGCGCGCCGCAGCACCAGATGGCCGATCGCCTCCGCGCCGACGTTGCCGGCCGGGCCGCCGCCGATCCGGTAGTGGACGGCGAGCCGGGCGCCGGGCGTCGGCCGGGCCCCGTACCGCCCGTCGCCGAACCGCAGCGCCAGCCGCCCGTCGTCGCCCAACTCCCCGACGACATGCCGGTTGCGGGGCCCGCTGCGCAGCAGATCGCGGCGCGGGAGCCACCCGGGCCCGTCCTCCTCGCCGCCCGGGGAGACCTCCGTCAGGCGGACCGCCGGCAGGGCCTCCCGCGGGTCCTGGTGGACCGCGGCGGCCGGGCCGTGCAGCACCGGCTCGTCCGGGTCCAGCCCGGCGGCGTACGGCGCGCCCCAGGTGTGCGCGATCTCCCACGCGGTCCGTGCGTCCAGCACCGTCCCGGCCCGCGCCCGCGCGCTCAGCACCGCGAGCCGGCGCAGCTTGCCGTCCAACAGGTGCGGGCTGCGGTGCAGCAACTCCCGCAGCGCCCGCACCGGATGCCGGGCCAGCTCCAGCTCCTCCAGCAGCCGCAGCCCGAACAACACGGCCAGCTCGGCGACCTCCGCCTCGTCCAACCCGTCCCGGTCCCGGGCGCTGCGCCACAGCTCCACCAGCCGCGCCCGCACCCGCTCCGGGACCGCCGCCAGGTGCACCGCCTGCCCGGCCGCGATGTGCCGCGGCTGCGGGAACGGCACCGCCTGGACGACCGGTGCGCGCCCCAACACCGGCCGGAAGCGCGGCGCGATCCCCGGATACACCGACTGCGCCAGCAGCGTCCGCACCGCCGCGGCCTGCGCATACGCCGTCCCGGGCGTCACCTGCTCGGCCCGCAGCCCGGCCGAGGTGAGCCCGATACCGGCCCGCTCGGCGGCCTCCTCGCCCACCGCGGTGAACAGCCGCCTCACGTCGTCGGGCGTCAACTCCCGCCCGCTCTCGGCGCGTTCGACCAGCTCGCCGAGCAGCCGCGCGACGTCGTTGCCACCACGCTCGCCATGCCAGCCGTCCGAGCAGCCGAAGGCCGGCGGGTCACAGGAGGAGAGGACGGCGGGCACGGGGGGCACGGTGACGGTCTCGGGGGCGCCCTCGGGCAGGCCCCCTGCGCCCTCTTCACCTTCCTCGCCCAGGGTCTGGCCGTGGTCCACCAGCAGCACGTTTCCGCGCGCCACGCTGACGTCCTCGACGGGTGCGCAGTCCCGGCCGTCGAGGGTGGACAGCCGCAGCGGGAACGTCAGCGCGTCCTGCGGACCCCAGGCGACCTCCAGTACGGGCTGCCCCAGCAGGTGATCGACGGCCGGGGTGACGGACGTCAGCCGCACCACCTGCCGGTGCGTCGGGTCCTGATCGCCGGGCGTGCCGGTCCGCGGGCCCTTCACCTCCTCGAAGAGCAGCAGGTCCCCGGCGGCCAGCGCCAACTGCCGCCGCCCGCCGTCCTCGTCGACCCAGCCGTCGGTGAGGGTGGCGCGCGTCGCGCCCTTCGGCAGCCCGCACACCTCCCCGCCCCACGTCCACAGCCGGACGGTGTTGTGCTGCGGCAGCAGCGTCAGCGGCGCGTGACGCACCACCGGTTCGAAGACCTCCAGCGAGCCGCGCTCGGCCAGCACCGCCAACTCCCCGTCGTCGAGCACCGTCCCGAGCTCCGGCCGGTCCCGCGGGCCGTAGCTGCGGTAGTCGACGGCGGCGAAGCGGAACGAGCCCGGCGGCAGCGTCAGCGGCGCCACCGCCGTAAGCGCCACGAACGCCCGCGCCGTGCACCCGTCGTGCATCGGGTAGTCGATCAGCCGCACGTGCCGCCGCACCGACACCCGGCTCCGCGCGGTGTCCAGATACGCCTCGGTCGCCACCGCGTCCTGCTGGTAGCTGATCTGGTCCGCGGTGTACGCGAGCAGCTCGACCAGCGTCGTCCCGAGGTCGGCCGGGTTGCGCTCCACCCACTCCGGGCAGGTCAGCCGCAGCCGGTCCAGGACGACCTGCCGGAGGGTGGCGTAGTCCCGGGCGGTGTAGTCGATGACGGGGGTGGGGGAGGAGGCGGGGGAGCGGAGCGCGTCCGGTGGGCCCCCGGGGCCGGGGACGCTGCGCCCGTCCGTGCCTCCGGCCCCGTCCGCGCAGTCGAACGGCGTCGGGCAGTTCGGCCGGAACGAGAACTCCGCGGAGAAGTACCGCTGGTCGAAGCCGGGGAACGGTGCGCTGCCCGGCCGCCCGTACGGGTCGGTCTCCACCACCGACAGCCGGTACGGCGAGAAGTCGCCGGCCCGGTCCAGCACCACCACCAGCCGGTCGTCGAGCTCGGGGTCCTCCTCCCGCTCGACCGTGATCTCCAGCGCCTCGATGCCGGTGATCCGCCGCCCGCCGTCGATCCGCACGTTCTCCGGGCGCAGCCCGTGCGGGGCCTTGCCGAGGAAGGTGACGGTCAGCGTCCGCCCGTCCTCGGAGACCTCCACCTCGTCCACGCCGTTGCGCCGAGCCCGGCGTATCCGCTCCCGCCGGCTCACCCCGGCCGTCCACGCGGCGCCGCTCATCACGCCACCCCCCGTCCCTCGAAGACCTCGTCGCGACGGCTGGCGGTGGCGCGCACCACGTACTGGAGGTACACCCGCACCACGTTCTCCTCGCTCACCACGTCCAGCGACGCCACCTCGATCAGCTCGCCCAGCCAGCGCTGGAGCGCCGCCTGCACGGACAGCTCGACGGCCGAGGCCAACTCCGGGCTGTTCGGCGTGAAGACCAGGTCCAGCAGCCCGCACCCGAAGTCCGGCCGCATCACCCGCTCGCCGGGGCTGGTGAACAGCAACTGCTCGATCAGGTCCCGGACATGCGCGTCATGGCGGGCGTGCGCGGTCCGCCCCCGCCGGTCCACCCGGTACGGAAACGCCAGGTCCGTGCGGTGCAGCTGCCCCGCTGCCGCCCTCATCGGCTCGTCACCCCCTCACAACCGCCCCACCGGCCCCCGCCGACGGACGTCACCACCGGTGGGCCCTGCGGCACCAGCCCGGCGCTGAAACACATCGCCGCCGACGAATCCAGCAGCACCGGCACCCCGTCGACGCACACCTGCCCGCCACTGCCACCGCCGCCGTCGGCGGTCCACCGCACGCTGACGCAGGGCTGCGGCCGCCCCGCCACGACGTGCGTGCACCCGCTGACGGTGAACAGCGCCGCGGCGGTCGCCACCGGCGCACCGTCGATCCGCACCGCGCCCGCGCCGTCGCCGCCGGCCGGGACCGGCACCACCAGCCCCCCGTGCGGACATCCCATGACCACTCCGCCATGGAGGACGTTTCCGCTCGCCATCTGCCCTGCCTCCCCCGCTCCCGTCAGTGCTTCTTCGGCACGGTCAACCGACCGTCGTTCAGGTCGACTTGCTCCCCGGTCAACGAGACCGAGGCCCCGTGCCCGTTGGTGATGTGGACGCCCGTGGCATCGATCCGCACGGAGGCGCCGCCCGGCGCCTCCAACACAATCCCCTCGGTGGGCACGTCCGAGAGCACGATCTTGTGTTTCCCCGGGGTCTGGATCACCACCGGATGCGAAATCGCCGGGTCCTTCTGCGCGTCCTCCGGCAATTCCTCCCGCCGCCCGTACCAACACCCCACCCACACCGGGAAACTGGGGTCTCCCTACTCGAACTCCACCCACACCCCGGCCCCGACCGACGGCACCACCACCTGGCCGGCCCGCTCGCCGGAGAACGGAAAGCACGGCAACGCCCAGGTGGACACCTCATCGCCCAACACGTCCGGGACCTGGACCCTCAACCGCCCGATTCCCATCGGGTCGTCATTGGCCGCCACCCGGCCCCGGAATTTGCCGAGGAAGCGGTTGTTCGGTGCACCGGCCATGCGCGACTTCTCTCCTTGACGGCGATTGCGGCGTTATCGGTGGTTACGGCGTTATCGGTGGTACGGCGATTTCGGTGGCTGCGGCGATATCGGTGGTTGCGCGTGGGTGAGGGGGCTGGGATGGTGCCGCCTTGCGGCGGACGGGGAGGGCGGGGCGGGGGACTAGGGCCGCACGGTGCCGCGGCGGGCGATCAACCCCTCCCTCGACAGCGTGAAATTCTGGAGGTAGGAGCCGATCCGCAGATTGTGCGTCACGCTCTTCACGTAGTAGTCCCCGTCGTAGGTGACCCCGGCGCCGCGCACCCCCACCAACTCCCGTGGCCGCAGCACATATCCGTGCCGGGTCACATCCAGTGAACCCGAGCCCGAGATGGCGTCCGCACTGGTGGCGGCCCGCCCCAATGCCTCGGCCCTCGCCGACCCCTCGTCCATCTTCGCCGTCCCGCTCAGCGTCTTCCGCTTGAGCGCCGGCGACCCCCGCAATCCCAACGGCGGTCGCAGCGGGCTGATATCGGGCGGCGCGAGCAGGGGAGCGCGCCGCGTCACGGGATCCTGCACCCGGGCCTGCGGCTCTTCCCTGGCCGTCCCGTCATACGCGAACGTGAGCTGATCGACCGTCGAATTCGCATCCATATTCACGTTCAGGGCGTGCTGCCGCTGCCCAAGCCGCTGCTCCGGTCCCCAGAACGCCGTCGAACGCCCGGGCACCGGCCCAGGCTCCAGATAGAACGTGTAACCGTTGGCCCGCGCAAGGTCGTTCACATACTGGAGATCCGTCCCGGTCTGGTAGTCGACCCGCAGCTGTTCCCGCGGTGGCTGCGGAATCTGCTCCCGAATGATCCGCGCATCGATGCCGTAGTCGGCGTACTTGGACAGAATTCGCTCAACCCGCTGCGAGGGCGCCAGATTTGGATACCGGTCCGTCCGCTCCTCCAGATCCATCAACAGCGACAGATCCTCCCCGGTGAGGGTCAGTGTGCTCTGCCCGGGATGGTTACTGCTGCCCACCTCGTGCCGCACGATGACCCCGTCCAGCAACACCACCGGCGTCCCCTTGAGGGAAACGGCGACGATGACCCTGGTCTTCGGATCGAAAAACCCCTCCGGCAACAGCCGCTCGACGATCGCGCCCTTCTTCGTCAAGTCAAAGGCCAGTTGAAACCCGCTCCGCTCCCCCGCCGTACTGGTGATCTGCGCCGACAACAGCGCCTCCATCACCTCCTGAGGCACCGGCCGCGCCAACTTGGGCCCCATATAAAGCGATACGTGAAGAGGCCCCCGCCCGACCGGCTCGTCCCCCTCAGTCATGCCGCACCCCCGCCCCGCCGGCCCCCTGGGCGAATCCACCGGGCAGCGGCACCGCTATCTCCACCCCGGGCTCCGCCGTCAACTCCCGCGGATCCAACACCGGATTGGCATCCGCGATCCGCCACCACTGCCCCGGATCCCCGAAATACCGCTGCCCGAGCTGGTCGACCCGCTCCCCGCTGCTGACGACATGCGGCACGGTCTCGTCGTCCGCATCCGGCAGGGCCGGCAACAACCTCCGCATCGCATACCGCACTTCACCCCCATCGGGCAGTACATGCACCCCTATCCCAATCCCCGCATACCGACTGCTGCGCGGATACGGATGCGCCCCCGGCACCTCGTCCAACGCGCTCTCATACGGCTCGATGCCCATGCCTCAGATCCCCCTCCCCAGCCCCAACTGCGCCAACGTCCCGCCCCGCGCCCGGCGCGCCAACTGCTCCTTCTGCGCCAGGTGCGCGAGATAGAGCGCCGCCCCGGGATGCCCGGCCGGCAAATCACTCACCGTCAACACCTTCAACCCGACACTCAACGAGGCCCGAATCGGATTCAGATTCACATCGAACGCCGACTCATTGACCGACAACTCCGTCAACCGCACCGGCATGACCCGCTTGCTGCCCCACGTGAACAACGTCAACGGCGTCTCGATCGGGCTGATTTCAATGGTCCCCTTCTTCGTCAACTTCGACGCCGCCAGGAGCTGCGCGGTGGTGGGCTGCACCAACATCTCCAGCACCGCCAACTCCGGATGAATCCCCTCCGGCGCCGCCACATCGAGCTGATCGGTCGCGTCGATCTCCGCCGTGAACTTCCACGTCTCCTGCGCCGGCCCCTTCAGCCGCAACGCCTCATTCCGATCCCCACCACCACTCCCACCCCCGCCCCCACCGGCATCCCCCTCACCCCCGGCAGCCTGCGGCGCCACCTGCCGCTCCAACGTATCGGGATTGAACTGCAACACAATGATCCGCTGCGGCACCCCAATCTGAGCATCAACCACAACAATCCCGGCCCGAATGGGCTTGGGGATGTCTGCATAGGTGATCATTGGCTCGTGACTCCCGACTCTCGGTAGATTTCGATCGTGTCCGCCGCGACGCTCTGCAGGATCGGCTCAGGATCCTCGTCCTTCATCCGCTCCATCAATGGAATGAACTGAGGCCACAGCGCGAATCGAGTCGCCCAGATTGCGGCGTTTCGGACTGTTGGGTGGGGGTGCCTAAAACCACCCTCAAGAAGGGTGAAAACCCGCTCCTCGTAATCTTTCGGTGCGCCCATCCCCAAACGTACGAGCGCGATGGCCCGTTGTTTCTCCGTAGCGGCTTCAGTCGCATCTGACGAGAGTTCATCGAGGCTGCAAAAGTCGAGGGTATCGACGAGGAACTCCAGCACGCCGACTGCTCTGGCGATCGCGTCCGGCGTGCTGGAGACATAGACCGACCTGCTCCTTGTGGGGCCGTCGGTGACAAGGTGCACGAATACCTGTTCGCGTGGACTCCAGACCGTCTCCTGGACGTGCTCAGATGCCGCGAGCTCGGCATTGTCGCGGATGAACTGCCAGTTGAGGGTGTGCGAGACGTCCATGAGTTTCTGTGCGGCCTCGTCGTCACGCAGCACGAGCGGGCGCTCGATGAATTTCGTTTGTTCTGTCATGGTCTCAACCTTACTCAGGGAAGTCTCCGCATGCCGAACAGCAGGCGTTGGATTCTCTGGAGATAGGCTGCATAGAATCTCCTGCCGTTCTCCTTGTTCTTCACCATGGTCTGATCGGCCAGATATTCGTTGAGAATGGTCTGCGCCCTCTCGACGTAGTTCTTCATCGTGTTGCTGCTGAAGTGGAAGTCGTTGAGTTGGAGATTGCCGTTGGCGGCAATGTGGTGTCCCAGATTTTCCAACATGTGGTTGCGTGTCCGCGCCCCGTTGAGCACCTGACTGGAGAGTATTTGCTCCACGTGCTTCTTCTCTATGCCAAGCCCTTCCGAGAGCGCGTGCATCATGGCGAGGCGGTTGCGCAGGTCCTGGTCGGGGATGTTGCGCAGGAAGCTGGGGTAGGGCCTGAATCCCCTTTTCGGCAGGATTCGACCAGGAATGTCGAGCGCGCGGAAAACCTCTTCTGGCTTCATCGTCGTGGGATCGAAGGACTGTCGCCGATACTGCGAGTCCCCGATGATCTGCCACATGCGCGTCATGTACGCGACCTCGCGCCCGCGGTGCTGAGCTTCGCCCTGAATCATGGGTAGCTTGCTCAGCAGTTTGGTGAGCGGTGCTTTGCCCTGGGCAGCCAGCTGGACGGCCATGAGGTTAAGGGCCAGCGAAGGATGGCTGCGGTATGCCTCAAGGCCGGACAGCAGTGACGACAGGAGCCGGGACTTGCTCCGTGCGTCCGGCGGCAGATTTCTCATGCGACCAGGGTCGCCGTATATTCCCGCCTCCACCGCGTGTGCGAAGTCTTGCTGGGAGACCGAAGGGTGCTGCTCGATGAAATTGAACATCTGTGGGTACTTTTCGGCCCTTCCGGCCGACTGTGTCCCTTCGAAGAAGAACCGGTTGCTCTGGTACCCGGAGGCTTGGCGGCTGGTCACCGTGCTGCCTTCGGGGAAATTGTAAGAAGTTATGTCGTTTTTCAGCTGATCCGGCCCGTCTGAAAGGTTCGCGAGGAAATGTGCCGGGTTTCCGGTGGCTCCGGTTATTGTGGCGGCAGGGAGGTGCGGAGGTGAGGTTCTCTGTGCCTGCATGCTGCGCATGGCCATTTTTTCGAGATCTTCCATGACGACCAGCGAGTCCACCGTCACCCCATTGATGACGATTTCCTGAGGGTTCAGGCGCGCAACGATCTCGAATGGCGACTTATTGTGTATGCCGAGTTCTGTTAGACGGTGCCAGGCGCGCATACCGGTGAGCACGCCCTGCATGGTGAGCCGACGGATTCCGCTACCGAGTAGGCGGTCGAGTTGTGGGCGGATCCTCGTCACGATCTTGTGCAGCCGCGCTTCCTTTGAATCCTTCTTTTTCTCGTCTTCCTTCTTCTTGTCCTTCTTGGCGTCCTTGTCCTTGCCGGGCTTCTTGTCGTTGGGCTTGTCGTGGTGCGGCTTGTGGGGGCCCTTCTCGTCCGGATGGTGTTTGGGGGGCTTGCCTTCGCCCTCGTGGGGCTTGGGCTTCTTGGGGGCGTGCGGGTCGTGTTCCTTGTCTGGGTGGTGGTTGGGCTTCTTGGGGTCGTGGTCCGGGTGTTTTTCGTTGGGCTTGTGGGGGTGGTTGGGTTCCTTGTCGGGCTTGGGCTTGGGCTTGGTTGGGGGGTGTTCGCCGGGCTTGTCCTTGGGCTTGGGCTGTGAAGTGGGGTCTTCCTTGGGCTTGTTGGGGGAGTGGGGTTCTTCCTTGGGTTTGGTGCCGGGCTTGTCGTCCTCTTTGGGGGTGCGCCCCGGCTTCTCGTCCTCCTTGGGCTTGGGGCCCGGCTTGTCGTCTTCCTTGGGTTTGGAGGTTGGCTTTTCGTTGTCCTTGGGCCTGGTGGGGGAGTCCTCCTTGGGCTTGGGTTTGGGCTCTGGTTCGGGTTTGGGCTTGGGTTTGGCGGGTGGGGTGGGGCGGGTGTCGGGTTTTTCGTCGGGGTTCTTGGGCTTGCCGTTCTTGTCGTTGGCGGTGGGTTTGGCGGGCTTCTTGGGGTCTTCGGTGGGGGACTTGGGCCTGTCGGGGGTTGGCCTGTCCGGGGTTGGCTTGTCCGGGGTTTCGCCGGGCTTGTGGGTGGGTTCGGTCGTGCCGGGGCGGTCCCCGGGCCTCGTGGTGTTCGGCCGCTCGCCCGGCTTGGGCTCGCGGGGCTCGGTGGCCCTCGGGCGGGTTGCCGGGGCTCCGGGGGACTTCGGGGCGGGTTCCCTGGAGGGTTCTTCGGAGCGGGGGGTGCGGCCGCCGGAGCCCTCGCCGGCGGCGCCCCGCGGGCGGTCGCGGCCCCCGCGGCCGAAGACGCCCTTGCCGAGCCGGGCCGCCACGCCCTTGAGGCGTTGGCCGACCTTGGCGACGTACTTGCCGATGCCGTTCAGGAGCCACTGGTAGAGGACTTCGAGGAGGGCCACCACGCCGGAGGCCACGGCCTTGGCGAAGAGGATGCCGGCGCCGCCCGTGCGGACCGCCTTCAGCCAGGCGAGGACCATGGACAGCGCCCGCAGGATCGCGCTCAGCGCGCCCCAGGCCGTGCGGATGGCGTCGATCACGCCCATCACCCAGCCCGCGCCCGGAATCAGCTTGGCCACGACCTTGGTCATGACCAGTTCGCCGATGATGAGGGGGAGTTGGGGAAGGACGGCGTTCCAGGTTTCCTGGACGATGTCGTCGAGTTTGAAGCCGCCGTTGAGGAGCTTTTCGAGGATGGCCTTGGGAACGCCGAGGATCTCCTGGATCTTCTCCTTGAACCACTGTTTGACGGCGGTGGAGATCTCGGCGAAGAGGTGGTTCTTGGCGCCGTCCACGGCGGAGTTCTTGGCGCCGCTGAGCCAACCGCCCGGGTCGGAGAGGAAGTCGACCGCGATCAGCATCCATTCGCCGAGCGCGCTGAGCAGCTTCGAGGCGAAGTCCAGGACCGCCTTGATGGCCGCCTTGACCTGTTTGACGGCCTCTTCGAGGACCTGCTTGAGGATGTTGAGGATGCCGCTGAGGAGTTTCCCGATGGCGTCGAGGAGGTCGCTCAGCGCCTTCTTCAGCATCGTCGCGAGCTTGTTGACCAGGGCGATGGCGGCCGAGATGAGGTCGGTGATCAACTTGCGGATGCGCAGCGCGAGTTCGATGACCGCGCGGACCATGGCCTTCGCGAACTCGATCAGATCGTTGATCAGGGTCTTGATGGCGTCCGCGATGAACTGGCGCGCCTCGTTGATCCAGCGCTCGACCGTCTCCTTGAAGTGCCTGATGAAACCGACGACGGCCTCGCGGGCCCGTTTGATGATGTCGACGATCGCGTTCTTGATCTCGATGACTTTTTGCTTGATCCAGTCGAACGCCTTGGTAAGCCAGTTGCCGGACTCATTGACGCTGTCGTCGCGCTTCTTGTTCGCGTCGTTCTCGGCCTGGGTGTTCTTGTCCTGGATCTTCTTGTCGCCGTCGTCCTTCTCCTTGGTGGAGTCCTTGTCGGTCTTCTCCTCCTTGTCCTTGACGTCCTTGCGGACCTTGTCGTGCCGGTCGGACTTCTTGTCGCCGAGCTTCTTGAGTTCCTGGTCCTGCTCCTTGCGCCAGTCGGAGCGGTGGTCGGTGACCTCGGACATCGCCTTCTGGCGCTCGTCCGCCTGGCTCTTGGTGTTGCCCTGGATCTCGGCGTCGACCTGCTTCTTGTGCCTCTCCTGGGAGTCGCGGAAGTCCTGGTCCTTCTTCTGCCGGCCCTTGGACATGCTCTTCTGGCCGTCGCCGAACGCGGCCTGGAACTGCGCGCCCCGATCGTGCTCCGCCACCTCGGAGGCCGCCTCGGGCGGCACCGCCCCGGTGTTGGCCCCGCCCGGCTGGGTGGCGCCCCCGCCCCCTTGCGGGCCGGGCACCTTGGCGGCCATCCGCTCCTTGGGCGCGTTCGGGTAGACCTGGTTCTCACCCATCGGCCGGCCCGCGTCGTCCCGGCCCGTGGCGACGGTGGTCTGTCCCTTGGTGTCGACGGCGCCGCCCTGCTCGTCGGCCTTCGCGCCGGCGGCGCCCTGCATCTGCACGCCCGGCGCGTTGCCCGCCTGGGCCTTCTTGAGCGCCTCGTCCTTCGTCGGCAACCCGGCGAACTTGGCGGCCAACTCCTGCTTGTCCACCTTGAAGCCGAGCTTCTCCGCCACCCACCCGATGCCGAAGCCCAGGGCCATCTTGAACGTCTGCCAGCCGCCCGGCTCCTCGGCCTTCTCCGCCTCGATCTGCCCCTCGGGCTCCTTGGCGCCGGTGACCTCGGCCTTGTCCGCCGCGGGCGCCTGGCTCTGCTGCGCCGGGCTCTGGTCGTACTGGGCCGGGGCGTCGGCCTTCGGCTTGCCCTGGAGGGTCTCTGGCGCACCCGCCGGTCGCTGCATCGAGGGCGGCGCCGCGGCCAGCGCCTTGTGCTCGTCGCCGACCGTGCGGTCCACCGCACCGCCCACCCCGCCCATCGCCTCAAACGCCTTGTGGGGCTTGAGCTTTGACGCGGTCGCCAGGCCGGCCTCGGGGGAGACGTTCGAGAGGTTCGGCGTCGGCCCGGAGTCCTTCGTGGCCTTCTTGACGGGCACGGCCGCGCCCCCACCGCCCCCCGCGCCCTTGGGGGCCGGCGCCGGCCGGGCGGCCGCGGCGGGCGGCGCCTTCTCGGCCTGGGGGACCTCCGCCTTGGGCGTGGGCGCGGCGGCCGTCTGGGGCTGCGCCGGGGCGGCGGCCGGCTCCGCGCCGCCCTTCGCACCGTCAGGAGTTCCCTTCCCGCCCTCCGATGCCCCCTGCTGCGCCGGCCTCTCCGTACGGGGCTCCGGGCCCCCGCCGCCCGCGGGTTCGCGCTGCGCCCCGGCCGCCGCGTCGGCGCTGGCGCCGCCCGAGGTGTCCGCGTTGGACCCGCCGGAGACATGGCTGTCCCGCGCCGGCGCGGACGACTGGGCGCCGCCCGACGGCTCGTTGGCGCCCGCCGGCGCCGCGCCGGACGCGCCCGCCGACGGTGCGGACGCGCCCGACGGTGACGCCTCGGGCTTACCCGTCGCCTCCGCCCTCGCCCGCTCCCCGCCACCGGCGGACGGGGCCGAGGCCGCCCCGCCCTCCGCGGACTTGGCGCCCGCCGCCTGCGGGGACCCCTTCTCCTGCCCGGCCCCCGACCGGTCGCCCGCGGCCGGCGTGCCCTGCTCCTCCTTGGTCGCCTGCTCCTTGGCCCGGCCGCCGCCCTCCGGCCCGCCCGGCGCCTGCTCCACGGACACCTGGGCGGCAACGGGGCCGGCCTTCGGATCGGCGCCCTGCTGTGGGTCCTTCGACGCGGCGCCCGGGGACGTCCGCGCCCCGGCGGCCCGTTCCGGCGCGAGCGCCTCCCCGCCGGGCCCCGCCCCGTCCGGGCGGTCGGCGTCGGCCGACGACCCCGCCCCGGCCGACGGCTCGTCGACCTCCTCCTCGGGTTCGGCCTCCGCCGCGTCCTCGGCGTCCTCCGCGTCCCGCTCCGCCTGCACCGTGTCGGCCTTGGTCACCGGCGGGGCCGGGAACGACGGGGTGGCCGGGGCGGCGGACGCGGACGGGTCCAGCTTGTCCGCGGTCGGCACGGCCGCCACGTCGAGGTCCTGGGCGGGCAGGTAGTCGTCCGGGTGCAGCGTGACGTCCCAGGCGCTCGGCTCACCGCCGCCCACGTCCACCTCGGACTCGCTGCCGGCCCCGAACGGATCCTCGTCGACCTTCTCCTGCGGCCCTTCGAGATCCTGGGTGCGCACGCCGTCCAACGTGCTGACCGCGCCGGGCTGTTGCGCCTCGGGCCGGGCGGTCGACGGGGTGCCCGCCGGCTGCCCCTGCCCCCGCTTGTCCGCGGGGTTGAGCTGTTTCCCCGCCACCTGGGCATCGACCGCGCCCGGGCGGTTCTTGGCCGCGGACTCCTCCTTGCTGGCCACCGGGGTGCCGGCGCTCTCGGTGCCCTCCCTGCCGTCGGCCCCGGCACCCTTCTTCTCGCCCCGGCCGCCGGTCTGTTGGCCGTTGTCGCGGGTCCCGGCGGGCGACCCGCCGCCGGCGGCGGGCCGCGTGCCGGCGGCGGGCTTCGCCTCAGCAGCGGACTTCGCTTCGGCAGCGGGCTTCCCGTCGGCGGACGCGGTCCCCGACGCCTGCGGCGCGGACGAAGACCCGGGCGCGCCGCCCTGTTGCTGTTCCTGCCGGTCGCCCCGCCCCGCGTCCCCGTCCTCCGCCACCGGCCCGCCCGGTGCCGCCCCGCCCCGCGGAGTGGTCCCGTCCTCCCGGTCCCCGCCGTTTCGCGGGGTGCTCCCGGCCGCGCCCGCCGCCTGGGCCTCCTCCTTCTCCGGCCCCGGCGCCAGCCCCGGCTTCTGCTCCCGCAGCTTTTTGCGCGCACTCTCCGTGTCCCGAGTCGACGTGTTGCGGGTGGAGTGCGTCCGGCAGCGGAGGTTCAGGACGGCCTCAGCGGTGTGATGTCT
>NZ_JBHVJX010000035.1:0-37824 GCF_042798755.1 Streptomyces sp. NPDC057743
GGAGGGGTGGGGGTGCCAGACGTAAAGCGAAGCAGTCTGGCACCCCCACCCCGGAGGTCCGTCACCGCACCCAACAGCCCCGCGCAGCGGACAACAAGTCGGCCCGCCCCGCGCAGCGGCACCGCCCCGCGCAGCGGCACGGCCAGCGCCGCAAGGCGCAAAGACAGCAACCCGCACGGCGGGAAAGTCGACAACGTGGGGCAACCGTCAGGCGGATAGGTCCGCCAGGACCCTCAGCGTTGGCGGGTCCGGTGCCGTCACCAGCAGGTCCGTGATGGCGCTTTCGCGCCACAACTGGAGGCGTTCGGCGATCCGTTGGGGCGGGCCGACGAGTGAGATCTCGTCAGCGAAGGCGTCGGGGACGGCGAGGACCGCCTCCTCGCGGCGGCCCTGGAGGAAGAGCTCCTGGACGCGGTGGGCGGCGTCCTCGAAGCCCATGCGGGCCATCAGGTCGGCGTGGAAGTTCTTGGTCGCGTGGCCCATGCCGCCGATGTAGCAGCCCAGCATGGCCTTGACGGGGAGCAGTCCCTCGGCGATGTCGTCGCAGACCTGGGCGCGCACCATGGGGGCGATCAGGAAGCCGTCGGGGACGGAGGTCAGGGAGGGGCCGTAGACCTCGGGGCGGGTGGGTGACCAGTACAGCGGTAGCCAGCCGTCGGCGATTTCGGTGGTCTGGGCGACGTTCCGGGGGCCCTCCGCGCCCAGCAGGATGGGCAGGTCGGCGCGGAGCGGGTGCGTGATGGGCTTCAGCGGCTTGCCGAGGCCGGTGCCGTCCGGGCCGCGGTAGGGGTGGGGGTGGAAGCGGCCGTCGGAGGCCACCGGGCCCTGGCGGCGCAGGACTTGGCGGACGACGTCGACGTATTCCCGGGTGGCGGTCAACGGGCTCTTGGGGAACGGGCGGCCGTACCAGCCCTCGACGACCTGCGGCCCGGACAGCCCCAGCCCCAGCATCAGCCGCCCACCGGAGAGGTGGTCGAGGGTGAGTGCGTGCATCGCGGTGGCGGTGGGGGTGCGGGCGGCCATCTGGGCGATGCCGGTGCCCAGTTTGATGCGGGAGGTGTGCGCGGCGATCCAGGTGAGCGCGGTGAACGCGTCGGAGCCCCAGGCTTCCGCGGTCCACACCGAGTCGTAGCCCAGGCGTTCGGCCTCGCGGGCGAGGTCGAGGTGCCGGGGGTCGGGGCCGCGGCCCCAGTAGCCGAGTGCCAGGCCGAGTCGCATGGGCCGCCCCTTAGCAAAAGACTGTCAACAGCTGGGATTGCTCGGTGATGTGACGAGGCGTCAGGTGGGTGTGTTGCGTCGGGCACTGTACGGGGGTGGTGCGGACATGGCAACGGCCCCCGCCTGCGGGAGGCGGGGGCCGTGGGGTGGGCGCGCGGGGCGCGGTGAGGCGTGGTCAGCCGCGCTGGATGCCGGTGGTGTCCTGGAGGATGCCGCGCCGGCCGTCCTGGGTCTGCGCGACCAGCGCGGAGCCGCGCTGGTCCACCGCGAGGTACCAGGTGCCGGGCGCCAGTTCGGCGATCGGGGAGGGCGAGCTGTCCTCGCCGTAGAGCGGGCGGGTCACCGGCACCGCGAACCAGAACGGAGCGAACTCGGCCGGGGCGCCGGCCGCCGGGGTGGCGCCCGCCGCGCCGCCGGCCGCCGCCCCCGCCGCGTGCCCGACGGTGGCGCCGGCGTCACCGGCCGGGGCCTGCTGGCCGCCGTAGGACTGGCCGCCGGGGTAGCCGTAGCCGCCCTGCTGCTGCCCGCCCGCCGGGTAACCGTAGCCCTGGGGCGGCTGGGCGCCGCCGCCGTACGGGCCGGCGACCGGTGTCGGGCGGGGCGCGCCGACCAGGGGGAGCTTCAGGGCCGGGACGAGCGGGGTGGCGACCGCGGCGCCCGCCAGGGCCAGCGCGGCGATCAGGCCGAGGATCAGACCGATGCCCGCGCCGGGGCTGTCGATGAGCGCCCAGAACGCGGTCCAGGCGGCGAACAGGGACAGTGCCACGCCGAACTGACCGAGCTCCAGCCCGGCGACCTTGCGCGGCTGCGGCAGCGCCCGCGACGTGACGATCAGCGCGGCCGCGATGACGCCGGCCAGGTAGATGCTCATCAACAGGTGCAGCGCTTGCCAGGCGTTTGCATCGCCGTACGAGTTGAGGTTGAGGAACGAGGCGATCAACAGCACTACCGCTGCTCCGATCGCCACGCCGTCGCCTCGACTGAGGGAGCGGATGTTCACGTAAAGGTCCTTTGTCGGTTTCGTGTTCCTGGTCGACCGCGTGACGGCGTCGACGCGGTCGTTGGCGCGCGGTGCGAGGCACGGCGAGGGGCCCCCATCGTAAAGGGGAACCTATCGCCGAATCCTGTGGGCCGCCCCGCGGTATCGGCGCGGCCCGCGGGTGGAAGTCCGTTCGGCGGGCGGTGGGAAGTCCGTTCAGCGCGTCAAGAAGTCCGTAATGCCCTCCGTGATCCCGCGGGCTGCCTTTTCCCGCCAAGCGGCGTCGGTCAATTGCGCGGCGTCCTTCGGATCGCGCATATTGCCGCACTCGATGAACACCTTCGGCACGGTGGAGAGGTTCAGTCCGCCGAGATCGGAGCGGACGTCCAACCCGGTGCCGTGCCCGAGGTAATTGGAACGAGAACTTCCGGTCGTTGTCGCGAAGTGGTCGGCCAGTCGCGTGCCCAAGTCCCGCGAGGGCGCGACGATCCGGGAGGTGTCGGCCGCGCCGGCGCTCACGCGGGCCGGGAGGATGACGTGGAAGCCGCGGTTGCCGGGGACCGAGCCGTCGGCGTGGACGGAGACCGCGGCGTCCGCGCGGACCCGGTTCCCGGCCGCGGCGCGGGCGTCCACGCACGGCCCGTACGGACGGTCGCCGTCCTGGGTGAGGACGACCCGGGCGCCCGCGGCCTCCAGGAGCGCGCGGGCCCGCCGGACGACGTCGAGGGTGAAGTCCGCCTCGGCGTAGCCGTCGTTGGTGGCGGTGCCGGTGGTGTCGCACTCCTTGTGGTCGTTGCCGACGTCGACGGAGCGGGCGATCTCGGCGGTGTGGTCGCGGTTGTGCGGATTGTGGCCGGGGTCGAGCAGCACGGTCTTGCCCTTGAGGCCGGCGTGTGGGGCGCCGGTGGGGGCCGGGCGGTCGTCGCCGGTCGTGGGGGTGGTGCCCGGCGCCGGCGAGGTGGCGGCGCCGGCGGGGGAGTGGCCACCGGCCGGCGGCCGCCAGACCAGCCAGCCGCCGACGCCGACGGCCACCACCACAGCGAGCGCGATCAGCAGGGTGCCGCGCGGACGGCGGCGGGGTGGGGGGAAAGTGCCGTTCGACATCTGCGCGATGGTAGCCGGCTCAGATTCCGGGGCCGGTACGCCGCAGAACGCGCAGCGAACGGTGCGCCGAGACCTCGGTGAACGCGCCGGAGTCCAGGGCCCGGCGGTAGATGCGGTAGGGGGCCTGGCCGCCGTCCGCCGGGTCCGGGAAGACGTCGTGGATCACCAGCAGCCCGCCGTCGGCGACGCGCGGGGCCCAGCCCTCGTAGTCGGCTCTGGCGTGCTCGTCGGTGTGGCCGCCGTCGATGAAGACCAGGCCGGCCGGCGCCTGCCACGCGTCAGCGATCCGCGGCGAGCGGCCCACCAGGGCGATCACCCGGTCCTCCAGGCCCGCGGCGTGCAGCGTGCGGCGGAAGGTCGGCAGGGTGTCCATCCGTCCGATGACCGGATCGACGACCTCCGGATCGTGGTACTCCCAACCGGGCTGCTGCTCCTCGCTGCCCCGGTGGTGGTCCACCGTGACGGCCATCACGTCGGCGGTCCGCGCCGCCTCGGCGAGCAGCAGCGTGGAGCGGCCGCAGTAGGTGCCGATCTCCACCAGCGGCAACCCCAGCGCCGCCGCCTCACAGGCCGCCGCGTACAGGGCGAGCCCCTCGTCCACGGGCATGAAGCCCTTCGCCGCCTCGAACGCGGCGAGGATCTCCGGCCGGGGCGCGAGCGGTGCCGTGGGGGCGGTCATGGGCTTCCTCCTGTGGGTGGACTTCTCCTGCGAGAGGGATCGTGCCGTATGGAGGGTGGGGTGCGGAACGGGGGTCGGGTCAGCGGCTCTTCGGCGGCCCGGCTTCCGGTTCCCGGGGCGTTACGGAGGTCGGGAAGCGGTCGGGAAGCGGCCGGGAATTCGTGGTATTCGGGGGTGCGGGAGAGGTGTGCCGGAACGTGCCGTGGAACTCGCCCGGAACGCGCGCGTCAGGGGTGCTTCCGAGTGCGTCGTAAGCGTTCGCCGGGTAAGCGTTCGTAAGTGTCTGGGTGTGTCCGCGTGCGTGTCCGGGGGCGCCCCTGCGGATGTCCGCGTGCGTGCTTAAGCGCGCCGAATCCGGGGCCGTATTAGGGGCGTCGATAAACCGGTCGTGGTGGGGTGGGAGGGGAATAGCGGGCGGGCGGTACGGAATTCGGCGGGGCGTTTGCGGGGCGGGGGAGGGGCGGGCCGGCCGCGTCCGGGCCGGCGCGCCCCGGGTGGGCATCCGGCCGGTCAGCTGACCTTCCGTCAGATTGGAACGTGTTCTACTCTGCCGGGCATGGGCATCGGAATCACGCAGGACCACCGGGACCTTGCGGAGGCGGTGCGCGGCTGGGTCGCGCGGGCCGTACCGCCCGAGGACGTGCGCAAGCTGCTCGACGCCGCGCCGGAGCGGACCGGCCGGCCCGCCCACTGGGACGGGCTCGCCGAGCAGGGGCTGCTCGGCCTGCACCTCCCCGAGGCGGACGGCGGGGGCGGCGGCGCACTGCTCGATCTCGCCGTCGTGCTGGAGGAGTTCGGCCGCGCCGCGCTGCCCGGCCCCTATCTGCCCACCGTCCTCGCCGCCGCGCTGCTGCACCGCGGGGGCGCGCCCCGGGATCTGGTGCGGGCACTGGCCACCGGCGGGCGGACCGCCGCCGTCGCCCTCGGCAGTGGCTCGCTCACCGCCGTGGCGAGCGACGACGGCTACCTCCTGGACGGCACCGCGCCCCCGGTCCTGGCCGGCGGCGACGCCGAGTTGATCGTGTTGGCGGCGAAGGCCGCCTCGGGGACGGTGTGGCTGGCGGTGGACGCCGCGGACCTCGCCGTCCGCGTCCAGGACAGCGCCGACCCGACCCGGCCGACCGCCGAGGTCCGCGCCGACGGGACGGCGGTGCCCGGCGCGCGGCGGCTCGCGGTCGACGGCGCGCTGGTCCGCGATCTGGCCGGGCTGCTGTTCGCCGCGGAGGGCTGTGGCACCGCCGCCCGGGCGGTGGAGACCGCCGCCGCGCACGCCGCGGTGCGCGAGCAATTCGGCCGCCCCATCGGCCAGTTCCAGGGCGTCAAGCACCTCTGCGCGGACATGCTGGTCCGCTGCGAGCAGGCCCGCGCGCTGGTCTGGGACGCCGCCCGGGCCGCCGACGCGGGGCCCGAGGTGCGCGGCCTGGTCGCCGCGCTGGCCACCGCGACCGCCCTGGACGCCGCCGTCGGTTGCGCCAAGGACTGCATCCAGGTCCTGGGCGGCATCGGCTTCACCTGGGAGCACGACGCCCACCTCCATCTGCGCCGGGCGATCACCGCCCGGCAGCTGCTCGGCGGCGGCGCCGCCCACCGGCAGCGCGCCGCCCGCCTCGCCGCCGCCGGCGCCCGCCGCGCCCTGAGCCTGGAACTCCCCGCCGAGGCCGAGGAGTTCCGGGAGGCGGCGCGCACCGCCGTCGAGCGGGTGCGCGGCCTGGACCCCGCCGCGGCCCGCCGCGCCCTGGCCCCCACCGGATACGCCGCGCCCCACCTCCCCGCCCCCTACGGGCTGGGCGCCGGGCCCGTGGAACAGCTCGCCATCCAGCAGGAGATGGCCGCCGCCGGCGTCCGGGTGGCCGAACTGGGCATCGCCACCTGGGTGGTGCCGGCCCTCCTCGCCCACGGCACCGCCGCCCAACAGGAGCGGTACCTGCCGCCCACCCTCCGCGGCGACCTGACGTGGTGTCAACTCTTCTCGGAGCCGGAGGCCGGATCGGACCTGGCGTCGCTGCGCACCCGCGCCGAGCGCACCGCGGACGGCCGGTGGCGGGTCAACGGCCAGAAGGTGTGGACCTCGGCCGCGCAGAGCGCCGGCCACGGCATCCTGCTCGCCCGCACCGATCCGGACGCGCCCAAGCACCGCGGCCTGACCTTCTTCGTCGTCGACATGACGAGCCCGGGCGTCGACGTCCGCCCGCTGAAGGAGATCACCGGCGACGCCCTCTTCAACGAGGTCTACCTCGACGACGTGCTGCTGCCGGCGGACGCGGCCATCGGCGCGGTCGGCGACGGCTGGCGGGTGGCCCGCACCACCCTCGGCAACGAACGCGTCCACATGGCCGACCAAGTGGCCTTCGACACCGGCCTTACGGCCCTGTTGGCGCGCACCGCCGACCTCGACGACGCCGTCCGTGCCCGCCTCGGCCAGCTGGCCGCCGAGGCGCACGCGCTCGGCTGCATCGGGCTGCGCACCACCCTCCAACGGGTCCTCGGCGAGGAGCCGGGCGCCGGCGCGAGCGTCCGCAAGCTGCTGCAGACCGCGCACCAGCAGAAGGTCGCCGACCTCGCCCTGGAACTCCTCGGCCCGGCCGGCGCGGTCAACGAGGGCCCCGGCGAACGGGCCCTGCACGGCTTTTTGATGTCGCGCTGCCTGACCATCGCCGGCGGCACCACCCAGGTCCAGCTCAACGTCGTCGCGGAGCGGCTGCTCGGCCTGCCCCGCGACCCCGAGCCCCGTCCCCTCATCTGACCGCAAGGCTTAGGCCCAGGAGGTCCGCATGGCCGGCACGGCGTACATCATCGGCGTCGGGATGACCCGCTTCGAGAAGCCCGAGACCCGCGACTGGCAGTACTGGGACATGGCACGACAGGCGGGCGGCGCGGCGCTGGCCGATGCCGCCGTCGACTACGACGCGATCGAGCAGGTGCCGGTCGGCTACTGCTTCCAGCCGTCCACCGCCGGCCAGCGCGCCGTCTACGAACTGGGCCTGACCGGCATCCCCGTCTACAACGTCAACAACAACTGCGCCACCGGCGCCACCGCGCTGATGCTGGCCCGCCAGTTCGTCGCCTCGGGCCTCAACGACTGCGTGCTGGCGCTGGGCTTCGAGAAGATGAAGCGCGGTGCGCTGGGCGGCGGGGCGGACGGGGGCGACTTCAAGAGTTCGCCGGTCGCCCGGCATTACGGGGTGATGGCCGCGGCGCACGGCTTCGAGATGACCCCGCCCACCGCCCAGATCTTCGGCAACGCGGCCCGCGAGCACATGGACCGCCACGGCACCACCGCCGAACAGCTCGCCATGGTGGGCGCCAAGAACCACCGGCACTCCGTGCACAACCCCTACGCCCAGTTCCGGGACGCGTACGCGGTCGAGGAGATCCTCGCCGCGCGCACCGTGCACGCCCCGCTCACCAAGCTCCAGTGTTCGCCGACCTCGGACGGCGCCGCCGCCGCGGTGGTCGCCTCGGAGCGGTTCGTCCGCGAACACGGCCTGGCCGACCGGGCGGTGGAGATCGCCGCCCAGGCCATGACCACCGACACCGAGGAGAGCTTCGCCTCCGGCTCCTGCATCGACGTGGTCGGCGCGCCCCTGACCCGCGACGCGGCCCGCCAGGTCTACGCGGCCGCCGGCCTGGGCATCGAGGACGTCGACGTCATCGAGCTGCACGACTGCTTCTCCATCAACGAGCTGCTGACCTATGAGGCGTTGGGGATGTGCGCACCCGGCGAGTCGGGCAAGCTGATCGCCGACGGTGCCACGACCCACGGCGGCCGCTGGGTGGTCAACCCGTCCGGCGGACTGATCTCCAAGGGCCATCCGCTGGGCGCCACCGGCCTGGCCCAGGCCGCCGAACTGGTCTGGCAGTTGCGCGGCACGGCCGGCGACCGGCAGGTCCCCGGCGCCCGCGTCGGCCTCGCCCACAACATCGGCCTGGGTGGCGCCGCGGTGGTGACGCTGTTGCGGAGGTGAGCGCCGGGGGCCGGTGTGGTGCGAAGGGCGGCTCGCGTACTGTCGAGGGGACGATCGCCTTCCCGTTGACCTGAGGAGCCCCCACCATGAAGGCCCTGCTCTGGCTGCTGCTCGTGGCCGCCCTCGTCTTCAACCTCGCCACCTACGCGCTGTGGGACGGCTCGTTCCGGGCGGCGATGAGCCTTTGCTCCGGCGCGGTCTGCCTGGCGTGCGCGGGCGGGCTGTGGCTCCTCCGGAGCCGGCGCGCACAGCGCGCGTAGGTGCGGTGCGCGGGGCCGGGGTGGCACCCCTCGGCCCCGGCCTACGTCCCGCGTCCTAGGGCCGCGCGCGCGACGCATGCACCGTTATCCCGATGCGCGGGGCGCGCGTGCGGTGCGAGCATGGCCCCCATGCCCCCGATAGCCACCCCTTCCACGCTGTCCGCGACCGAGCGCCGGGCGGCGGCGCCGGCCTGGCTGGTGATGCTGCTGGTCTGCGCCGGACAGTTCCTGGTCGTGCTCGACGTCTCCGTCGTCAATGTGGCACTGCCCGCCATGCGGACCGGCCTCGGCCTGACCGAGCTGGGCCTCCAGTGGATCGTCAACGCCTATGTGATCACCTTCGCGGGCTTCATGCTGCTCGGCGGCCGGGCCGCCGACATCTTCGGGCGCAAGCGGATCTTCCTGGTGGGGCTGGCGCTGTTCACCGTCGCAAGCCTGGCCGGCGGACTCGCCCAACAGTCCTGGCAGTTGATCGCCGCCCGCACCATCCAGGGCGTGGGTGCCGCGGTGCTCTCCCCGGCCACCCTCACCATCCTCACCACGTCGTTCCCGACCGGCCCGGCCCGCACCCGGGCGATCGCGACCTGGACGGCGGTCGGCGCCGGCGGCGGCGCGGTGGGCGGCCTGGTCGGCGGCGTCCTCACCCAGTACCTGTCGTGGCGGTGGGTGCTGTTGATCAACGTGCCGGTGGGCGCACTGGTGTTGACCGGCGCGGCGTGGTGGCTGGCCGAGAGCCGGCACGGCACCGGACGGCGGCTGGACGTGCCCGGCGCGCTGCTGGTGACCGGCGGGCTGGGCCTGGTGGCGTACGGCATCGTGCAGACCGAGACGCACGGTTGGGGATCGGCGGCCGCCCTGCTGCCGCTGGCCGCCGGACTGCTGGTGGTCGCCGCCTTCGTCGCCGTCGAGGCGCGCACCAAGGCGCCGCTGATGCCGCTGGGGCTGTTCCGGCTGCGCTCGGTCTCCTCGGCGAACGCGGCGATGGTGCTGTCCGGCGCCGCGATGTTCTCCATGTGGTACTTCCTGTCGCTCTACACGCAGAACGTCCTCTCCTACAGCCCCCTTCAGGCCGGGCTCTCCTTCCTGCCGCACTCGCTGTCGATCGTGCTCGGGTCGAAGGCGGCGCCGCACCTGATGAACCGGATCGGCGCCAAGACGCTGGCGGTCTGCGGCGCGGTGATCTCGCTGTGCGGGATGCTCTGGCAGAGCACGCTGACCGTCGACGGGACGTACCTGGGGACGATCCTCGGCCCGGGCATCCTGATGGCGTTGGGCGCCGGACTGACCGCGACGCCGACCGCGGCCATCGCCACCTCCGGCGCCGGCCCCTCCGAACAGGGCCTGGTCTCCGGCCTGATCAACACCTCCCGGCAGATGGGCGGCGCGCTGGGCCTGTCGGTGCTCTCCACCGTCGCGGCCTCCCAGATCACCGCCGGCCACGACCAGGCGGCCCTGGCCAGCGGCTACGGCATGGCCTTCCTGGTCGGCGCCATGGTGCTGGTCGGCAGCATCGTGCTGATGCTGCTCGCGCTGCCCCGCCGGCGCGCGGACGTCGGCCTGGGCTGAACCAGGGCTGAACCAAGGCTGAAGCAGCCGGGCCGCCCCGGCCCCAACGCGCCGGCTACAGCCAGCCGTTGCGGCGGGCCGCGCGGACCGCCTCCATGCGGTTGCGGGTGCCGGTCTTGCCGATGGCGGCCGAGAGGTAGTTGCGGACCGTGGCCTGCGAGAGGTGCAGCTTGGCGGCGATGTCGGCGACCGTCGCGCCGTCCACCGCGGCCGTCAGCACCTCGCGCTCGCGCGGCGTCAGCGGATTGGGCCCGGCGCTCAACGCGGCGGCCGCCAGCCCCGGGTCGATCACCCGCTCCCCGGCCAGCACCCGGCGGATCGCCGCCGCCAGATCCTCCACCGGGCCGTCCTTCACCAGGAAGCCGGAGGCCCCGGCCTCCATGGCGCGACGCAGATAGCCGGGCCGGCCGAACGTCGTGACGATCAGCACCTTGCACGACGGCAGCCGGTCGCGCAGCTCGGCGGCGGCGTCCAGCCCGCTGAGGCCCGGCAGTTCGATGTCCAGCAGCGCGACGTCCGGGCGGGACGTCAGCGCCGTCGGGACGATCTCGTCGCCGGCCGACACCTGGGCCACCACCTCCATGTCCGCTTCGAGGTCGAGCAGCAGCGCCAGCGCGCCCCGCATCATCCGCTGGTCCTCGGCCAGCAGGATCCTGATCACCCGGCCCACTCCTCATCCGCCAGATCGCCCGCGCCCACCGGTAGTTCGGCGGTCACCCGGAAGCCGCGCCGGCCGTCGGGGCCGCTGCGCAGCGTGCCGCCCGCCGCGGCCAGCCGCTCGGCCAGCCCCGTCAGACCCGTGCCACCCGCCGGACCCGCGGTGGCGTCGGGCGAGGAGGCGGCCACCCCGTCCGCGTCGGCCGTCCCGTCCGTCCCGTCTGCGTCCGCCGGTGCGGAGCCTAGGGGACCCCGCCCGTCGTCCGTGATCGTCAGCCGCACCCGCTCGTCGTCGGTGTGCACCTCGATCTCGCAGCGGGTGGCGCCGCTGTGCCGGACGGCATTGGTGACGCCCTCGCGTACCACCCAGCCCAGCAGCGCCTCGGCCTGCGGCGGCAGCGGCGGACCGGCCCGCCGCACCACCGGCTCGATGCCGGCGCCGTCCAACGCCGAACGGGCCCGGTCGAGTTCGGTGCCCAGGCTGCCCTCGCGGTAGCCGCTGACCGCCTCCCGGACCTCGGTCAGCGCCTGCCGGCCCACCGCCTCGATGTCCGCGGCCTGGGCCAGCGCCGCGTCGAGGTCGCGGGGCGCCAGCCGGCGCACCGCCTCCGCCTTCACCACCACCACGGACAGCGTGTGCCCCAGCAGGTCGTGCAGGTCGCGGGAGAACCGCAACCGCTCCTTCTCCACGGCGCTGCGGGCCAGCTCCTGACGGGTGGCCCGCAGCTCGTTGATGGTGTCGAAGAGGCTGAGGACGGTGGCCGTCACCATCCCGGACAGGAACGTGCCGTAGCCGATGCCGAACGAGCCCCAGGGGTCGTCGCCGTGCCAGCCGGACAGGAAGCCGGCCGCGCCGCTGAGCGCGATCAGCCAGATCGCCAGCGGCTTGCCGCGCAGCGCCCGCACCGTGCCGGAGGCCAGCGACAGCAGCGGGAAGAACAGGAACCACTCGCCGCCGAAGCCGAGCGCGATGGCGACCGTGACGGCGGTCAGCGCGGCCAGGGCGTAGAGGGGGTAACGGGTGTCGCGCCGGCGGGGGTTGAAGGCGGAGAAGACGACCGTGACGTAGAGGGAGTTGAAGGTCAGGAGCCCGGCGCCGGCCAGCCAGGGATTGCCGGCCTTGCCCTGGATGATGTTGGAGAACGCGCCCATCCCCATCAGCAACCAGGGCAGGAAGGCGTACCGACCGGGCCGCTTGTGCACCCGCTCGGTCGGCTCCGCCGCCGTGCACCCCTGCCGGTCCGCCGCGCCCTCGGGCGCCGCGTCCCGCTCCCGCCGTCCGCGCTCCGGCCTCATGTCGCCCACTGCCTCGTCCCGCTCACCGCTCCGTACCCTTCCCCGTGCTCTTCCCAGCCGCCCGGCCGGCCGCGCTCGCGGCGCGTGACCGCCGAAGCGTGCCAGCCGGACGGCCGGCACCGCCACTGTCTGCGGGTTCGGCGCGGCGGCGTTCCCCCGTGCCGCCGCCGCGCGCCGCCCGACACCCACGACGTTACGGAGCGTCGCGGCCCGGCGGCAGTGCCGAATGTGGGGAAAGACCACTGACAAATGTCATGGCCGACGCGCGCCGCCCGGCGGGCGCGCTCCCGTAGGGGCCGTCGCCCGCGATATCTGACATACCGTCAGGGGTCTTCCGGGCGCCGCCCGCATCGGCTATACATGACTGCCATCGGCTAGAACGCGTTCTAGAACAGTTGCGCCGACGAGCGCGGGCCCGCCGATCCGAGACGACCCCGGCACGGCCGACGGTGCGGACGGCTGGGCCGGGGTCTTCAACACCGTGGTGAAGGAGAGCAGCACCCCCATGCCCATCGACGCCGCCAAGGCCACCTCCGCCGAGCCGCGGACCACCGAACTCGCCTGGGACCACAAGGACGTTCAGCTCTACCACCTCGGCATCGGCGCCGGCGCGGCCACCTCGGAGAGGCCCGGCGCCGCCACCGACCCCGACGAGCTCCGCTACACCCTGGAGAGCGCCCTGCACGTGCTGCCCAGCTTCGCCACCGTCGCCGGCGGGGGCATGGCGCTGGCCGGCGGCCTGAGCGCCCCCGGCATCGACGTCGACCTGGCCGCCGTCCTGCACGGCGGGCAGACCGTCACCGTGCACCGCCCGCTGCCCGTGCACGGTCGCGCCACCCAGACCTCCACCGTCCCGGCCGTCTACGACAAGGGCAAGGCCGCCGTGATCGTGCTGCGCTCCGAAGTGGCCGACGCCGACGGGCCGTTGTGGACCTGCGACACCCAGATCTTCGTCCGCGGCGAGGGCGGCTTCGGCGGCGAGCGCGGCCCGTCGGTCCGCGGCGAACTGCCCGACCGGGCGCCCGACCTGATCACCGAGCGCCTGATCCGCGCCGACCAGGCGCTGCTCTACCGGCTCTCCGGCGACTGGAACCCGCTGCACGCCGACCCGGAGTTCGCCAAGCTGGCCGGCTTCGACCGGCCGATCCTGCACGGCCTGTGCTCGTACGGGGTGACGCTGAAGGCGGTGGTGGACGCCGCGTTGGGCGGGGACGTCACCCGGGTGCGGTCCTACACGGCGCGGTTCGCGGGCGTGGTGTTCCCCGGGGAGACGCTGCGGATCCGCCTGTGGCGCCAGGAGCGGGAGGGCGGCGGCCGCATCCACGTCGCGGTCACCGCCGTCGAGCGGGACGACGCACCGGTGTTGGCGGACACCGTGGTCGAGCACAGTTTGCCCAGCCCGTCCGGCGATTGAGGGCGAGCGGCCGTCGGGCCGCGCTACCCCGACGGTCAGCCGGGGCGGGACCAGCATGTCGTACAGACGAGAGGAGCGGGTGTCGCATGCGCGCAGCCATTCAGCACGAGACGGGGCGAAACGAGCTGGAGGTGCTCGACGACGTCGAGGCGGTGGGGTTCGGGCCCGGCCGGGTCCGGATCCGCATCCGGGCCACCGGACTGTGCCACTCCGACCTCTCCGCGATGAGCGGGGTGCTGCCCCAGCCCACGCCGTTCGTCCCCGGGCACGAGGGGGCCGGGGAGATCCTCGACGTCGGCGACGGGGTCAGCGACCTGAAGGCCGGCGACCGGGTCCTGATGTGCTGGCTGCCCGCCTGCGGGAGCTGTCCGTCCTGTCGGCGCGGCCAGAGCCACCTGTGCCTGGCCGGCTTCATGAACGCCGGCACCCCCAACTTCCAACGCCCCGGCGGTGAGGTCTTCGGCTTCGCCGGGACCGGCACCTTCGCCGAGGAGGTGGTGGTCGCCGCCAACTGCGCGGTCCCGATCCCCGACGACGTCCCCTACGAGATCGCCGCCCTGATCGGCTGCGGGGTCACCACCGGGCTCGGCGCCGCCTTCAACACCGCCAAGGTGGCGGCCGGTTCGTCGGTCGCGGTGATCGGCTGCGGCGGCGTCGGCATCTCCGTCATCCAGGGAGCGCGGGCCTGCGGCGCCGCCCAGATCGTCGCCGTCGACCCGGTGGTAAGCCGCCGCGAGGCCGCCCTCCGCTTCGGCGCCACCGAGGCCGTCGCCCCGGACGAACTCGCCGACGCCAAGGGCAGGATCACCGCCGGCGAGGGCTTCGACTACGTCTTCGAGGTCGTCGGCAAGTCCGCCACCGCCCGCACCGCCTACGAGACCACCCGCCGCGGCGGCACCCTCTGCGTGGTCGGCGCCGGCGCGCTGGACGACACCTTCCAGGTCAACATGTTCGAGCTGTTCTTCGACGAGAAGCGCATCCTGCCGTCCCTCTACGGGGGCGCGGACGTGCTGCGCTCCTACGAGCGGGCCATCGCCCTGTGGCGGGCCGGCCGGATCGACCTCGAAGGACTGATCACCCACCGGGTCCGGCTGGAGGGCATCAACGACGCGCTGGACCAGATGCGTTCGGGCACCGCGCTGCGCACCTGCATCGAGATCTGACGCCGACGAGGCGGGAGAGGACACGCATGGCACAGCCACTGGAGGGCCTGACCGCGCTCGTCACCGGCGCCGGGCGCGGCCTGGGCCGGGCCGAGGCCCTGGAACTCGCCCGGCTCGGCGCCCGGGTCGTCGTCAACGACTTCGGTCAGCCGGGCAGGGACGGTTCGGGGACGGCCTCGGCGGCGCCCGCCGAAGCCGTCGCCGAGGAGATCCGCGCCGCCGGCGGCCAGGCCGTCGCGCACACCGGCGACGTCGCCGACCACCAACAGGCCGGCGCCCTCGTCCAGTTGGCGATCGACACCTACGGCCGACTGGACGTCCTGGTCAACAACGCGGGCATCCTGCGGGACCGGATGGTGTTCTCGATGACCGAGGACGAGTGGGACTCGGTGATCCGGGTGCACCTCAAGGGCCACTTCAACACCACCCACTTCGCCGCCGCCCACTGGCGCGCCCGCTCCAAAGAGGCCGGCGGCCCGGTCTTCGGCCGGATCGTCAACACCTCCTCCGAGGCGTTCCTCGCCGGCTCGGCCGGCCAGCCCAACTACGCGGCGGCCAAGGGCGGCATCGTGGGCCTGACCACCTCCACGGCGCTGGCGCTGGCCAAGTACGGCGTGACCGCCAACGCCATCTGCCCGCGCGCCCGCACCCGGATGACCGAGGACGTCTTCGCGGGCTTCGCCGGCCCCGAGGACGGCCGGCTTGACCCGTTGGCGCCCGAGCATGTCGCGCCGCTCGTCGGCTACCTCGCCTCGCCCGCCGCCGCCCGCCTCAACGGCCAACTCCTGGTCGTGCACGGCGGCATGGTCGCGATCGCCGAACGCCCGCGGATCGCCGCGAAGTTCGACACCGCACAGGACGCCTTCAGCTACGAGGAGTTGGACGGCCTGCTCACCCCGTACTACGCGGGGCGGCCGGCCCACGAGACCTTCGCCGCCGCCGAGGTGCTGGGCCTCAAGCACGACTGACGCGCGGCGCGCGGACGCCCGGGACGCACAACGGCCGTGGCCGCCGCCCACGTCACGCGGGCGGCGGCCACGGCCGTCGAGCTCTCCGGTCCGCTCAAACGGTCTGCGCCTGGTGGTCGCGGCGGTGCCGCCCCTGCGCGGCCTGCCCCTCTTCCGAGGTGGCGGCCGGACCGCGGTGCCTGCCGGAGCCTGCGGCCGCGGCGGCCTGGGCGGCTGCCTCCTGGGGGCGCGCCTGGGTCGTGTCGGTTCGGGCTTCGGACATGAAAAGAGTCACTCCGTCAGATCGCTTACAGCTGTACGCGTCGGGACCTCCCCCGGCTCCCGCCGGGACGCGTCCCGTGCGATGCCGTAGGTGGCCGGGTCAACCGGCTGCACAGCCCCCGCCGGAATACTAACGGGGCGGGAATCAGCGCTCCACTGGGACTCACGAGACGAGAGAGGCGCCTGTTGCAGCGGAACTGGCCTGCACAGGCGGGGATGCGCAGGCCCTTCGTGCGGTTCCGCGTCCCGCGGCTTCGATTGTGGAGATGCTGTGGAGTTGACGGCGCTATCGCCTGCATCCGGGACAATCTCCGCACCGTCGACGCCCGCCGAAACCGCCGGAATCTTTGCGTCCGCAATGGCGTTGGGGGCGGCGACGTCGGAGGGGACGCCGTCGGACGGGGCGGTGTCGGACGGGCTGTCGCCGCCCGCCCCGGCTTCCGGCGCCTTGGCCGAAGTCGTCTGCTCCGCAACTGGCCCCAGCGGTATGGCCATCCGGGCCACCCCGCACGGCACCGCCCCCGTCGCGTACGGGAGCAGCAGCGCGCCCTCCGGCGTCCACCGGCCGCTGCCCGCCAACCAGCCTTCCGGGGCCGGGAGTTGCCGCAACTGCCGCTGTGCGGGCCGCCATACGCCCAGCCGGGGCCCGACGGGGGCGCCGGGTCCGTCGGCGCCCTCGCGGCGATCTGGGCCGTCGAGCCGGAACGCCACCGCGCAGCTCTCCGGGTGCCGTGTCCGCCCCGGTTGGACGGCGAACGGCGTCACCGTCGCCCCCGGCGCCCGCAGGCACTCCGGGAACCGCACCGGCCGACTGCTGCCCAACATGCCCCAGCCCACCCGCTCGTGGCCGGGGGCGTCGGAGCGGACCAGCAGCAGCCCGCTGTCCGGATCGGCGAGCAGCAGTCGGTCGTCGCTCTCCTCGGTGATCTGGAGCAGCGGGCTGACCTCCCCGTCCCGCGCCAGGTCGACCACCACCGCCTTGGTGCGGCCGGCCAACTCCCGGTCCACGGCCAGCAGTCGACCGTCGTGGTCCAGCCAGGCGCCGCCGGTGCAGCGGCCCGGCACCACGGCGACCCGCTCGGGGCCGGCCGCCCCGCCGTGCACCCGCCACACCGCGGTCCGCTCCGCGCCGGGCGCCAGCGCATAGCCGAACCGGCCGCCGGGGGCGGGCGGCAGCAGCGCAAGCGCCTCGGTCGCCACCGCGCCCACCAGGACCTCGTGGGTGCCGGGCCCGGTGGGGGAGAGCACCGAGACGGTGAAGCGGTCGGCGACCCGGCGGACGATCACCACCCGGCCGTCCGCGAGCGGCAGCAGCCCGCTGTCCGGCTCCTCGGGCTGACTGCCCGCCAACGGGACCGCGTACGGCTCCGGGCCGTCGAGCGTCCAGCGCTCCGGGAACCAGCTCCCGGCGGCGTCGTCGTGCCGGGCGAGCCGGGCGGCGTACGAGCCGTCGGCCGCGAGGGTCAGCGCCGCGCGGGGCGGGCCGTCGGGCGCCGTGGTGTGCTCACCGGCACGGATCGTCATCGGTGCCACCTCCCGTGGGGACGTTAGTTTTCGCACTTCCGGCCGATCAACGAGAGATGCCGCTCTTCACGCATAAGGGTGGCTGTTGTCCAGTTCGCCGGTAAGGGGAGGGGTGGGTGTGCTGGGCGATTCAAGGGTGCTTAAAGTTAGGGCGACCTAAGTTGCCGTCGGTGGCCGGGCGGCCCCGCCCTGCCGGTCCGGCGACCCGCTCGATCTGGAGTGACGCGATGCCCCTTCGCCGCCGCGGCGCCGCCGCCCTAGCCCTCGTCGCCGCCGGCGCCCTCGCGCTCGCCGGCTGCGGTTCCTCCGGCGCGGACGGCCAGAGCGAGGGCGGCGCGGGCTCGAAGTCCGTGGCCCAGGGCGGCAAGGACTTCGGCAAGGCCGCCGACGAGACCGCGAAGATGGGCACCGACGCCAAGCCGGGCCAGTTCCCGCGCACCGTCCGGCACGCCATGGGCACCACCACCCTGCCCGCCGCCCCCCGGCGCGTGGTCGTCCTCGACGTCGGCGAGCTCGACAACGTCGTCTCGCTCGGCATCAAGCCGGTCGGCTACGCGCCCACCGAGGGCGACGCCGCGCTCCCGGACTACCTCGCCAAGGACGCCGGCCACCCCAAGAGCGTCGGCACCATCAACGGCCTCAACCTGGAGGCCATCAACGCGCTCAAGCCCGACCTCATCCTGGGCAGCAAGCTGCGCGCCGAGAAGCAGTACCAGCAGCTCAGCAAGATCGCCCCGACCGTCTTCTCGATCCGCCCCGGCTTCACCTGGAAGCAGAACTACCTGCTCAACGCCGCCGCCCTGGACAAGACGGCACAGGCCAAGAGCGCGCTCGCCGCCTACGAGGCCAAGGCCAGGAAGCTGGGCGACGACCTCGGCCCGCACAAGCCGACCGTGTCGATGCTGCGCTACATGCCGCAGTTCACCCGCCTCTACGCCCAGCGCTCCTTCATCGGCACCGTCCTGAAGGACGTCGGCCTGCCCCGCCCCAAGAACCAGCAGGCCGACGACCTCGCCGTCGAGGTCAGCCCGGAGAACATCAACCAGGCCGACGCCGACTGGATCTTCACCGGCGTCTACGGCGACCCCAAGTCCACCAAGCGGGACACCGCCGAGCAGAACCCGCTGTGGAAGAACCTCAAGGCGGTCAAGGCCGGCCACGCCAAGAACGTCAAGGACGAGACCTGGTACCTCGGCCTCGGCGTCACCGCGGCGAACAGCGTCCTGACCGATCTGCGCGACCTGCTCGTGAAGTAGGCGTGAAGGAGCGGCCCCGTAAGAGGAGCCAGAGGAGCCGTCCCGGTGGGCGGCCGCCGGGTCAACTGGCGGGCCGCCGGGCCCCGAAGCGGCCGCCCGCGGCTTCGGCCGACCGGGGCCCGGCGCGCGGGCGCGCGGGGAAGGTAACCTTCCCCCGTGCCCGCACTGTCTGAAGTCCTCGCCGCGCTCGACGTCCTCTGGCCCCCCGAGCGGGCCGAAGGATGGGACGCCGTCGGCACCGTCTGCGGAGACCCCGACGCCGAGGTCCGCCGGGTGCTGTTCGCCGTCGACCCGGTCCAGGAGATCGTCGACGAGGCGGTGCAGCTCGGCGCCGACCTGCTCGTCACCCACCACCCGCTCTATCTGCGCGGGACGACGACGGTCGCGGCCTCCACCTTCAAGGGCAAGGTCGTGCACACCCTCATCAAGCACGACATCGCCCTGCACGTCGCGCACACCAACGCCGACACCGCCGACCCCGGCGTCTCCGACGCCCTGGCCGGCGCGCTGGACCTGCGGATCCTGCGCCCCCTGGTGCCGGACGCGAGCGATCCGGCCGGCCGCCGCGGCCTGGGCCGGATCTGCGAACTCCCGCACCCGATGACGCTGGCCGAGCTGACCGCGTACGTCGCCGCCCGCCTGCCCGCCACCGCGCAGGGCATCCGGGCGGCCGGCGACGTGGACGGCGAGATCCGCACCCTCGCGGTCTCCGGCGGCTCCGGCGACAGCCTCTTCGACGACGTGCGGGCGGCCGGTGTGGACGCGTTCCTCACCGCCGACCTGCGCCACCACCCGGCCTCCGAGGCCACGCAGACCACCGGTCCTGGCGGCCCGTTGGCCCTGCTGGACGCGGCCCACTGGGCCACCGAGTGGCCGTGGTGCGAGCAGGCCGCGGCCCAACTCGACGCGGTCTCCGACCGGCACGGCTGGGGACTGCGCACGCATGTCTCCCGCACGGTCACCGACCCCTGGACCGCCCACGCGGCGTCCGCCCCGCTCACCAGCCACCCGGAAAATTCGCACACCACAGGAGCCCCCCGCTGAACGCCGCGCCCGCCGACCAGATCCGCCTCCTCGACGTCCAGAACCTCGACGTCCGGCTCACCCAGCTCGCGCACCGGCGCAAGAACCTCCCCGAGCTGGCCGAGCTCGCGACCCTGGAGGGCGACCTCACCCAGCAGCGCGACCTGCTCGTCGCAGCCCAGACCGAGGAGAGCGACACCAGCCGCGAGCAGACCAAGGCGGAGCAGGACGTGGACCAGGTCCGCCAGCGCGCCGCCCGCGACCAGAAGCGCCTCGACTCCGGCGCCGTCAGCTCCCCCAAGGACCTGGAGAACCTTCAGCGCGAACTGGCCTCGCTGGCCAAGCGCCAGGGCGACCTGGAGGACGTCGTCCTGGAGGTCATGGAGCGCCGCGAGGCCGCCCAGGAGCGGGTCCGCGAGCTGACCGACCGGGTCGCCGCCATCCAGGCCAAGGTCGACGACGCCACCGCCCGTCGGGACGCCGCCAACGCCGAGATCGACGCCGAGGTCGCCACGGTCACCAAGGAGCGCGAACTCACCGTCGCCGACATCCCCGCGGCGCTGGTCACGCTCTACGACCGGATCCGCGCGAAGCAGGGCGGCATCGGTGCCGCCCGCCTCTACCAGCGCCGCTGCGAGGGCTGCCGGCTGGAGCTGGACATCACCGAGCTCAACGACGTGCGCGCGGCCGCCGCCGACGCCGTCGTCCGGTGCGAGAACTGCAGCCGCATCCTGGTCCGCACGCCCGACTCGGGTCTGTAGGCCGTGCCCCGCGAGCTGATCGTGGAGGCCGACGGCGGGTCCCGGGGCAACCCGGGGCCCGCCGGCTACGGCGCGGTCGTCCTCGACCCGGCGAGCGGCGAGGCGTTGGCCGAGGCCGCCGAGTACATCGGGACGGCGACCAACAACGTCGCCGAGTACAAGGGCCTGTTGGCGGGGCTGCGCGCCGCCAAGGCCCTGGACCCGGAGGCCAGCGTCCACGTCCGGATGGACTCCAAGCTGGTCGTGGAGCAGATGTCCGGCCGCTGGCAGATCAAGCACCCGGACATGAAGCCGCTGGCCGCCGCGGCCGCGGCGGTCTTCCCGCCCGACCGCGTCAGCTACGAGTGGATCCCCCGCGCCCGCAACAAGCACGCCGACCGGCTCGCCAACGAGGCGATGGACGCGGGCCGGGACGGTCGGCAGTGGGAGCCGCGCGACTCCCGCGCGGCGCTCGACGCGGCGGATGCCCGGGCCGCCGGGGCGGCGGATGCCGAGGCCGCTGGGCCGGCGGATGCCGCGCCCGCCGCGCCGCCGGCCGGTTGGGCCGCGCCCGATCTCGGCGTCCCCGCCACCCTCGTCCTGCTCCGGCACGGCGAGACCGCGCTGACGCCGCAGAAGCGCTTCTCCGGCAGCGGCGGCACCGACCCCGAACTCTCCGCCGCCGGCCGCCGCCAGGCCGAGGCGACCGCCGCCGCGCTCGCCGAGCGCGGCACCGTCCAGGCCGTGGTCAGCTCGCCGCTGCGCCGCTGCCGGGAGACCGCCGAGACCATCGCCGACCGGCTCGGCCTCGACGTCCGGGTCGAAGAGGGGCTGCGCGAGACCGACTTCGGGGCCTGGGAGGGGCTGACCTTCGCCGAGGTCCGCGAGCGGTACCGCGACGACCTCGACGCCTGGCTCGGCTCCGCCAAGGCGGCGCCCACGGGGGGCGGCGAGTCGTTCGCCGCGGTCGCCCGCCGGGTCGCGGTCGCCCGCGACAAGCTGCTCGCCCGCTACGCCGGGAAGACCGTGCTGGTCGTCACCCACGTCACCCCGATCAAGACGCTGGTCCGGCTGGCCCTCGGCGCTCCGCCGGACTCGCTGTTCCGGATGGAGCTCTCCGCGGCGTCGCTCTCCGCGGTGGCGTACTACGCGGACGGCAATGCGTCGGTGCGGCTGTTCAACGAGACGTCGCATCTGCGGTAGCGCTTCGGCGGGCGTCCGCTCGTCTGTGGTGCCGGGTCCGGGGGTTTGCGGTGCTGCCCCGTGGGCGTTCGCGTACAGTTCGCGCCGTCGCTGGGGCTTCAGTTGCTCAACGCCGCCGCCTCGCGGGCCAGTTGCTCGACCCGGGGCCAGTCCTTGGCGGCCAGGGCGTCGGCGGGCAGCATCCACGTGCCGCCTACGCAGGCGACGTTGGGCAGGGCGAGGTAGGTGGGGGCCGACGCCAGGCCGATGCCGCCGGTCGGGCAGAAGCGGGCCTGGGGGAGGGGCGCGGCCAGCGACTTCAGGTAGGGGGTGCCGCCCGCCGCCTCGGCCGGGAAGAACTTCATCTCGGTGACGCCCTCGTCCAGCAGGGTCACCACCTCCGAGGCCGTCGAAACGCCCGGCAGGAACGGGAGTTCGGCGTCCCGCAGCGCGCCCAGCAGGCGCGGCGACCAGCCGGGGCTCACCAGGAAGCGCGCCCCGGCCGCGGTGGCGGCCGCGACGTGCTCCGGGGTCAGCAGGGTGCCGGCGCCGACCACCGCGTCCGGGACCTCGTCGGCGATGGCCCGGATCGCGTCCAGCGCGGCGGGCGTGCGCAGCGTCACCTCGATCGCCGGCAGCCCGCCGGCGACCAGCGCCCGGGCGAGCGGCACGGCGTCCGCGGCGTCCCGGAGGACGACCACGGGGATCACCGGCGCGAGGCCGAGCACCGAGGCGGGGGCGGGGGAGGAGGGCGCGGAAGGAGGGGCGGCGTCAGTCACGCCGCCCATACTGCGCCGTGTCGGTCATCCTCCGCAACGAGCGTTGCGGAGGGTGCAACGTTGTGGGTGGCGTGCGGCTACAGCTCCGTGACGATCACGTCCAGGGCCCACGGCTTGCCGGCCTTCGCCGGGGCCGTCGCCTCGACCGCGTAGCCGAGCCCACGCAGCGCCTCCACCAGCTCGGCCGGGTCCGCCGGATCGGCGCCGGCCACCAGCAGGTCCCGCACCAGCCGGCCCTTGGTCGCCTTGTTGAAGTGGCTGACCACCGACCGCTTCTCGACCCCGCCCACGATCTTCGACTGGAGCACCCGCACCGTCGCGGTCCGCCCGGCGACCTCGCCCTTGGGCTTCCAGGCCGTGGCGTACGCCGCCGACCGCAGATCCAGCACGAGGCCCGTCCCGGCAACCTCCGGCAGCACCTTCGCCATCGGGTCGCGCCAGTACGCGCCCAGCGCCCCCAGCCCCGGCAGCTTCACCCCCATCGAGCAGCGGTACGACGGGATCCGGTCGCCGATCCGCACGGCGCCCCACAGTCCCGAGAACACCAGCAGCGCGCGCTCGGCCCGCTTCCGCGCCGCCTTGTCCAGGGACGCGAGCCCCAGGGCGTCGTAGAGCACGCCGGTGTAGATCTCGCCGGCCGGGCGGGTGCCCGCGGTGCGCAGCCCGGCGTTCTTGGCGACCTCGCCCTTCAGGCCCTCGCTGAGCCCCAGCACCTCCTGGGCCTTGGCGGCATCGGCGGAGCACAGCCCGACCAGCTCGTCCAGCACCTCCGCGCGCGCCGCGGTCAACCCCGGCAGCGACAACGCCCCCAGCTCCAGCGGCTCCCCGGTCCCTCCCGCGGCCTTACCTTCCGACGGCGGCAACAGCACGAGCACGGTGTTTCTCCTTCACGGGTGGTACGGGCAGGGGGTGCGGCCCCCGGCACAAGAGCTTAAGAGCCGGGCCGCCCGGCCGCGGTCCCCGCCCGGTGCCCTTACGGCGCGCCGGGAGCGCCCGTCGGTCATACGCTCGATGCCATGCCCCGTCGCCACATGCATGTGACCGACGCAGCGGAGGCCCCGCTCCGGGCCGCCCTGCACGACCTGCGCGTGCGGATGGAGATCCCCGACCACTTCCCGCCCACCGCCCAGGCCGAGGCCGACAGCGCGGCGCGCGCCCCGCGCATCCCGGCCGGCAACGGCGAGGTCGCCACCGAGCACACCCTGTACGACGCCACCGACCTGCCGCTCTTCACCCTCGACCCGCCCGGCTCCCGCGACCTGGACCAGGCGATGTACCTGGCCCGGCGCCAGGGCGGCGGCTACCGCGTCCACTACGCCATCGCCGACGTCGCCTCCTTCGTCACCCCCGGCGGCGCCCTGGACGCCGAGGCGCACCACCGGGTGGCCACCCTCTACTTCCCCGACGAGCACGTCCCGCTGCACCCCACCGTGCTGAGCGAGGGCGCCGCCAGCCTGCTGCCCGACCAGGACCGGCCGGCCGTGCTGTGGCAGCTCGACCTCGCCCCCGACGGCACGCTGACCGGCACCGCCGTCCGCCGCGCCCTGGTCCGCTCCCGCGCCCGCCTGCACTACGCCGGCGTCCAGCGCGTCCTCGACGACGGCACCGCCGAGGAACCGCTCGCCCTGCTCCGCGAGATCGGGCTGCGCCGCGAGGAGTTGGAGACCGTCCGCGGCGCGATCTCCCTCAACGTCCCCGAGCAGGAGATCGTCGAACGCGACGGCCGCTACACCCTCGCCTACCGCGCCCCCCTGCCGGCCGCCGCCTGGAACGCCCAGGTCTCCCTGCTCACCGGCATGGCCGCGGCCGAGCTGATGCTCGCCTCCGGCACCGGCATCCTGCGCACCCTCCCCTCCGCCCCCGACGGATCGGTCGCCCGACTCCGCCTGACCGCCCAGGCCCTCGGCGTCGACTGGCCGCACCACACCTCGTACGCGGCGCTGATCCGCACCCTCGACCCGCGGCGTACCCGCCACGCCGCGTTCCTTCAGGAGTGCACCGCCCTGCTCCGCGGCGCCGGCTACACCGTCTTCGACGGCACCGCACCGCCCGCCACCACCGCCGTGCACGCCGCGGTCGCCGCCCCCTACGCGCACGCCACCGCCCCGCTGCGCCGGCTCACCGACCGCTACACCTCCGAGCTCTGCCTGGCCGCCGCGGCCGGCCGCACCCCGCCCGGCTGGGTCCGCGCCGCCCTGCCCGCCCTGCCGCACGAGATGGAGCTCGGCAACCAGCGCGCCAACCAGGTCGAGCGGGCCTGCGTGGACCTGGTCGAGGCGGCCCTGCTGCGCGACCGGGTCGGCGACACCTTCGAGGCCCTGGTCGTCGACCGCCACCAGGACGACCCCACCCAGGGCACCGTCCAGCTCTTCGAACCCGCCGTCATCGGCCCCGTCCGCGGCGGCCCCGCCCTCCCCCTGGGCGACCGCATCCGGGTCCGCCTCGCCACGGCCGAACCGGGCCGGGAACCAGTGCAGTTCACGCCGGTATGAGGGCCCGGCCCCGCCGCGCACCGGGCCGCTCCTCCCCACCCATCCCCTCACCCCGGCGCCACCGGCTTCCCGGGCTCCGCCGCCCGCCCGGCCGTCCGCGCCCCGGCCAGGGCCCCGCGCACCGCGGCCACCGCGCCCCGCGCATCGTCCGCGTGGAACCGCACCGTCCGCACCACCTCCCGCCGCCCCAGCAGCCGCACCGCCACCACCGGCTCGGTCAGCTCCAACGTCACCGACGTCTGCCCGCCCACGGCCAGCTCCAGCACCCCGTCGTCCCGCGCGCCCCGCCCGAACCGCAGGTCGTACCGGACCGACGCGATCCGCTCCAACGGGATGCGCACCGCCATCCGGGCACCGTCGCGCACCACCACCTCGTCCGCCGTCACCGCATGCGGCCTGGTCACCGCCGCGGCCTGGTACCCCAGCACCATCAGCACCGTGTACACGTCGACCACCAGCGTCACCGCGTGCACCACCGGCAGCTCCCGCACCAGCAGGCTCACCCCGACCGCCTCCACCGCGCACACAAACGTCAGCCCGTACAGCAGCGCCGCCTGCGCCCCCGCATACGGCAGCGCCCGCGCCCCCGCCGGCACCCCGACCCGGCGTCGCACCACCCACCACACCAGGCTCACCAGCCACCGCCCCTCGTGCCGGAGCAGCCGCCCCACCCGCTCCCCGAACCCCCCGGCCCCGCTCACCGCGCCCGCTCCTCGATCATCCGCATCGCCCGCCGCACCGCCGACACCTGCGCCGGCGCCAACTCCGCCACCATCAGCTCCGTCCAGAACTCCGCCCCCGGCCCGCAGTCCGGCGCGCCCCCGGCCCCGGCGGCGACCGCCGCCACCGCCCCCTCCGGCACACACTCCACCAGCGCCCGCGCCGCCCCTTCCACCCGCGGATCGTCCACCGCCGCCCCCGCCAGCGAGTCCAACAGCTCATACACCGCGTACGCCCGCTCCATCGCCCCCGGCGCCGCCAACGCCTCCCGCAGCGCCGCCGCCATCGCCCCCTGCACCCGCCCGTCCCCCGACGCCTCCAGCAGGGCCAGCACCTCCCGCTCCCGCGCCGCCATCGCCGGCTCCGGCCCCGGCAGCCGCGCCGACGCCCGCGCCATCTCCCCGAACAACTCGGCCAGTTGCTCCGACACCGGCCCCTCCTCCGGCAACCCGCCCGGCTCCTCGGCACGCCGCAGCAGCTCCGCCAGCCGCACCCGCCGGGCCCGCAGCGCCTCCTCCTGCCGCGCCAGGTCCGCGTCCAGCTCCGTCAGCACCTCCCGCAACTCCCGTCCGGCATCGTCCGCCAACACGTCCCGGACCTCCTCCAGCCCGAGCCCCAGCTCCGTCAACCGCCGCACCCGCGCCAACGCCACCGCGTCGCGCAGCCCGTATTCCCGGTAGCCGTTGGCCCGCCGCACCGGCTCCGGCAGCAGCCCCAGCTGGTGGTAGTGGCGCACTGTCCGCGTGCTGACGCCGGCCAGCCCGGCGAGTTCCCCGATCCGCATGGGGCCAGTAGAAACGTTGACGCAACGGCAAGGTCAAGCGGCCGGCGTCCGCCAGGTAGCATGGTCGACACGGCGGACGAGCCGGCCGGGCGGCCGCGTGGGGATCACCGATCCCCCCGAGGAACGTCCGGGCTCCACACGGCAGGGTGGTGGGTAACGCCCACCCGGGGTGACCCGCGGGACAGTGCCACAGAAAGCAAACCGCCTGGCCTCACGGCCAGGTAAGGGTGAAACGGTGGTGTAAGAGACCACCAGTGCCCAGGGTGACCTGGGCAGCTAGGTAAACCCCACCCGGAGCAAGGTCAAGAGGGGCCATCGCTTGATGGCCCTGCGCGGACGATCGAGGGCTGCCCGCCCGAGTCCGCGGGTAGACCGCACGAGACTGCCGGCAACGGCAGTCCTAGATGGATGGCCGCCTCCCGGCCGACCGCAAGGTCGCCCGGAGACAGAACCCGGCGTACAGGCCGACTCGTCCGTCTTTTCTTCTTGCCGGTGAAAGCGGGCTTCTCCCTTCTTCCCTCGCTTCGGACGGTAGTGCGTCCGCGGCGTTCCGTTACGGTTCGTTTTCGCGGAAAGGTGAAGGCGGGGCGTCATGGCCCTATCGCGGGGAGTCGACCCGGGGGAGGTCGTCTCGGCGGCGTTATGTGCCGGGCAATCGGGGAAGTTCGCGGGGGAGTTGGGCGATTTCCGGAGCGCTTCTTGACTGCGCCGTGGCCGTGGCCGTCGAGATGGTTGTGTGTGGGTCGGGCGCTTGTTCCTGGGTGGCGTTCAACTCGCGGGAGAAACTCGACCGTTGATGCCCCGGGAAGCGGTTCCGTCGATATGGGGGCGAGGGGTTGAGCCGGCGGCCGGAATGTCGTTACGTCGCGAGGGCGTATCCCAAGATGCTCATGAGGGCTATCGAAGCGGCCGGGGCGATGAGGCAGTGCTTGGGGTACTCGTACTTCTCCCGTTTCACGCCTCGGCGCCATTCCGCCTGGTACTTGCGGACGATTCCCCTGGAGGGGAGGAGGCCGATCAGGATTCCGATCCAGGCGAAGGAGTAGATGACCAGCATCTGTTGTGGGGTCCAGTGCTGGTGCTGGAGGCCGCCCACCACGATCATGCCGAGGCAACACAGCGGGGAGAGCACGAGAAAGGTCACCGTCAACTTGCGCAGCTTCAGCCACGATTCCACGTAGAGGCACAAGGCGAGAGTGGCGACGGCCGCCATGAGCACGAGGTAGGGGAGGGGGAGGTGCGCGAGCATGCTGGTCCTTTCCGGAGTGCACAGGGGCCGGCGACTTATGCGCCGGCCCCTGTGGCACTTTTGCAGCCTATCCCTACGGTTGCCGCGTATTTCTCAGT
Source organism: Streptomyces sp. NPDC057743 (assembly GCF_042798755.1). NCBI lineage: Bacteria > Bacillati > Actinomycetota > Actinomycetes > Kitasatosporales > Streptomycetaceae > Streptomyces > Streptomyces sp. NPDC057743. The sequence goes on from NZ_JBHVJX010000035.1 coordinate 27,378, forward strand.
GGATCCCTACGGCGGGCTCGGCGCAGCGGACCCGGCGCAATGGGTCCGCGCGGCGGGGCTCCTCGGTGTCCTTTGGGGTTCGGTCGGTGCGGTCACAGGCCCAGCAGGCCGGTGATCGGTGAAATGAGGTCGTGGCCGATCTGGGTGATCTTCGTGGCCACAGGGGACACCACCTTCTGCACGCCCTCGATCTTTCCGAGCTGGCCGATCCACTTGGACTGACCGAAGGTGATCAGGCCCAGTGCGGCGCTGCCGAGCGATTCCTTGAATTCGCTGCTCGATATTCCGTAGCCGATGCCGTTGAACACAACATTCATCCCGGTGAACGCGAGGGAGAGGTTCCCCGAGACGGCCGCGGCTCCTTCCAGGAATCCGGCGGCGGGCAGGAAGCCGAACGCGCCGGCCACCAGACCAGCGCCGGCGAAGGCGGCGGCGCCGAACCCGGTGGCGATGCTGGCGATGTTGGTGGCGTTCGCCATCCACCGGGAGCCCGCCTTCCACCAGGGAAGGCCGTCCTTGACCTTGTCGTTCTCGGGCTTGTCCGCCGGGTTCTGCCCGGATTCCTTGGCCTTCTTGGCCTCCGCGGCCGCCTTCTTGGCCGCCGCCTCGATCTCCTCCTTCCGCTTGGCCTCGGTGATCCGGTGCGCCTCGGACGCGGCCGCCGCCGCCGTCTTGGCGTCCTTGCCCGCCTGGAGGGCGGAGGCGCGGGCGGAAGTGGCCGAGACCTGCGCGGAGTTGGCGGAGGCGACCGCACGACGGGCGGCGTCCACGGCGCGGTTGGCGGAGTAGTTCGCCGAACGTGCGGCGCCGCGGGCGGTGCTGGCCGCCCGCTTCGCCCTGTCGGCCGACGCCTGGGCGTTCTTGGCCGACTGCTCGGCGGCGTTCGCGTTCGCGTTCGCCTGCGTCGCGTAGTCGTCGGCCTGCTTGGCCGAGTTCTTCGCCTTGTCCGCCCACTCCAGTGCCTTCGCGGCGTCGTCGCGGGCGTGGGCCGCCGCCTCCTGCGCGCGGGCGGCGTCTTCCTGCGCCTTCTGCGCGATCTTGCCGGCGGCGGCGATGGCGCCCTGTACGGCGGCGATGTGGGCGGCGGAGTCGTGGTCGAGCTGCGCGGTCCGGTACTGGGTCGAGGCGACCAGCTTGCGGCGCATCCACGCCGGGCCCTCCAACGCGGCCTCGGCGTGGGCCTTGGTGTAGGGACCGGCCTTGGCCATGAGGGTGGAGACGGCGACCGCGTCGTCCTCCTGCTGGGCCGTCGCGAACGTGTCGTTGAGGAAGTCGTAGAGCGCCTTGGCGGTTCCGGCGTCCAGGGCGGCGGCGGCTGCCTTCTTCACCGCCTTGCCGGGGTTGTCGGCGAGGATCCGGCCGACCGTGACCCGGTTGTCGTCCGCCGCGGCCTCGATGATGCCGGTGGTCAGGAACGTTGCCGCGGCGTCCGGGGCGTCGCTCTCCAGCGCCTTGGTCGCGGCGGCGGCGACGTCCGGGCTGGAGATCTGGGCGAGGTAGAGGACCGTCTCACGGTCGTCCTGCCGCTGTGCGATCTGCCGGTCGGTGTCGAGCCAGGCGTGGATGTCGGCGTCCGTGCCGCACAGGGCGAACCGCGCCGCCTCCCGCGACCAGCCGCCGTGCGAGTCCATCAACGCGACGGCCGCCTTCCGCCCGAGGTCGGCGGCGCGGTCCGCGTCGCCGGCCTTCAGAGCGGACTCGGCCTGCGAGATGAGGTCCTTGGTGGCCTGCTCGGTCTGCTGCGCCAGCGTGCGCTTGTTCGCGAGCTCGGCCCGCTCCCGCTCCTCGATCTGGGCGAGCAGGCGGACCTCCTCGGTGGCCTGCTGCAGGTCCTCGTCCAGGCGCTGCCACTCGGCCTCCCGCGCCTTCTTCTCCACCTCGACCGCCTGGTTCACGGCCTCGGTGGCGTTGTTCGCGGCCTCGGTGGCCGCGTCGGCGAACTCGGTGGACTTGTTCGCGTACTCGACGGCCTGGCCCGCGTACTTGGCGGCCCACTCGGCCGCCTCCGCCGCCTTCTCCGCGTGGTCGGCCGCCCTGTTGGCGGCGTTCCGCGCGGTGCGGGCGGCCGCGGCGGCGGTGTTCGCCAACGCCTGTGCCGTGCCTGCCGCGTTGGTGGCGATCCGGGCGTTACTGCTGGCGATCCGCGCCTGCCGCTTGGCCTCGGCGGCCTGCGACTGGGCCGCGCCTGCGGCGGAGGCGGCCGTGGCGGAGGCGTTCGCGGCGGCGGAGGCGTTGCGGGCCGCCGAGGCGGCGGCCGAACCGGCGTTCGCGGCCTGGGACGAGGCGGTGGCGGCGTAGTCGGCGGCCTTCGCCGCGCTCCGGGCCTTGGCCGCGCCGTTACGGGCGATGACCGCGGCGTCCTTGGCGGCGGCGGCGTTCGAGGCGTCCTTGGACGCGGCGATCGCGGCGCGGTACGCCCTGGCGGCGGCGGAGCCGGCGGTGGCGGCTGCCTGGCTCGCGGCGGTGGCGGCGTACGCGGCGCGCCGGGACGCCTGGACGGCGGCGTCGGAGGCGCGGATCGCGACCCGGGCCGAGTCGGCCGCACCTTGGGCGGCCCCGGCTGCCTTGCGGGCGGCCTGGCCGGACTTCCGCACGTCGTCCTGGGCCGCCTTGGCCTCGGCCGCGGCTTCCAACGCGGCCTTCTTGGCCTTCTCGGCGGCCCCCTTGGCGCGCTCGGCGGCCTCCTCGGCCAGCTTCGTCTTGGCGTCGGCGTTCTTCCCCTCGCGCTCGACGACGGCGACGAGTTCCTCGATCTTCGCCGATTCCTGGTCGCGGGCGCGGGCGATGTGCTGGCCGCTGTCGAGGAACCACTCGATGTCGACCACGGTGCCGTCCAGGGCGCGGGAGGCGTACTTCTTCACCTCCGGCCCCGCCTGCACCATCAGCTTGGACACCTCGAAGCGCATGTCCTCCAGGCGCGCGGTGAACTGACCGTCGGTGAGGTACTCCTCCAACGCCTCCCGGGTGCCGGCGTCCAGGGCCCCGCTGCCCTCGCGGCGCACGGCCTTGGCGCCCGTGGCCATCACCGTCGAGGTGGCCACCCGGAGGTCTTCCATGATGCCGGACTTGAAGCCGCCCTTGAGGTACGCGGCGATGGCCGCATCACCCTCGTCGAGCGCGTCGGACGCCTCGCGCCGGGTGCCCTTGCCGCCCCCGGCGAGGGAGGTGCCGATGGCGACGCGGTTGTCCTCCGCCGTGGCCTTGGGGAGTTCGGCGGTCAGGAAATTCCGGACGTCGGCTTCGGAGCCGACCAGCGCCGCCTCCGCGGCGGCGCGCGCGGCCTTACCACCCAGCAGCCACGCCTTGACGACCTTCGCCCGGTCGGTGTCGGGCAAGTTGAAGGGGTCACCCTCGTCGTCGGACGACGGTGTGTCAGCCCGGGCGGCCAGGGGGTTCAGAACGAGGCTTGAGGCGGCGACGGCCGCGGTGGTGGCCGCCACGGCGCCGAGAACGCGTCGCCTGCTCCAAAAGGTGGTGTCCAAAACGGTCCTTCGGAATCGGTGCCTGGTGGTGGCGCACCCGTGCCGGCATCCCCCCAGACAGAGTTTCGTGCTGGTTTGCCGTCACGCCCCCGGATCAATGCGCAGGGTCAGCAGGTGACATGACAGGTGCGCCTGGTGACCATATGGGAGTAAAGGGCGCGTTGACTACTGATAGATCCAAGTAAAGGGATGAGAAAGAACACAAAGCCCCTTCGCTTAACTTGATTAGCAAATGTCCCTTTTATGAGTCGAAGTCACGCGGGGCTCCGTGCTTGAATTTTGCCTCTCCGTGCCCAAACGGCCCTTTAGTGGGCCAAAGTTCCGTTTGCCCCACCGGGCGGGGCCGGCACGGCACGGCTCAACTCGCCTTTTCGCAGAGGGACCTTGTATGAAGCTCGCACGGCGGATCATCGCCACCGGTGCGGCCGTGGCAGCGTGCGCTGCCGCGGTCGTCGCCACCACCACGTCCTCCCACGCCAGCGACCCCGGCCCGTCGGTGTCGGTGGCCGACGGTCAATTCGACTCCGCCGTCGAGGACTTCACCTACCCGGGCGCCGACAAGATCGAGAAGGAGAAGGGGATCACCCTCAAGCGCGGCGACGGCCACATCGTCCTCGCCGACTGCTCCTCCGGCACCGGGCTGATGGAGGTGTGGTCGCGGAAGAACGAGAAGATCTGCTTCCGCACCACCGGCGCCTCCGGCTACCTCGCCCTGGAGATCCCCTCGGTCCACATCATCAAGGGCTCCTCCGACCACTCCGCCGACGTCACCCTCGCCACGCCCAAGGCGAAGCCGCAGGAGGTCGAGGTCTCCAAGGGGCAGTGGACGCCGGTCGGCGAGTCCGTCGACCCCGAGGGGCGCGAGTACGTCCTGGTCGAGATCCGCACGAACAAGTAGCCCCGACCGCGCGATGCGGGTGCGACCCCCGGTGCGGGACAACTCCCGTGCGCCGCACCGCTCTTGCCCGTAAGCCCGCCGCAGTCCCGTAGCCGGGGCGGGCGGAGCGCAAACCCGGTCGTCCCGCTCGTCGGACGTCAGGCGCACCACCGCTTCCCACGAGAAACACAGAAAGCAGCAGAAGTGTCAGAGATTCGTCCGCGCGCGGCGCGGATAGCAGGGCTCGCCGCGACAGCCGTTGCGGCGGGTGTCTTCACCGCCGCCCCGGCGAACGCCGTTGTCGGCGACGACGCCAAGGAAGGCACGTACGCGTACACCGCCCAGCTCACCGTCGGTGACTTCGCGCGGGGTTGTTCCGGTGTGCTGGTCGATCCGCAGTGGGTGCTCACCGACAGCAACTGCTTCGTGGACAAGCCCGGCGCCCCGGTCGCGGCCGGCAAGCCCCGGCTCAAGGCCACCGTGACCGTGGGCCGCACCGACCTGGGCACCTCCAAGGGCACCGTCAGCGCGGTCAGCGAACTGGTCCCGCACCCCAGCCGCGGTGTCGTCCTGGCGCGCCTGGAACAGCCCGCCACGGGCGTCGCTCCGCTGCCCGTCGCCGACTCCACCGTGCAGACCGGGGACACCGTGCGGGCCGCGGGCTACGGCCGGACCAAGGACGAGTGGGTCCCGCAGCGCCTGCACACCGCCGCCTTCACCACGAAGAAGGTCGACGACGGTGCGGTGACCCTGTCGGCCAAGAGCGAGGCGGGCGGCATCTGCAAGGGCGACGCCGGCGGGCCGATCGTCCGCGAGCGCGGCGGCCGGGCGGAACTGGTCGCGCTGAGCGGCGCGTCCAACGGCGCGGGCTGCTTCGGCTCGGAGGTCACGGGGCCCGCGCAAGCCACCGCGACCCGCACCGACGGGCTGGGCAGCTGGGTGAACCGCGCCCGACTGACCGACCGCGCAGGCCAGTTGACCGAGACCGTCGCCGGCGGCGCCGACTTCAACGGAGACGGCCGGGACGACGTCGTCGTCCGGTTCAAGGACGGCACGCTGCACGTCCTCTACGGCGGAGCGGACGGCAAGCTGGAATACGGCCGCGCGCTGTGGCACGACGACAGCTGGAAGCGGGCCAAGCAGATCGCCGCCGGTGACTTCAACGGCGACGGCAAGGGCGACATCGCCGCCGTCTGGCAGGACGGCACCCTGCGCCTCTACTTGGGCGACAACCGCGGGGAACTGGCCGAGGACTACAAGAAGATGTGGCCCGACGACTCCGTCGCCAACATGCGCATCGCCCGCTACAAGGTCGACGACTCGGGCCGCGACGGACTGCTCATGGCGTGGGGCTCCGGCTACCTGCATGCCTACCCCACCAACGCCGACGGCACGCTGAGCGGCAAGCACTGGGCGATGTGGAACAACGACTCCTGGAAGACCATCCCCCAGTTCACCACCGGTGACTTCAACGGGGACGGCAAGGACGACGTCGTCGCCATCTGGGGCAACGGCGAGTTCCGCTGGTACCCGGGCAACGGCAATGGAACCCTCGATGCCTCCCGAGCCATGTGGCACGACACCTCGTGGGGCACGTCGCTGAAGATCACCGGTGGCGATGTCGACGGCGACGGCAAGTCGGATGTCATCCGGGTCTCCGGCGGCGGCGAGTTCCAGTTCTACAAGGGTGACGGCAAGGGGAAGCTGGACTTCGGCAGCCCGATGGTGCCGACGCTCGGCTGACGGGGTAACGCGGTAACGCGCGGCCCGGCCCGGGGCCAACGCCCAGGGCGTGGGCCGCCGTTGCCCTCCCCGGCGCAGCCGTCGTCCCACCCGCCCCCCTCACACCCCCCGCGCCGGATCGCGCCGCCCCCGCGTGTCCGGGTGCGCAGCTCATCGTTCTCATCACACAAGCACATCTCCATTCACGAGGAGCCTTGATGCGACGAGTTCTGACGGCAGTGGGCATGGCCGCGGCCGCGATGACGCTGGGATCGGCTGCCGGGGCCCACGCCGCCGACGTACCGAAGCTGCCCGACGCGGGCGGGCTGACCAACGTGGACCCCGGCGGGCTGGGTGGCACGGCGGGCGGCGCCGCGCAGCAGGCGACGGGGGTCGCGGGCGGGGTCGAGCACAAGGCCGTGGACCACGTGATGCCCGCGGAGGCCGGCGCCCTGGGCGACGCCGCGGCGAAGGTGACGCCGCGGGCGGCGCAGACGCTGGGGGCGACCGCCGAGGCCGGCGGCGAGCTCCTGGGCCGGACGGCGCAGGCGGCGACGGCCGACGGCGGGCTCCTCGGCGGCCTGCCGACCGGCGCGGCGGGCGGAAAGGGCGGCGCCCTGCCGGGGAAGGCCCTGTCGGGGAAGTCGGTGACGGACACGCTCAGCGGCAAGACGCTGACGGGCGCACTGCCGAAGCAGGGGCTGTCGACCACCGGCCAGTCTCCGGCCCGGGGCCTGCCCGGCCTGGGCTGACCGTGTCGGGTCGCCGGCCCCGTTCCGCCCCGCCTGCTCAGGGGCCGGAACGGGGCCGTTGCCGTGCGCGCGGCGGCGGTGGCGACCGTCGCGGGGCGCGCGGCGGCCGCGGGGTCAAGGCCCGCTGCCCCGGCCGCCCCGGGCCGCCGGCGAGGGGTACTGCCCGGCGGCACGGGCGCCGGCGGGCAGTACCCTCGTGCTTTCCCGGGCAGTCACATGAGGGGGCGCCGCGGTGCTGAAGCACTACTACCGACTGGTGTATTGGAAGAGACGGATCGCGCGGGCATGGGGCCACAACCGTCGACCAGGGGCGATGCCCGGCACGGGCCCGGGTGCGGGGACCCGGGCCGGATACCGCGGGAACGGGCGGCGCTTGGCGCGGCTGCGCCAACGACTGGTGCGGGCGCGGCCGTTGCTGCTCTTCGCGGTGCTGGTACTGATCGTGGTGGTGGCTTCGGCGCTGCTGGGCTGGCGCGACGACACCTTCGGGGCCGGGCGCCACGAGGGGGGCGGGGGGACGATGACGGTGCGGCCGCCGATCGCCCAGCCGTCCGCCGGAGAGGCGCCCGGGGGAGGCCACTCTGCCACCGGCCCGTCCGCCACACGGCCGTCCGGCGGCGGGGCGGGACCCCGGGTGGTCACGGTGTCGGTGTCCTGCGAGCCGCGGGGCGGGCGCGGGTGCGGAGCCGGGGGCGGGGCAACGCCCGACAACGCCCGCTAAAGCCCGGGCCGTTGGGCCCCCGCGCACCCCGCCGGTGGCCGAGGACGCCTACCGCCGCACCGCGGACGGGCCCGGGGAAGTGGCCCCCGTGGGAATCCGGGCCGCGGTTCCGCTGACGTGGGAACGCGGGTCGCCGGGGCGCAGGTCGACCGTCAACAGGCCCGGGCGCCCCAGGTCGTGCCCCTGGTGGAGGGTGAGCGTCGCCGGGGCGGTGACCAGGCCCAGGGCCCGGGTGTAGGCGCCGAACGCGGCGGCCGCGGCGCCCGTCGCCGGGTCCTCCACCACGCCGCCCACCGGGAACGGGTCGCGGACGTGGAAGACCGTCTCGGCCTCCCGCCACACCAACTGGAGCGTCGTCAGGTCCAGTCGACGCATCAGGGCGGCCAGCCGGTCGAAGTCGTAGGCGAGCGCGGCCAGTCGCCCGCGGGTGGCCGCGCCGAGGACCAGATGGCGCGCTCCGGCGTAGGCGATCCGGGGCGGCAGCGCCGGGTCCAAGTCGGCGGCCGGCCAGTCCAACGCGGCCAGCGCCTCGGTGACATCCGCCGGCGCGACCGGCTCGACGCGCGGCTCGACGCTGGTCAGGGTGGCGCGTAGGGCGCCGTCCTGCCGGGCGACGGTGACCGGGACCGGACCCGCCTGGGTGGCGAAGACCAGATCGCCCGGGCCGATCCGCTCGGCCAGCGCCACCGCGGCGGCGACCGTGGCATGGCCGCAGAACGCCACCTCGGCGAGCGGGCTGAAGTACCGGATGGTGAACGCCCGGCCGGGCTCGCCCAGCCCCTCGGGCGGCGCGGTCAGGAACGCCGTCTCCGAATAACCCAGTTCGGCGGCGATGCCCAGTCGCGCCGCGTCGTCCAGCCCGCTGGCGTCCAGGACGACGCCGGCCGGATTACCGCCCGCGGGATCGGCCGAGAACGCGGTGTAGCGCAGGACCTCGGGGGTGTGGGCGGGCGCCCCGGCAGTGATGTCGAGTGTCATGGCCGTGCGAACCACCCACCGCCGCCCGGCTATTCCCAAACGGCCCGTAGTGCTCCGGCCCGCCGCTCAACCCCGCCCGATATACGGCATGGTGGTCGCCATCACCGTCGCGAACTGCACATTGGCCTCCAAGGGGAGCGCCGCCATGTGCGCCACCGTACGGGCCACGTCGGCGGCGTCCATCACCGGTTCGACCTCGGTGCGGCCGCTGGCCTGGAGGGTCCCGGTCCGCATCCGGCCGGTCATCTCGGTGGCCGCGTTGCCGATGTCGATCTGACCGCAGGCGATCCGGTACGGACGGCCGTCCAACGACAGCGACTTGGTCAGCCCGGTCATCGCGTGCTTGGTGGCGGTGTACGCGATCGAGTGCGGCCGCGGCACGTGGGCGGAGATCGAGCCGTTGTTGATGATCCGGCCGCCCTGCGGGTCCTGCTCCTTCATCGCCCTGAACGCGGCCCGGGCGCACAGGAACGCGCCGTTGAGGTTGACGTCGACCACCGCCCGCCAGTCCTCGTAGGAGAGCTCCTCCAACGGGACGGGCGGGCCGAAGGCGCCCGCGTTGTTGAAGAGCAGGTCCACCCGGCCGAAGCGGTCGCGGGCCGCGGCGAAGAGGGCGTCGACCTGGTCGGGGCGGGTGACGTCGGTCGGGACGGGCAGCACCGCGGGGCTCTCGATGCCCGCGTAACCCACCTGACGGGCGGTCTCCTCCAGGGCCTCGACGCGCCGGCCGGCCAGCACCACCGCCCAGTGGTCGGCGGCCAGCGCCACCGCCACCGCCCGCCCGATGCCCGAACCGGCCCCGGTGACCACGGCCACCCTCCGCCCCGCCGCACCGCCCTCCCGGACCTTCTGAGGGGCCGGCGCCGTCACCGGGGTGCGCCCCGGCGAGGAGGGCGCCGGAAGCGAGGGCGGGGGCGCGGTTGCGGTCCCACCCACGTGACCGGCTCGCGCCGATGGCTCCGCGCCTGCTTGTCGCTCTGTGCCATGTGCCATGCCGCCCATCGTTGCACGGGGGCCTGCGGCCGGCTGCTTCCCACGTACTTGGCTGTCCCGCCGCGCGGGGTGCTGTTGTTTGCGCCTTGCGGCGCGGGCTTGTTGTTCGCCTTTCCGCTGCGCGGGGCGGGGTGTAGTTGTCTTGTCCGCTGCGCGGGGCTGTCGGGGTGCGGTGACGGGTCTCCGGGGGCGGCATGCCAGACTGCTTCGCTTTACGTCTGGCCTACCGCCCCCTCCGACCCGTCCCCTCCCGTGAGTGGGTGGAAAACCAGGTGAGTTGGGGCTGATCCTTGTGGTCCCCTGACGGCCGTGGCCCGGTGTGGCTGGGGCCGCCTGTCTTCTGACGGTCGCCACGCAGACTCACGCGTCGTCCTCGTCCGCTGACGGTCACCACTCAACCGTGCGGCCCGAGTTGGCCCACCGGGCGGACGTGGAAATCACCGTTTTCACCCACCCCCCACGGGAGGGGACGGGCCGGAGGGGTGGGGGTGCCAGACGTAAAGCGAAGCAGTCTGGCACCCCCACCCCGGAGGACCGTCACCGCACCCCAAAAGCCCCGCGCAGCGGCACCGCCCCGCGCAGCGGCACCGCCCCGCGCAGCGGCACCGCCCCGCGCAGCGGCACCGCCCCGCGCAGCGGCACCGCCCCGCGCAGCGGATCGGCCCGCGCCGCAGGCGCAAAGAACAGCAACCCGCACGGCGGGAGAGCCAACAACGTGGGCTGAGGCCCGTGCAACTATGGGCGACACCACCAACCCATGGAGACGCTCATGACGGAGCCCGGCGCTCCCGCCGCCGAGACACAGGACGTTGCCCGCGAACGGCCGGACATAGGGGGGCGGGGGGGGGGCCCCCCCCCGGCGCCCCCCCCCCCGCCCCCCCCGGGGGGGGCGCGCGGGCCCGGCGGGGGGCCCCCCCGGCCC